>JAZKGM010000242.1:0-13229 GCA_040385895.1 Bacteroidota bacterium
TACACATCCTTGAAAAAGAATATGGGAACCTTTCGGAAACGGGCAAAGATTATTTTAAAAGGATGCAATCTGCAGCAGAACGTATGCAGGCCCTGATCAATGACCTGCTCACCTACTCGCGCACTTCCGACCAGGACGATAAGCTCGAAAGTTTAGACCTCGATGAAATTGTGAAAGAAGTAGAGGCCGATCTGCAGGAAGAAGTTCAGACCAGCAAGGCTGTAATCCAGTTTAACCAACTTGGTAAGATCCATGCAATTCCTTTCCAGGTGCGGCAACTCGTTTATAACCTGGTAAGCAATTCCCTTAAGTTCTCAGACCCTATGCGGGCTGCGGTGATCAGTATCAAGAGCAGGATGGTTAAGGGCAGTGAACTCGCTCATGGAAGCCTGGTGCCTGACCAGGAATACTACCACATCAGCATTGCCGATAACGGGATAGGGTTCGACCAGGTGTATAGTGAAAAGATCTTTGAACTGTTCCAGCGCCTGCATCCGCAGGATAAATATAAAGGGACGGGAATAGGCCTGGCCATTGTTAAAAGGATCGTGGAAAATCACAAAGGCATTGTTACGGTAAGCTCTGCAATAAACCAGGGTACTACGTTTAATGTTTACCTCTCTGCATTTTAGTTCTTGCTTAACACAGCTCTTTGCTTAAGCCCCTATTCCCAATGCAATTTCTTCTTCCTGCTTATGCGATCCGAACAGTTTTTTTACCAGGTGCACAACAAAAAGGGTAAATGGAAAAGTTAGAAAAATAAAACAAATGGCAGCAAAAGCTACTGCCTGTATGTTTTGTTTTGAAAAGGCAAGAAAGGCTGAACCGATCAGCAATAAGATGATCGCATAAAGTGCATTGTTTTTCATAACCTGTTTTTGTTGAACAAAAATGCAGGAAGAACATGTTGTCAATGTTAAGCAAATGTCATTTTAAGCTTACGCCATTAATCAACGAAAGGGTTGAATGAAATAGCGGGTCGCTTAATAATTCGGAGCAGTGTTTAGGCCGAGGGTACAGCTTTCTTGAGTTTCAGGATGCTGAAGCTGGTATCGGCTTTTTTAATGGTATTGCTCAGTTTGCCTAAGCCCGTTATTTCCATTTCCACCACATCACCATGTTGCAGCCATTGCGGTTTAAACGACTTATCATTTAATAAACCGGTTCCGTTCAATTCAAGAAAACAACCCGTGCCAACTGTTCCGCTGCCAATTACATCACCGGGTAAAATATCAACCCCGTATGCACAGCGTTCCAGGATCTCTGCAAAGGTCCAGTCCATATCCGACACAGAGCCTTCGCTCACCAGCACACCATTTACCCAGCATTTCATGTCCAGGTTATGGTTGTTTCCAACATGGTTTGGCTTTGCAGGAACCAGGTATTGTTCCAGTTCATCGGGTGTTACAAAATAAGGGCCTATCACCGTGCTGAAATCTTTTCCTTTTGCAGGGCCGAGGTTGAGCAGCATTTCTTCCATTTGAAGGGTACGTGCGCTCATGTCGTTCATGATGGTGTAGCCTGCAATGTATTGATCGGCTTCGGCTGCTTTTATATTACGGCCTTTTTTTCCCACTACAATGGCAACCTCCAGTTCAAAGTCAAGCTTTTCGAAATGATCGGGCATGCATTCAATTTCACCCGGGCCTTGTAAGGCATTGTGATTGGTGAAATAGAAAATAGGATACTGGTCGAATTCAGGGATCATGGGCACACCCCGGTTTCTGCGTGCTGCAGCCACATGCTGGCGGAACGCATAACCATCGCGGCACGAAGTAGGCTCATTCACCGGTGCCAGCAAAGTAGCTTCGCCCAGGGCAATTGCTTCTGCCCTCACTTTACCCGATTTCAGGTCCGCATCAAGTTGTTTGGCCTTATTCATTGTTTCATCGCCACCATTTAAAAATGCACGCATGTTATTTGGCAATAATGAATCCAGCCCGTTAAGGCTGTATATATTTTCATTGATCAGGATCCCAAGGTCGGGAGCGTGGTTGCTTTTTGTATAGGTTACTAATTTCATGTTTAGTTAGTAGTTATTAGTTGATAGATCATAGTGAAGAGCGTCAAATTTAGATGATTATTTAGCAAGTCCTTGCGAACCTTCGGCAATATTAAGTGCCGTAGAATCAGCAGCGCGTTTAAGTTGAGCAGCCAGCACATAAGTTTCTTCTTTTGGAAATTTATTGGCAATACGGTTAACAATCTCTGTAATCTCTAAAGCTTTTTGCCAAACCAATAAATTTTCAAATTGAAATGCCATACTTTATGAACTATGATCTGTTACCTATGAACTAAAACTTAGAGTTTAGGCAAATTAATCTTATCCGGCACAATAAACACCTTATCAAACTGGTTCAGCACCGAATGGTAAACGGGTTGTGCTTCCAGCTGGTTCCGGTAATCGCCTACGCGTACTTTAAAGTAAGGCGCCTGGTAAACCAGGTAGGCTTCTGTTTCGGGAAACAATTGCAGGAATTTTGTGCGCGCCTCGTTAGCTTCTTTTCGCTCGCTGCCAAAAAATATCTGGATGCGGTAGCCTTGTATTCCATTCGCGGTTTTATTCGCTTCTGCATGTTTTGCCACCAGGCTATCGAGCGCAGCATCTCCCAGAACCTGCACATGCTGTGCCTGTGCGAAACAGGCAAAAAATAAACCGGTGATGAAGGCTGCAATTTTCATATTGCTAATTAACGTTTTCGGTTTCTACTGTTCCTGCAATGGCAATACCGGCTGAGGTTCCGATCCGCGCTGCACCTGCATTGATCAGTGCTTCGGCACTTGCGGTGTCTTTAATACCCCCGGCTGCTTTGATTTTAATTTTAGCAGGAAGCACTTTACGCATCAGCTCAACATCTTCTGCTTTTGCACCATGGGCAGCATAGCCGGTAGATGTTTTCACAAAATCCGCTTCACTATCCACGCAAAGCCTGCATGCTTTTTCAATTTCTTCTTTTGTAAGCAATGCCGTTTCAATAATTACTTTGGCAATTTTGTTCTGAAGATGGCAGGCCATGATCACAGCCTGCAGGTCGTTGAGCACGGTAGCATCATCACCACTTTTAAACGCGGCAATGTTCATCACCACATCAATTTCATCTGCACCGCCCATAATGGCTTTTTTGGTTTCTTCCACCTTGCTGGCCACTGTATTGTAGCCAAAAGGAAAGCCCACCACGCTGATGATCTTTACGGGCGCTTTTTTAATGGTTTTTTTTGCCAGCTGCACAAAATAAGGCGACACGCACACTCCGTAAAATTGGTGCTCCATCGCTTCTTCACATAGCTTTATTACATCAGCCTGTGTGCAGTCCGGTTTAAGGTTTGTATGCTCAATATATTTGTTCAGTTCTTGCATTTTTCTCGTTTCATTTAGTAGTAATCAGTACTTCTAACTACCCTTCACTAATCCCTAATTACTTCCTTTCTTACGCCAGTTCTTCTTTCCCGTGACAGCTTTTATATTTTTTCCCGCTTCCGCAAGGGCAGGGATCGTTGCGGCCTATTTTAGCCGAGTTGATGATCTGCTGTTGCTTCGGCATTTCGCCTGCACTTTCGCGCGCTTCGGCATTGGCCCTTAGCGCCTGTGCAATGTCATCCGTTCTGCTGGTTTGAAGCTTTGGCTGTGGCGCTTGTCTCATCTGCTGCACCGGCTTTACCTGCGGTTGTGCCTCTTCCTGCTGCGGAATAAATCCTTTAAACAACATGCTCAGCGTTTCGCGGTTAACACGGCTCAGCATATCTTTAAATAAATTAAACGACTCCAGTTTATAGATCAGCAAAGGATCTTTCTGCTCAAGCACGGCATTTTGTGCCGATTGTTTCAACTCATCCATCTCACGCAGGTGTTCTTTCCATTCATCATCAATTAAATGAAGCATGGTGAATTTTTCATACGTTTTTATCACTTCAGCCCCCTGGGTTTCGTATGCTTTTTTCAGGTTAACACCCAATTGAATGCCGCGGATGCCGTCCGTAAACGGAACGCCTATGGTGTCGAATTGTTGCCCCTGGTTCTCGTAAACCCCTTTTATAACCGGGAATGCGCTTTGTGCAATGTGCTGGCTTTTCTGGCTATAGTGTTCCAGTAATTCGTTGTAAAATGTATCGGCAAGTTCCTGTTCTTTTAAAGCATGGAAGGTTTGCTCATCAATTTTCGGTTCGTAAGCAAACAACCTCAAGCACTCCAGCTTGAACTCCGCATAGTTTTTAGTGTCTTTGTATTGCTCAACCATTTCATGTGTCATATCGGCAAGCATGTTGCTGAAATCAAGGTCCAGCTTTTCGCCATACAAGGCATTTCTGCGTTTGGTATAAATCACTTCACGCTGGCTGTTCATCACATCATCATACTCCAGCAAACGTTTACGGATACCAAAGTTGTTTTGTTCCACCTTGCGTTGTGCACGCTCAATGTTTTTAGTGATCATCGAGTGTTCAATGTTCTCTCCTTCTTTCATGCCCAAACGGTCCATTACAGAAGCAATACGTTCGCTGCCGAATAAACGCATCAGGTCATCTTCAAGGGAAACAAAGAAACGTGATGAACCCGGATCTCCCTGGCGACCGGCACGCCCGCGGAGCTGCCTGTCAACTCGCCTTGATTCGTGGCGCTCGGTACCGATAATGGCCAATCCTCCCGCATCCTTAACACCTGCACCCAGTTTAATATCCGTACCACGACCCGCCATGTTGGTGGCAATCGTCACCGTTCCGGCCTGTCCTGCTTCTGCAACAATATCCGCCTCACGCTGATGCTGTTTCGCATTAAGCACATTGTGTTTGATCTTGCGTAACTGGAGCATCTTGCTCAGCGTTTCACTCACCTCAACCGAAGTTGTACCAACCAGCACCGGCCTTCCGGCTTCGGTTAGTTTTTGAACTTCATCAATAACCGCGTTGTATTTTTCGCGCCTTGTTTTGTAGATCACATCGTTTTCATCCTTACGTGAAATAGCACGGTTGGTAGGAATAACAACAACATCCAGTTTATAAATTTCCCAGAACTCACCCGCTTCCGTTTCTGCAGTACCCGTCATACCGGCCAGCTTATGATACATCCGGAAATAATTCTGCAAGGTAATGGTGGCATAGGTTTGCGTAGCTGCTTCAACCTTTACATTTTCTTTTGCTTCAATAGCCTGGTGAAGGCCATCGCTATAGCGCCTTCCGTCAAGCACGCGGCCTGTTTGCTCATCAACGATCTTTACTTTGCCATCGGCAAGAATGTATTCCACGTCACGGTCGAACATGCAATACGCTTTAAGCAACTGGTTAACCGAATGGATGCGTTCTGATTTGATGGAAAAATCAAGCATCAGCTGTTCTTTGTGCTTCGCTTTATCTTCATCCGTTCCGCTCGTTTTTTCGATCTCTGCGATCATGCCGCCTACATCTGGAATGATAAAGAACTGTGCATCTTCACCAGAGGCAGTGATCAGGTCAACACCTTTTTCAGTAAGTTCTATCGAGTTGTTTTTTTCTTCAATGGTAAAATACAGGTCGGCATCAACCTTATGCATTTCCTTTTGCTGATCCTGTAAATAATAGTTTTCTGTTTTCTGCAGGATCTGTCGTGTTCCCTGCTCGCCTAAAAATTTAATTAAAGCGCTGCTCTTAGGCAAACCGCGGTAAGCCTGTAATAATTTAAAGCCGCCTTCTTTGTCGTTTCCGGCTGCTATGAGTTTTTTAGCTTCATTTAAAGCGGTATTAATGTAAGCTTTTTGTGCGCTTACAATTTTTTCGATACGTGGTTTTAAAATGTGGAATTGCTGGTCATCGCCTTTAGGCACCGGGCCTGAAATGATCAATGGGGTACGTGCGTCATCGATCAGCACGCTATCCACCTCATCCACCATGGCAAAATGATGCTTGCGCTGAACCAGGTCGGATGTTTCGCGGGCCATGTTATCGCGCAGGTAATCGAAACCAAATTCATTGTTTGTTCCGTAAATGATATCAGCTGTATAGGCGTTACGTCTTTCCGGTGAATTTGGCTGATGGTAGTCGATGCAGTCAACCCTTAATCCGTGGAATTCAAACAAAGGGCCGTTCCATTCACAATCCCTTCGTGCCAGGTAATCATTCACGGTTACAATGTGGATACCAAGCCCGGCCAATGCATTTAAATAGGCAGGCAAGGTTGAAACAAGGGTTTTACCTTCACCCGTTGCCATCTCCGAAATTTTTCCCTGGTGAAGAACGATCCCACCGATCAGCTGCACATCATAATGAACCATGTTCCAGGTAACAGGAACCCCGGCTGCTTCCCAGGTGTTGCTCCATATGGCTTTATCCCCTTCAATGCGCACCGGTTTTTTGGTCCGCTTGTGGGTCGACAATTGTTTGTCGAAATCGGTTGCTGTTACAATGATTTCTTCATTTTCACTCATCCTGCGGGCAGTTTCTTTAACCACGGCAAAAGCCTGCGGCAGAATTTGCATCAGGGCTTTTTCAAGCTCTTCGTCACGTTTCTTTTTAAGCTTGTCAAGCTGTTTAAACAGATCGTCCTTCTCATGCATATCAACGTTCTCTGCATCTGTTTGCTGTTTAATGCCGTCAATTTCGGCATCGATTTCTTTTAAATATTCGGCAATGGCCTCTTTGAATTCAGCCGTTCTGCCACGAAGCTCATCGTTGCTGATGTTGCTGAGCTGTGCGTAATGATCGTTTATTTCTTTAACTAACGGTAAAATGGGCTTGAGGTCTCTTTCGGATTTACTCCCGAAAATTTTGGTGAGGGTATTAAATATCGAACCTATCATGTGTTTTCTGTTATCCTTCTTGTTTTTAAAGGGCGGTAAAAATAATACAAATTTGCTTACGCTACGCGTTTTTTGCCCAATTTAACACAAATAAAGCCAAGCGATTATAGCAGGGCACAATGGCAGTTAACAAGTACTTAAGGGTTGTTTTAAATACCAATACCGAATAATTTATCTGACTGATTCATAGTTGGTTTATACTTTTCAGGCAAGGGGTTGAAACTTTTTTACTTATTTAAACAACCTACTGACATAACAACCACATATTCTTTTGGAACCAACCCGGGCCAGGCAGCAGTACTTTATGACCCTATATGAGCCTTTGCATGCAAGGTTGTGTCGTTTTGTGCAAACGCTGGTATGGGATAAAGAGGAGGCAAAAGATATTGTTAGCGAAACCATCCTGGTAACGTACGAAAATGTTGAAAATGTGAGGGACAATGATGCACTGCTTGGTTACATGTTTAGCGTGGCAAGCAACCTGGTTAACAGGAAGCTGAGGCGCAAAAAGTTCTGGGGATGGTTTGACCCGGCTTCAGCACAAACAAAAAGGGATACGAGCGGGAGTGAAAGCAGCCTGATGAGGTACGAGTTGAACCTGGCGCTGCATAAGTTGCCGCAGAAACAACGGGAAGCTTTGGTTTGGTATGAAGTGAGCGGGTTAACCATGGAGCAGATCGCAGGTTTGCATCACATGAGCATTGAAGGTGTAAAAAGCAGCATTTCGCGGGCCAGGAAAGCATTGGCAAAGCAGCTGGAATGGAAAGAAGAATTATCCATAAATACGAAAGGAGTTTGGTATGAACGATAAACTGCAGGCTTATTTTGATGTGGCGCGGGCCCAGGAACCCGTAATGGATAAAACGGAACTCGAAAACCTGCTTGGCAGAACAGGTGTGGTTGTTAAAAAGAAACGATGGTTCAACCTTAACATTTTTATCACCATGATCACATTAAGTGCATGCACACTCGCTGTTTGGTTATTAATAACCAACCAACCGGCCCCGGAGGTTATACTTGCTGAAACTGAAATTAAAACAGGATCCGGAACTGAAAATCAGCCCGATGTAAAAGACAAGCAACAGCAGCAGGCCCGAATTATTCATGAGCCTTCCATACGAATGAACAGCAATGAACCAGGAGCCATGAAAATTGAAGGTTCAACTGGTGTTTTACAGCTACCTGTTTATGGTAATAATGATGCACCGGAAGTAGAAATGACCGGGCAAAGTAAAGCTTATATTAACGAAAGCGGATATGTAGTTTTAAGTGATGAAGAGCTTGCAGGGCTTGGGATAATTACGAATGGAAATACCTTAACCTATGCTAATATAACGGATCGCGGAGAACGACAAACAGGGAATGGGCTCACTTCCTTTATGTACCCTTTTTATAAAATAGAAATAGAAGAACATGGAAGCAGCCGCACAAATATCACACAAACAAATGAGGCAGAGATTATAACAGGTTCTAAAACATTCTGGCCTGCACTTTTAACCAGGATTAATAAAAAAGACACATCGGTACAGGCTATAGAACACAATGTAAGTGCGGAATATCCAAAACTGTTTCAGCATGAGGTGGCCTCTTTTTTAGTTCCTGTTTTTGTGGAGCTGAAGGCTAAACCTGGCCCTTTAAGCCATGATTTAAAGCTGATCTTCTGGTTTAAGGCAGAAGATAGCTTTTTCAGGGCATTGCCTCCAGGCATCAGGGATGAGATCATGCTTAAATACCGGCATATAAACATCAATGCGTATTATACCATACTGGCTCACTATTCTCCCATAAATTATCACGCTTCTCCAGTTAGTATTGATAGCCTGTTAATCCGTGAGCTAACAACTCATATTATTTACCCCAAACGTGCAGCGTTAAATAAGCTCAGAATAAAGGCCGATAAAAATGTGTTTAGTTATGATAACCGGGTAGTGCGCCACAATAAAGTGCATGAGCTGAGAATTATGGGAACAGAATCGTCTGTTATTTTTCCGCACAACAGCCCGGATTTAGTAAAAGTAAGAAAGTGGGATATTGATCTGATGCCGGTAGCACTCACCAATATTGATATGAGCACGATATCCTATTTTTATCACTATCCTGATTCGGTTTCTAATCTCACCAGGCAAAAACTGAATGAGCAGCAATTTGTAAACAGTTGCCGGAATTTAGTGCCGGTAAAGGTTCATCATAATTATCTTTTTTGGTATGAACCGGCTGATCAGCTTTCTTCACTGGTAAAAGAATGGCCTGCTCCGGTTCTTTCGCCTGCTTCTGTTTTCGGCCATGCAGAGCTAATGAGCTTGCAAAAAGCTTACCTCAGGTTGAAAGAAGCCGACTTTGAAAAGTTGAATGCATTTACGCCAGTGGCGCTTAGTGATTTTAACATAAGCAAAATAAACCATGTAAGAAACAATCCGCACAGTCGCGTAAAAACTGACTCTGCGTTTGTAAAAGAGGCGCATAACCTGGCCGGAATTATTGTAAGTAATGAAGACCGGCTGGTTATCTGGTATGAATTATCCGAAGAATTCACGGAAGCAGTTGCTTCGTTCTATTACGCAACAAAACCTGATCTGTCGCTTGTTAAATTTCTTAACCTCACCGTGGAGGAAAAGAAAAAGTTAGGCATCACACAAAATGAGAAAGGCACAAATATCCCTTCTGCAATTACAGATAGAACCACGATTTACAGCACCTACAACAGGTCGGGCTCCGAGCACGAATTCAGAATAAAACCGGCAGTGGAATTTGCCGGGGATAAACCTGCAAAACAAGTGGTATTACATCCACAGGATACGCTTTCGTTCAAAAAAACCTATGATATGAAGATGGCTTCAGGAACAAAATATCCAAGCCCGGTGCTTGTTACTAATTCAACAGGCCTGGTGTGGTATATGTATAACCTGGACAACGGAGATGAAATTCCGCTTAATAAACTGGAGAACGAACAGTTTATGAAACAGAAAAGAAATGAGGACAGGGAAAAACTGGTCGGCCAGCTGGGTTCTTTTGTACCGGTTAAAATTGACGTGGAAGAACGATACAAAAGCAGCAATAAACACATTGGCCTGATTGCATGGTATAAGCCCGATTCCCTGTTCTTACATGCATTACACGAAGAGGTTGCCAATGAGCTTAAGGCCGAGCTTGATGCACTGAATAACAATAAGCCGGCATCCACCTGCAAGTATTTCGATGCATGCGGGAACCATGCAGGGGTTATTTATACATTTAATTTGTACCCCAACCCGGTTGGTGACCAGTTTACAATAGAGGTTGGACTGAATGAAGCCCGTAACCTTGACATAAGCGTTGTTGACATTAACGGGCGGCTGGTGAAAAAGCTGGCTGTAAATAAGCAGCAGGATAAAGGGCTTATTGGTTATACCTATCCTGCGGGTAACCTGCCTGAAGGCCTTTACCTGCTACTGATAACAACCGATAAAGGGGAGCGCATCACCCAAAGGCTCATCAAAAAACAGCCATAAAATAATTACATGCTATGATTTTTAGCGTAAACGTATAGTTTTGCGGGTAAAGGAACCCTCATCGGCATGAAGCTAACGGACATCATTAAAGACGCAAAACAAACATTATTTTCTATAGAAATATTACCCCCTCTTAAAGGAAAAGACATCAACAGCCTGTATAAAGGCATAGATCCGTTAATGGAATTTAAGCCGGCTTTTATTGATGTAACCTATCACCGGGAAGAGTTTATTTTACGCAAACGCAAAGACGGGAGTTTCGATAAGGTATATACCCGCAAACGCCCGGGAACGGTAGCCATCTGTGCCGCTTTAATGAACCGTTACAAAGTGCAGGCCGTTCCGCATCTGATCTGTGGTGGCTTTAGCAAAGAAGAAACCGAAAATGCATTGATCGATCTTAACTTTTTAGGGATCCAGAATGTGCTTGCCTTGCGTGGCGATAACATAAAGAACGAACCGAATTTTGTTCCTGAACCTGACGGCAATAAAGATTCGTTGGAATTGATCAGGCAGGTGACTGCGATGAACAACGGGAAGTATATGGATGAAGACCTGGAAAATGCATTTCCTACAAATTTCTGCATTGGCGTGAGCGGTTATCCCGAAAAGCATTTTGAAGCCCCGAATATGTCAAGCGATATGCGCTGGCTTAAACAAAAAGTAGATGCCGGTGCCGATTATATTGTAACCCAGATGTTTTTTAACAATAAAAAGTTTTTTGCCTTTGTAGATAAATGCCGTGAGGCCGGAATTACAGTTCCGATCGTTCCCGGGTTGAAACCCCTGGCCAGCAAAAAACAACTCGTGGCTTTGCCTAAGATCTTTCACATCGATCTGCCGGATGACCTGGTGACCGAGGTGGAAAAATGCAAGGATGATAAGGCGGTGAAACAGGTAGGCATTGAATGGGCCATTCAACAATCGAAAGAATTAAAACAATCGGGTTCACCTGTTTTACATTATTATACCATGGGCCTTAGCGAAGCAACCAAAGCGATAGCCACTGAGGTATTTTAACGGCCCGCGAACTGTTGCACAACATTGTATAATGTAAGCCCAAACAAACAAGCATGTCTGAACTAAACTAAACTATCCGCCTGCTTCAGCGTACAAGCTCCCTAAAAAAATGTATTGGCCATCAGCTGCATGGACCTTGCGCTTAACAGATAACCTGGTTAATTTTTTGCATTTCGATAACCTGCAGAACCGGTATGATCATTTTATACTGGCCGGTGCTTCGCTGCTTTGTTCGGAAAAGCACAGCCATTTATTTGCCCATGGCCAGTATGAAAAATACACGCACTGGAAAAAAAGCCTGAACGACCACATTGAGCTTACTGTTAACCTCCATAAAATAAAAGACATTTATATTATTGAACACCAGGATTGCGGTGCGTATTCCAATCTTTTAGATCCCGGGAAGGTCGACCTGTCATCGCTGGATAAAGAGATCGAATGCCATAAAAAATTTGTAACCACCCTTGCGGATGAAATTCATGCTGAACCAAGAACAGAAAAAAACGAGCAGGGCGGAGAAAATGAGTACCGGTTGAATGTTCATTGCTTTTTATCGACCTGCGCGGCAATGTGGAATTGTTATATACATTAGCCACCTAGCTGTTCACCTTTTCATGTGTTAGGAGCAGGTTAAGTGCGTTGTCCGTCACCTGATGCATACCTCAGGTTATCTGAAGTGTGATAAGAGGTGTTGCGCAACCAACCTATGCTGAGCTTATAAAGCGATAATTATTTACCGTAGCGTATGGTATATTTCACCATATTGATGCTTCTGCGCGAATCGCGGTTTATGTTATCAAAAAAGTAGATGTCGTTTTTTTCTTCCCACTTCGTTTTTTTATTGCGGGTGTTGCTTATTTTATAATCGAACAGGATCGCATAAACTTTGTCTTTCCGGTAATGTTTCCAGAAAAAACCCGGTCCACCGGTTCCTATTACATAATAACCTTTGGTTGAAAAAGAGTCCATATCAATTTTAACCGTAGCGGTAAAATCGGGCGTGTCTTTAAAATTAAGGCAATACCCCATGCGTAAAAATTCCTTTTCGCAAATGGTTTTAAGGTCTTTGTTGAACGTTTCATTAAAAAACGGGGACCTGTGGTTGTTCACAAAAACCTGTATAGAAGGGGCTCTTAAAGGCTGGCGTACACGCACTTTGCTTCGCTGCCAATAAATTTGCTGGCACGAAGACAAAACTGCTATGAGGATTATAGCCATGGCCGTAAACCACCTGTTCATCTGGTGAAGATATTTAACTTTAAATAATTAGTCAATATTTATCGTTAAACGGTTGCCAAGGATTAATTTTACCCAAAAAAAATCAGGAATTATGATCATATCAATGCTGGTTGCCGCAGACGAAGCCAATGGAATAGGAGTGAATAATCAATTGCTATGTCATTTGCCGGCCGACCTGAAATACTTTAAACAGATCACCACAGGCCATTGTATCGCCATGGGGCGTAAAACATTCGACAGCATTGGCAAGCCCTTGCCAAACCGCACCAATATTGTTATTACCAGGAATAAAGAACTTATTATAGAAGGATGTGTTATTGTTCATTCGGTGGAAGAAGCCATCACCTTTGCCAAAACGAAGAACGAATTGGAATTGGTGATCATCGGGGGCGGGGTTATTTTGGAAGAAGCCTTACCGCTTACGCATAAGGTATACCTCACCAGGATCCATCACACGTTTAAGGCAGATACTTTTTTTCTAACCCTGGATGAAACAGCGTTTAAGCAGGTAAAAAACGAATACCATGAGGCGGATGAGAAGAATGCCTGTCCGTTCAGTTTCCAGGTGTATGAAAGGATCTAGAACGGGCTACTCCAATACTTCAGAAAGTATTTCGTGGCTTTTCATGTTGCTGAACCCATTGAGGTGCTCATTGTAATAAAGGATCAGGGAATTTAACAGGTACTTTCGCTGCTCAGGTTTTATCACATCGGTTTT
>JAZKGM010000243.1:0-5966 GCA_040385895.1 Bacteroidota bacterium
TGTACCTGTCGAAATATTCGGGCATGGGATTGATCTCTGAACGTTTCATCGTTTTGTAATTGTTTTTAGGTGTGAACATGCAAGGCTAAGCATTGCCAGGCGCAGAACCTGACAAAGAATCTCTTATATCGCAATATATCATTTCAAAATCATACAGGTTATTCATTTTCAGTATTTAAAGATGACGATCTTACGAAAAAGATGCAAGTAAGACACAAGCGTTCGAAATAAAAACCTAAAAACAGCGATCATTTTCCCAGGTGCAACAGTAAGCTGCAAAATCAATTTGCGTAAGCATTTACTTACATAATATGTCTATTGAAGCACGCAGGGATGTTTTCCAGGCCATTGCCGATCCTACAAGGCGGCAGATCTTACAGCTTATTGCACATGATGCAATGAACTTAAACAGCATTGCCGAAAACTTCGGCATCAGCAGGCCGGCCATCTCACAGCACATCAAAATACTTACTGAGTGTGGCATGGTGATGATCCGCCAGGAAGGACGTGAACGGTTTTGCGAAGCAAAAATGGACGCGTTACAGGAGGTGGCCGAATGGGTGGATCAATACCGCCAATTGTGGAACATAAAACTTGATTCCTTAGATAAATACCTCACTAAGGTCCAGGCAAAAAACAGATTAAACAAAATATAATATGACAGCGCATTCAAACAAAAAGGAAGGGCTAAAAATAGTCCGTCATTTCAATGCTCCTAAAGCTTTGGTTTTTGAAGCATTCTCATCGGCAGAAGCATTTGCCGAATGGTGGGGACCGACCGGGATGCCGGTTTCGGTAACCCATTTCGATTTCAGGGCCGGGGGAAAAACACATTACAAAATGGAAGGAAACGGGCACGTGATGTGGGGATTGTTCCAGTATAAAAACATAAGCAGCCCCGACCTCATCGAATTCATCAGCTCCTTTTCTGACGAAGAAGGGAATGTATGCAAGGCACCCTTCCCTATCGAATTTCCGGATAAAGTATTCAACAGGATCACATTAACAGAACACAAGGGGGTTACCACGTTAGCATTGGAGGGGCATCCTATTGACCCGACCAACGAACAGGAAGCCACTTATTATTCAATGACAGAAAGTATGGAGCAGGGATTTGGCGGTACGTTCAACCAGCTGGAACAATACCTGTTAAAGAGAACCACATAATTTATTGCAAAATAAAAACGGCTACCAAATTGGTAGCCGTTTCCATATATACTTTCTGTATGCGTTCAGCACACAAATGATGTGGTTTATTTATATTGCTGAAGCTTTGCTTCCATGCTCAGCGTGGTGTGAGGCACAGCACGTAAACGTTCTTTAGGGATCAGTTTACCGGTTACCTTACAGATTCCATATGTTTTATTCTCTACGCGCACCAGCGCATTTTCTAAATTCTCAATGAATTTTTTCTGGCGTGCTGCTAACTGTGCAATGTATTCTTTCTCCTGGCTCGATGAACCGTCTTCCAATGTCTTGTAAGAGTTATCAGCATCATCACCGGCATTAATGCCCGGGTTCTGCATCTGGTCAACAAGGTCGTTCAATTCTTTGCGTGCGCTTTCCAATTTCCTGTTGATGATCTCTTTGAACTCACCCAGGTCAACATCACTATATCGTTTTGCTTCCGTGGCCCTTTCAAGCGTATCTTTTTTCTCGGTGAAATGAACAGGCTTAGCAGCCACTGCTCTTTCCACTTCTTCCTTTTTCTCCAGTATTTTCTGGATCGGGTTAGCTGCAACCGGCATCGCTTTTTTAAGCGCTTTAACCGGCTGTTTCACCACCGGTTTAGCAACGGGTTTTGCCGCTTTAGGAGCAGGTGCTGCCGGCTTAGCAACGGTTTTAACTGCCGCTTTATTAGCCACCGGTTTGGCAACAGGCTTGATCGCTTTTTTAGGAGCTGGTTTCGCTATTGCTTTTTTTGGTGCTGGCTTAGCTACCACTTTTTTGGCCGCCACTTTAACCACCTTTTTGGGGGCCACTTTAGCAACAGGCTTTTTAGGAGCTGCTTTTGCTGCTGCCTTTTTTGCAGGTGCTTTTTTAGCCAACGGTTTGGCAACAGGCTTCACCGCTTTTTTAGGAGCCGTTTTCGCTGCTGCCTTTTTTGGGGCTGCTTTTTTAGCCATCGGTTTGGCAACCTTTTTAGCTGCCGGCTTCGCCACTTTTTTCGGAGCTGCTTTCTTTGCTGCTGCTTTTTTAGCAACCGGCTTAACTACTTTTTTCGGAGCTGCTTTAGCCACCGCCTTCTTAGCCACCGGTTTCACCACTTTTTTAGGAGCTACTTTCTTTGCTGCTGCTTTTTTAGCAACCACTTTCTTTGGAGCAGGCTTTGCTGCTTTTTTCGGAGCTGCTTTTTTAGCTACTGGTTTTACAACCTTTTTAGCTGCAGGTTTAGCAACTTTTTTCGGAGCAGGTTTAACTGCTTTCTTTATCGGTTTCTTCGCCATAAGGGAGTTAATTAGCTTTTGTTAGTTGAACTTTTATAAGGTGTTCATCAACCTCAATTTCTGCCGAAGCTCCCGCTATTGCTGCGTTCTCGAGCTTATTTGCTAAAATTTCGGTGCAAATATATGTTTTATAAGCATTTATAGCATCGTTTATATACGCATGCGGCTCAACCACCACATTAATTTTATCGGTTACTTCCAGGTTGGTTTCTTTCCTCAATGTCTGAAGTTTGCTAACCAACTCACGTGCAATGCCTTCCAGCTTCAATTCGGGTGAAATTTCAATATCCAGGGCCACTGTTACCTTACCTTCATTGGCCACTTTATACCCCTGAATATCTTTCGACAATATTTCCACATCGCTCAGTTCCAGTTGCATTTCGGCTCCTTCAATTGCCACATTTAAGATGCCTGTTTGTTCCAATTGGGCGATCTGGGTTGCCGACATGCCTGAAATGATGTCGCCAACAGCTTTCATTTTTGCCCCCACCTTTTTGCCCAATACCCTGAAGTTCGGCTTAATGGATCTTTCGATTTCAGCAATAAATTCGAGTTCTTTCACATTCACTTCCGAAAGGATCAGGTCCTGAACATGCTTGATTTCATCTTTAATTCTAGGGTCAACCATAGGGATCAGTATCTTGGATAACGGTTGACGCACCTTAATGTTTTCCTTTTTACGAATGGATAACACCAATGAAGATATTTTCTGTGCGTATTCCATCTGTTCTTCCAGCAACAGGTCGATCACCTGTTCATCAACAACAGCCAGGTCGGTTAAATGTACCGATTCGCTTTTACCACGCAGGTTCTTATGCAGCCAATCGCTAAAGAAGGGGGCAAACGGGCTGCTTAACTGCGAGATCGTGCTTAAACATTGGTACAAAGTTTCGTAAGCCGCTTTTTTATCGGTATTCATCTCTCCTTTCCAGAAACGCCTGCGGCTTAAGCGGATGAACCAGTTGCTGAAATGGTCGCCCGTAAACTCTTCGATGGCACGAACAGCCGGGGTGGCATCGTAATCATCCATCTTTTCACGAACAGTCTTTATCAAGCTGTTCAGCTTGCTCATGATCCAGCGGTCGAGCTCCGTGCGTTCGGAAACCGGGGTTACTTTACTTTCATCAAATTCAAAACCATCAATGTTTGCATAGATCGCAAAGAATGAGTAGGTATTATATAAGGTGCCAAAAAATTTGCGCTGGCTTTCACCAATGCCTTCCAGGTCGAACTTCAGGTTATCCCATGGGTTGCTGTTGCTAAGCATATACCAGCGGGTTGAATCGGCACCGTATCTGGCAATGGTTGAAAAAGGATCAACCACGTTGCCCAGGCGCTTGCTCATTTTATTGCCGTTCTTATCCAGCACCAGCCCGTTTGCTATCACATTTTTAAATGCAATGCCGGGGTTGTTGTTCTTTTCATTCACAGCCCTTATTTCATCACTGCTTTCGTTAAGCAGAACGGCCAATGCATGCAGCGTAAAGAACCAGCCACGTGTCTGGTCCACGCCTTCCGCGATAAAATCGGCCGGGTAATTTTCGGCCAGGCCTCCGTTATTTGGTTCACTGAACGGAAAATTCCATTGCGCATAAGGCATTGCACCACTATCAAACCATACATCGATCAGGTCGGGTTCGCGGAACATTTTTTTGCCCGTTGGCGAAACCAGTACCACTTCATCCACATAAGGTTTGTGCAGGTCTTTTACATCATACGATTTATCCATAAAGCCTGCGGCTATGGATCTGCCAATTTCTATTTCCAGTTCTTCCTTACTGCCAATGCACAGCTCTTCGCTGCCATCTGCTGTTTTCCAGATCGGCAACGGGGTTCCCCAGTAACGTGAACGCGACAGGTTCCAGTCCACCAGGTTCTCCAGCCAGTTTCCAAAACGGCCGGTACCTGTATGTTCGGGCTTCCAGTTGATCAGTTTATTCGCTTCAACCAGCTTGTCTTTGTAAGCAGTTGTTTTAATAAACCAGCTTTCCAGAGGATAATACAAAATAGGTTTATCGGTACGCCAGCAATGCGGGTACGTGTGCTCGTATTTTTCTTTTTTAAATAATTTGCCTTCTGTTTGCAGTTTTAAAATGATGCGCTCATCCACGCTCAGGTAATTCAGCTTCGAAGTATCTTTGATCACCCCGCTGAGCTTTTCTTTTTGTATGTTCAGGGAAGCTGCTTTTTCAGCATCGTTCAGGTAAGCCTCTTTTACAAACTCTTCTCCGTATAAGAACAACCCGTCTTTTACTTCAGCAAGAAACTTACCGCGTTTATCAACCAGTGTTAAACTTCCTATGCCGCTCTGTTTTGCCACGCGAAAATCGTCTGCACCAAAGCTTGGGGCAATATGTACGATCCCTGTTCCGTCTTCGGTGGTTACAAAGTCACCGGTAATTACACGGAATGGTTCTGTTTCGCCCCCTTGCGGCACAGACACTTCACCAAAACTCAATAACTGTTCATAATGTATCCCTTCCAGGTCTGCACCTTTCAGCTCAACAACCGTTTCAAACGGGATCACTTTATCACCGGCTTTGTATTCAGCCAGTTTCAGTTCACCATGCTCAGGCTTGAAGAATTTGCCCATTAAATCTTTGGCAAGGATAACAGCGCAAGGCTCGTGCGTGTGCGGGTTGAACGTTTTAACAACCACATAATCGATATCGGCACCAACAGCTAAAGCGGTGTTGGAAGGCAAGGTCCATGGAGTAGTGGTCCAGGCCAGGAAATAAATTTCATTCTGTATAAACCAGCTGTCATCGGCAGCAAACGACCATTCCTGGTTGATCTTTGACTTATCGGCTTTGAACATGGCCACTGCGGTCATGTCCTTTACGTCTTTATAGGTCCCCGGCTGGTTCAGCTCATGCGAACTTAAGCCGGTACCGGCAGCTGGCGAATACGGCTGTATGGTGAACCCTTTGTAAAGTAAACCTTTATTATAAAGCTGTTTCAATACCCACCACAGGCTTTCGATGTATTTGTCTTCGTAGGTAATGTACGGATCGTCCAGGTTCACCCAATAGCCCATGCGTTCGGTGAGGTTATTCCATACATCCGTAAATTTCATCACATCTTTGCGGCAAGCTTCGTTGTATTCAGCCACGGAGATCTTTTTACCGATGTCTTCTTTGGTGATGCCAAGGCTTTTTTCCACCTGTAATTCCACCGGAAGCCCGTGTGTGTCCCAACCGGCTTTACGTTTTACCTGGAAGCCTTTTAATGTATTGTAGCGGCAGAAAATATCTTTAACGGTGCGGCTCATCACATGGTGAATGCCTGGCATGCCGTTGGCGCTTGGCGGACCTTCATAAAACACGAACGATTTTGCGCCTTCGCGGTTATCTACGCTTTTTTCAAATATCTTATGCTCGTTCCAGAACTTCAATATCTCCTCTTCAAATGCAGGAAAATCAAGCTTTTTGTATTCGTTATACTTCGTCATCTGTAATAGGGTTGAAAGGTTCATCCGCCCGGGAGTTCATGTTGAAGGGTCAACAAATCAGCCCGTAA
>JAZKGM010000244.1:0-2169 GCA_040385895.1 Bacteroidota bacterium
ATTTGTATCCTTATAAGATAATATTATGTTTTCCCAGATCTTGATTTGCACCTGTTTCATTGTATGCCCTTAACTAAATAAGCATTGCAATACGTGATCGATAAATTACCTCACACGCTTAGAACATCATCTCCTTTTTTGATCCGGATTATGTGCATTAATATTTCCATTTGGATTTTCAAAAGCAATGTTCCCTCCTCCTATATTGCATCAACAAATTTACTACCATGAACGCAACTTCAACGGGATTCAAAGGCCTTTTCGGCAAACCGCTATTCTATGTTTCTCTTCTTGCTATCGGTATCGTTTCTTATGTGATCGTTCAGCAATTGCGTGTTGATCCCGACAAACGCATCAACCCCGCCTTTGCAAAATACATTGCAGCATATACGGCCGGAACGATCTCCAAAGAATCATCCATCCGCATACAGTTCACTGCAGGCTTTGCGGATAGCAATACGCTGAAACAGGAAACAAACCTGTTCTCTTTCGATCCGGATATTAAAGGAACGGTAAAATGGATCGATGCTTCCACCGTTGAATTCAAACCCGAAAAGCCTTTGCCTTCAGGAACAAAATATGAGGCTGTTTTTCACCTCGATAAAATAACCGAAGTACCGGACGACCTGCAGGAATTTCCATTCCAGTTCAATACCATCCAGCAGGCATTTGAAGTAGGCTTTCCAAAGTTTGCGGCCATGAACCCGCAGGAATTGCTTTACCAGCAGGTGAGCGGAACATTGCTTACCGCAGATGCAGAAGAAGATAAAAAGATAGAGCAATTATTAAGCGCCAGCTATAATGGTGCTTCATGCATCATCAAATGGGAACACGCTGCCGACAGCCGTACGCACAGCTACCGCATTGATAGTGTACTGCGAAAAGAGAAGGCCGGGGAAGTGGTGATCGGCTGGAACGGTTCACCCATTAACGTGGATTCCAAAGGTGAACACAAGCTGGAGATCCCCGCCATTGGCGATTTTAAAGTGGTGGGTATTTCGGTTGAAAATGACGAAGAACAATACGTATCGGTGCATTTTTCTGACCCCATTCTGCAGGCACAGGACCTGGACGGACTGATCACTTTTATCCAGCAAAGCAACGCGGCTGTGAACGGAATAGCCGAACTCCGTTTTACCATTGCCAGCAATGAAGTAAAATGTTATCCAGGTGTGCGCATGTCGGGTACACACGTGATCACCATACATGCGGGTGTCAAAAATGTGATGGGGAAACCGCTTGCGGAAGGGTTGAAACAAACCATTGAGTTTACAGACATGAAGCCGGGCATCAGCTTTACCGGAAAAGGGGTGATCATGCCGGCCAGCAATAAACTGATGCTGCCCTTCGAAGCAGTAGGACTAAATGCTGTAGACATTACGGTTGTAAAAATATACGAGAACAATGTGGCGCAATTTCTCCAGGTGAACGACCTGAGCGGCAAACGCGAGCTGGTGCGGGTAGGTCGCCCGCTCATCAAAAAAACCATGCGCCTTGACACGGATAAACTCGTTGACCTGCGCAAACCCAACCGCTTTGCCATTGAGCTCGATAAATTGATCCGCACCGAGCCGGGCGCTGTATACAATGTAAAGGTCACATTTAAAAAAGCCTATTCATTATACCGTTGCGGCAACGACAAAAAAGCAGAAGAAACAACGGATGAAGAAATGCAATCGTTTGAAGAAGAGAACTGGGATGGCGCAGCGCAGAACGAAACCACGTATTGGGACAGCTACGAAGATTATTATGAAGAAGGCTTTAACTGGAACGAGCGCGAGAACCCATGCCATAGCTCTTATTACAATATGCAACGCTGGGTATCGCGCAACATCATGGCCAGCGACCTGGGCATTATAGCCAAGCAGGGAAGCAACAACGAAATCCTTTTTGCAGTAAGCGATCTTATTTCAACCAAGCCCCTTTCAGGTGTTACGCTCGATGTGCTCGACTACCAGCAACAGCTTATCGTTACAGCAACCACAGACGGACAGGGCATCGCAAAAATGACGCCTTCGCGCAAGCCTTTTTTATTGGTTGCAAAACACAAAGAACAACGCGGTTATTTAAAACTCGATGATGGTTCTTCGTTATCGTTAAGTCATTTTGATGTATCGGGCAATGTGGTTCAGAAAGGCCTGAAAGGGTTTATATACGGAGAACGCGGGG
>JAZKGM010000244.1:2179-2513 GCA_040385895.1 Bacteroidota bacterium
TACCTCATGTTTATCCTCGAGGATAAAAACAAAAGCCTGCCGGCAAGTCATCCTGTTTCCATGGACCTGTATGATCCAAACGGAGCCTTATATAAACGCATGGTGCAAAGCAATGCCATAAACGGGTTCTATAGTTTTCATACAGCAACCGATATGGAATCGCCAACCGGCAACTGGTCGGTGAAAGTGAAAGTAGGCAGCGTAATGTTTCAGAAAACACTGAAGATTGAAACGGTAATGCCCAATCGTTTAAAGATCGAAATGGGCTTTAGCACACCTTATTTAAAAGAGGGTGAAAAGCTGAACACCGTATTGAGATCGCGCTGGCTGCATG
>JAZKGM010000245.1:0-18179 GCA_040385895.1 Bacteroidota bacterium
AACGGGTTTAACATCAGCAACGACTCTGCACACGTGTATTCCCTGTTTTTCACACGGAAGCGCAACCAAAGCGACCCTGAACTGCTAAAAGTGGAAGGAACCTTGTTTTATGACGAAAAAAGCAACGAGTTTAAAATGGGAAGTTTTGATAAGCTCTTCAAAAACGCCAACAAAGGAAATATCATGGTGGTGAATGAGGAGAAGAAAAATATTTACGGGGAAGGCCGGATCAAGCTGGGCTTTGAAAACACAAAATTTGAAGTGAACGCAGCGGGCCAGGCCAACTATAATCTTGAAGACACCAGCTTCAGGATGAACATGGTGATGTTGCTCAATTTCCCCTTCCCGCAACCGGCATTACGCCTTATGCATGATACATTAACCGAGCAATCGCTTTCGGCCGAAGCCCCTAAGTTTGATGCGAAGCTGTTGAGCAATGCGCTGGCCGAACTGGTGCAGGAAAAGAACATAGAAAAGGTGGTAGAGGAAATTGAACAGGACAAAACCATCAGGATGGTGAACGACCTGGAAAAAACAATCTTCTTTTCTGAGCTAACCATGAAATGGAACCAGGCCACCCGTTCATTGCAATCGGAAGGCGATATGGGCATCAACTCGCTGGATAAGTATAAGCTCGAACGCAAGGTAAAAGGCAAGATGGAAATTGTGAAACGCAGAAGTGGCGATGATTTTACCGTATACATCCAGAGCGTTGCGGGAAGCTGGTACTACTTTAAATTCCAGAAAGGGATCATGTACACCGTGAGCTCCGACCCCTTGTATAATAAACTGATAAAAGATAATATTGACAAGATTTCGAAAAGCGATGATTACAAACTGCGCCTGGCCAATATCTCTGCCAAGGTTGCATTTTTAAAAGCATCTAAAAAATAACGGTACACCATGACTGAATCAATATATCTCATTATAGCCGCTGCCATTGCATACCTTTTGGGTTCTATTCCAAGCAGCGTATGGATAGGGAAAGCATTTTTCGGCATAGACGTAAGGCAACACGGGAGCGGGAATGCAGGCGCCACCAATACCCTGCGTGTACTTGGGAAACCGGCAGGTTTTTCGGTGCTGTTCCTTGATTTTGCAAAAGGCTTTGCAGCTTCAAGCCTTGTGCTGCTTTTTGCCGAGCTACGCTACTCCGGCCATGCCATGGAATACAGGATGCTGCTTGGTGCGTGTGCCGTTATCGGCCATATCTATCCTGTATTTGCTGGTTTTAAAGGCGGCAAAGGCATTGCTACTTTAATCGGTGTGGTTGCCGGCATGGACTGGAAACTGGCATTATGCTGCCTGGTTACATTTGTCATCATCGTTGCCATTACCCGTTACATTTCCCTGGGGTCTATGCTTTCCGGGTTGATCAGCCCTTTATATGCCGGTTTAATTCACCATTGGAGTGAAATGAATTTGGTGTATTTTTGCATGGTTGTAGGCCTGCTTGTGGTGTATACCCACCGGGCCAATATTAAACGATTACTTGCCGGGAACGAAAACAGGTTTTCACTCCAGAAAAAGCCCATGCAGGTTAATCCAAACTGAAAGTTATGAAAGAGGTTTTAATAGAAGAAGAATTAGTTGAGGTTTTAGATGAGATCACCGACAGGCAAAAGCTTCTGCTCTATAATGACGATATCAATACCTTCGACCATGTAATTGACTGCCTGGTGCGCATCTGCAGGCATGAAGAACTGCAGGCCGAACAATGCGCCCTGCTGGTTCATACCAAAGGCAAAGCCACCGTAAAAACAGGGGCGCGTGGCGACCTCATCGGCATGTGCCAGGCATTACTGGATGAAGGGCTCAGTGCTGTGATTGGCGAATAAATTTTATTACTTAAAGAATCCATAACCCATACCAAATGTTATCCAAACAAGTTGCAAATGCCGCAGAGGCAATAAAAGATATTAATGACGGTGCTGTAATTATGCTGGGCGGTTTCGGCCTGTGCGGGATCCCCGAAAACTGCATCAACGCCCTGGTGGAAAAAGGCGTAAAAGACCTTACCTGTATTTCTAACAATGCCGGTGTTGATGATTTCGGTATCGGGCTCATGCTTAAAACACGCCAGGTTAAAAAAATGATTGCCAGCTATGTTGGCGAAAATGCCGAATTTGAACGGCAGCTGCTAAGCGGTGAAATGGAAGTGGAGCTGATCCCCCAGGGAACCTTAGCCACACGCTGTATGGCCACCGGCTACGGAATGCCCGTTATATATACTCCGGCAGGTGTGGGAACAGAAGTGGCCATAGGAAAAGAAACCCGCGAGTTTGATGGCAAGACCTATTTAATGGAACATGCTTTTAAAAGCGATTTTGCCATTGTAAAAGCCTGGAAAGGCGATAAGCACGGAAACCTTATTTTCAGGGCCACATCGCGCAACTTCAACCCCTTAATGGCCATGGCCGGTAAAATTACCATTGCCGAAGTGGAAGAGCTGGTTGAACCGGGAGAATTAGACCCGGATATGATCCATACCCCGGGTATTTATGTCAGGCATATCTTTAAAGGGGCCAATTACGAAAAACGCATTGAGCAAATAACCGTTACCAAACGATAATTGCTGTTAATGGAAAACAAAGTCCATTTTCACAACCTTGACGTGCTCCGGTTTATCTGTGCCATTGCCGTTGCTTTTGCGCATGGCTATGAGGCTTACTTCGGATGGATCGGCACACCATCATTTCTCAACAGGTTTCCGGCATTAAAACCGCTGCTGGATGTGTTTATGGGAAACATGGCATTGGGGGTTAATATGTTCTTTGTGATCAGCGGGTTCCTCATCACCTATCTTTTACTGGTAGAAAAAACCAGGTTCAGCAACATCCATATAGGCAAGTTCATCGTGAGGCGCTCGCTCCGCATCTGGCCTTTATATTATTTTGCCATCCTGTTCGGTTTTATCCTGGTGAAGTTTTCAAACATGCCTCACCCCGATCTCTGGCCAAATCTCCTGTTCTGGAATAATTTTCATGCGATACAAACCATGCAATGGCAATATCCCTTTGCCCACTTCTGGAGCATTTGCGTGGAAGAACATTTTTACCTGGTGTGGCCGTTCATTATCTATGTGCTGCCGGTAAAAAGGGTATTGCCCGTTTGTATTGCGTTGATCGCCCTTTCCATCAGTTTCAGGTATTTTATTCCCGGCCTTATTGAAAAAGAAAAGGTGCAGTTCACCCTCTATCTTCATACACTAAGCAGGGTTGATGAGATCCTGGTTGGGGCCGTGCTGGCTTGCTGGCATTTTAGGAGACCGATCGTTGTAAAGATCCATGTGGCGGTGAGGGTGCTTATCTATGCCGCATTCATTGTATTCCTGTTCCTGCAGCCGCAAAGCGACTTCTGGATCTGGGGCATCTGGTCGGTGCTCTTTAAAAAGTATATTTATCTTGCTGTTATTGCATTCTGGCTCATTAATTACTTATTCAACCCCGGTGCTTTTTTTAATTTCAAACACAAGAATGTGCTCCATTACCTGGGTAAGATCTCTTTTGGCATTTATATTTACCATAACATCATTTTGCCGGTTTATATCACCCACTTTGTTTACAGGTACCAGGTAACCAATATGCCGCTGTATTTTACCTTTTACATTGTTTTCTTAATACTGATCTCCATCATAAGCTTTGAACTTTATGAAAAGCATTTTCTTAAACTAAAAGATAAATTTGCCCTGATTAAAACCCAACGATAAAAAAACAACAGTTGTATGCTTGATAAATTTGGAATAGCTAAACGAATAGCAAAAGAATTAAAAGACGGTTATTACGTAAACCTTGGAATAGGGATCCCCACCCTGGTTGCTAATTACGTGCCCGATAACATTGAAGTGATCCTTCAATCGGAGAACGGCTTACTGGGAATAGGCCCTTTTCCTTTTGAAGAGGATGTGGATGCCGACCTGATCAATGCAGGCAAACAAACGGTAACCACCAAAAAGGGTTCTGCTTTTTTCGACAGTGCCATGAGCTTCGGGATGATCCGCAGCGGCAAAGTAGATCTGACCGTGCTTGGTGCAATGGAAGTTGCCGATAACGGGGACATTGCCAACTGGAAGATCCCGGGCAAAATGATCAAAGGCATGGGTGGCGCGATGGACCTGGTGGCATCGGCAAAAAACATCATTGTGGCCATGCAGCATGTGAACAAAGCTGGCGAAAGCAAATTACTGGCTAAATGCTCATTGCCCATTACAGGTTTAGGCTGCGTTAAAAAAGTAGTGACCGAACTCGGCTTTTTCGAGATCGGGGCTGAAGGCTTTCGTTTAATGGAGTATGCACCGGGTGTTACCATTGATTATATTAAGGAAAAAACCATGGGACGGCTTGTTATTGACGGGCAGGTGAAGGAAATGGTAATATGATATAGTTCAATGGTATAAAACCGAAACAAAGTATATTTTCGCCCTAATTTTTAAATATTTACTACAAATCAACTATAAATTCTAATGACTAAAGTATCAGTAATCGGAGCAGGTGCAGTGGGTGCAACAACTGCCGATGTAATTGCGTATCGCGAGCTGGCAGACGAAGTAGTGCTGCTGGATGTGAAAGAAGGTTTTGCAGAAGGTAAAGCGCTGGATATTTACCAGACCACCTCATTGCTTGGCATGAAAACCCGCGTGAGCGGAACAACGAACGACTACAGCAAAACAGCAAATTCGGATGTGGTGGTGATCACATCAGGTATTCCGCGTAAACCAGGAATGACGCGCGAAGAGCTGATCGGAACCAACGCAAACATTGTTAAAACCGTTACTGAAAATGTATTGAAGCATTCTCCCGATGCCATTATCGTGGTGGTTTCAAACCCTATGGATACAATGACCTACCTGGCGCTTAAAGCAAGCGGCTTACCTAAGAACCGCATTATTGGTATGGGTGGCTTATTGGATAGCGCACGTTTTAAAGGCTATTTAGGCTTAGCGCTGAACCAGCCAACTGCCGATATCCAGGGCACTGTAATTGGCGGACATGGTGACACCACCATGATCCCGTTAACACGCCTTGCTGCATTAAACGGGGTACCTGTTTCCAACACACTAAGCGCGGATCAATTAAAAGAGATCAGCGATGCAACGATGGTGGGTGGCGCTACTTTAACAAAATTATTAGGCACTTCTGCTTGGTATGCACCGGGTGCTGCAAGCGCTTTGCTGGTAGAAAGCATCGTACGCGACCAGAAACGCGTAATGCCTTGCTGCGTGAGCCTTGAAGGTGAATATGGCCAGAATGATATTTGCCTGGGCGTGCCTGTAACCATTGGGAAAAACGGGTGGGAAACCATTGTTGATTATAAGCTGAATGCAGAAGAACAGGAATTGTTCAACAAAAGCGCAGAAGCAGTTCGTACCATGAACAATGTGCTGAAAGAAATTAACGTATTGTAATCACACCACATAAAACCAATAAAAAGACGCGATGCATTTCGCGTCTTTTTGCTTTTAAAAAGTATGAAGCACAAGATCAGGATCGAGATCCGCGAAATAGAACGCAGGAACTATCATTTATTCATTAACCTGAAAGTAAATGGTAAGGCCTGCCGTTTGCTTATTGATACCGGTGCAAGCAAAACGGTGTTTGATACAGAACGTGTGCTGCAATTTGTGAAACCCGAAAAAATAAAGTCGAACGAAATTAAATCGGTGGGACTTGGTGTGGCCGATATGGATACCCAACTGGCTAAGATCAAAAACATACAAACAGGTAAATTCCGCATCGGTAAAATGGAAGTGGCTGTTCTGCCCATAGCCCATGTAAATACCACATACGACCAGATCCAGCTGCCGCACATTGATGGTGTTTTGGGAAGCGATTTTTTAATGAAGTACAAAGCAGTGATCGATTACCACAGATCGGTTCTGAAGCTTACCAGTTAGTTGGATCCACCAGGAATTGCCCCTTGTTTTCTCCTGTTCTCCGCCAGTAAAATGGCCCCTGCCGCCAGCGTGTAAATAAGCATATCCATCCACTCGAATGCGCTTCCCAAAAGTATTACAGCCAGTTTAGCATGCTGCATACCGATGAATCGAAGGATATTCATGTATTGTAACACCTCCAACGCATAAGCAACACACAATACAAAAGCAACCGCTACACCAACAGACATTTCAATAAATGACCTTACCGCGCAATACAAAAATACCACAGCCAGGAAATCGCCTGCATAAGGCCGGATAAAACCATCATGCACATATAATGCAATAAGTACTTCAGTAATCAGCAAGAGTATTGCAGCCGTTAAATAGCCCGGCTTAAGTGTGAAATGCTTTTGCATTTATAACCTGGCCTATCTCGCTACTTTCACTTCCACCCTCCTGTTCACGCGGTGTTGTTCTTCGGTGCAGGCTTCACAGGGCTCGCAGGTAACTACAGGATGGCTTTCCCCGTAAGAGATCATGCCGATACGTGATGCCGGAACGCCCTTACCCAACAGGTATGTTTTTACGCTTTGTGCCCTGCGTTTCGACAGGGCCATATTATATGCATCACTCCCCCTGCAATCGGCATGGGCATAAATGTTTAACTTAATGGCTTTGTATCTTTTTGCAAGGTTAATGGTGCTGTCGAGCGACTTAAAAAAATCAGCATCCACATCGTTCAGGTTAAAACCAAACAATACTGTGTTAAGCATTTTTCCATTGGCAGGAACTGCTTCAGGCATGGCAGGCCTGAAAGACGAAGGAAGCGGGGTGGTAGGGCTTGTAACAACGGCTACCGGGGTTTGCTTTGCCGGGGTATCTTTAACAGCGCTGGCTACAGGCAATGGTTTAGGCTGGCTGATGTCATCGTTAAAATAATACACCTTATCAAAACCATTGGTGTTATCGCGGTTCGATGAAAAATAACCCGAAATGCCGTCACGCGCGATAATAAAAGCCACATCATCTTTGCTCGAATTAAAAGGTTTTCCCATGTTGCGCGGAACAGCAGCAACCCCATTGGTCAATATGCTTTGAAACAGATCGTAACCGCCAAAACCCACATGTCCCTTTGATGTAAAATACAAATAGCCATCGGCCACGTAAGGATACATTTCATTCTCTGAAGTATTGACCTTATTGCCAAGGTTAACCGGCTGTGACCAGGTACCGTCAGCCTGTTTGATGCTCCTGTAGATATCGAGCCCCCCAAAGCCTCCCGGCATATCGCTGGCAAAATAAAGCGCGTTACCCTCTTTTGTGATGCAGGGGTGCGTGCAATTGTACTCTTTGTTATTGAACGACAGTTCCTGCACATAGCCGAACTTTCCATTTGTAAAACGTGCGCTGTAAATTTTCAGGTTACTTACCCCGTCTTCACTGATCTGGGTGGTGCCCACGCGTTTTACCTCTCCCTTTTTCACCTTAATGGCTGTTGCCGTAAAATAGATCATCTCCCCGTCATGGGTCACGCTTGGCGAGCCTTCATTAAACGGAAATTTTATTTCATCCACATAATCTTCGCCTTTAATAAAAGTAAGCGGGTCCTGCATGTGTGCAAAGTCAAGGTCGAATAAAACCGTGTATTCGTTATAGGCCGTATCTTTTGCTTTCGCATACAAAAGCCCGTCCATATAAAAACAATACCCAAGGCTCTGGCCTGCCACATCAAGGTTGGTTAATGCCACGTACGTCCTGGTACGCACCGAATCTTTATGCTTCTCAGCCCATGCCAGCGACTTCAGCAGCATGCCGGTGTATTCATCACCGGTTTTGAAAAGGGAAACGTAATAATTGATCTGCTCTTTTGCCTTTTCGTACTTGCCCAGTATTTTCAGGATGTTGGCATATTCCAGGTAAATATCCGGCACTTGTTTGTTATCGCCAAGCTTGATCAGCTCCACGTATTTTTCTTCCGCCTTTTCGTACTGGAACGTATAGGTATAACAGTAAGCCAGCTGTGTTAATACATGTGCTTCATTTTTATAAGTCCGGTCGTTTTTCAATGCCGATTCATATTCGCGTGCCGCCTCCTTATATTGAAAAAAATCGTAATAAATATCTCCCCTTTCAATGCTTTGCTGTGCAGCAACCGCAAAAGGGATCAAAAACAATAGGACTATTAATTTTTTCATGATCTGTTTACTATACATGGCTAACCGGTAGCCACCTGTAATTTTAAAATTTGCTCAATATACTCCCTGTTATTGGCCAGGCGCGGAACTTTATGCTGACCACCTAATTTTCCATTTTGTTTTAGCCAATTATGAAATGTACCGCGGGCCACAGCGTTCACTTTTGGCATCACCATGGCCATGTCCTTGTATCTTTTGGCCTCATAATCGCTGTTCGATTGCTTTAAAAAATCGTCCAGTTCGGCAGTAAAATGATGCATGTCTTCCGGGCAATGCTCAAACTCGATCAGCCATTCATGGGTGCCGATCGTTTCACGTTCAAAATGCACAGGAGCAGCTGTATAGTCAATTACTTTAACCCCGAACTTCCTGCACGTTTCGGCCATGGCGAAGTCTGCATTTTCAATCACGAGCTCTTCCCCGAATGCATTGATGAAATGCTTGGTGCGGCCCGTTATTTTAAAACGGTGGGGCCTCAGCGAGGTGAACCTGACGGTATCGCCAATCACATACCTCCACAAACCGGCATTGGTGCTGATCACCAATGCATAGTTCTCGTTCACATTCACTTCATCAATGCTCAATGTTTCAGGATGCTCTTTCCCATACTCGCTCATTGGCATAAATTCATAAAAAATACCATAGTCAAGCATCAGCAGCATGTCCTGCCTGTCGAGGCTGTCCTGTATCCCTAAAAAGCCTTCGCTGGCATTATACGTTTCCAGGTAATTCATGCCCGCTGAACGGATGAGGGATTTAAAGCGCTGTTCGTACGGAACAAAACTTACCCCGCCATGCATGTACAGTTCAAGGTTAGGCCAGATATCAATGAGGTTATTTTTGCCGGTTATTTCAAACAGTTTGTCTATTAAAACCAGTGTCCAGGTGGGCACCCCGCTAATGCTGGTAACATCCTCGCTTAAAGTGGCCAGGGCCATTTTTTCGATCTTCTCATCCCAGTTATCCATAATGGCGATGCTCAGGTCGGGCGTGCGGAAATACTGCGCCCAGAAAGGCATGTTCTGCATCATCACCGCACTCAGGTCGCCATAATACGATTCGCCCTCGGCAAACCTGTTGATCTGGTGGCTTCCACCCATGATCAGTCCTTTGCCCGAAAAAATAGTGCTGCTTTCTTTTTGCAGCTGGTAAAACATCAGCGCATCTTTCCCGCCCTGGAAATGACATTCTTCCAGTGAATCGAACGTAACGGGAATAAATTTACTTTTTGCAGATGTGGTTCCTGAGGATTTGGCAAACCAGGTTACATCGGTAGGCCACAATAGATTCTGCTCCCCTTTCATCATCCGGTCGATATAGGGTTTGTGCGTTTCGTAATTCCCTACCGGAACACGTTGTTTAAAGTCGTCAATAGAACGGATGCTCTTGTAATCGTACTGGGTGCCCCATTCGGTGTAGCGGGCCTGGTTAATTAAGCGGTTAAACACCTCCAGCTGGGTATCGCCAGGGTTCTCCATCATTTGTTCAATAAATGGAACCCTCTTTTTTAAATACCATGTAACCAATGAACCGAATAAAGACATACCCCTTTGTTTGTGTTTGTAATTTTAATAAAAAACATGCAGTTACACAATCTGCACGGCCCGGTATTTAAGTTAACAAATAAGTTAGTGTCCTGTTTGGTATTCTTTCACAAACTGCGTGATGAGCCTGAAGGTTTCATTGTACCTGCTGAAAGGCAGTGCTTCGGCCTTGTCATCCACATCATGGTAAAAATGATAATCGCCCATCAGGTAAAAGAAAAAGGCCTTTACCCCGTTTTCGGTAAAATAATAATGGTCGCTGTTTTTGGCCGTTCCGCGCGAATTTACAGTAGGCAGGTAATCGCCTGCCAGGTTTGTCATTTGCAGGTTGCGGAACTCCTCGGGAAATAATGTTGCGTTCACCACCGTCATGCCTTTATCGCCAGTGCCCATCAGGTCGAGGTTAAGCAACAAAGAGATTTTTTTGAGGGGGAACAAAGGATGCTCGGTATAGTAGTAGGAGCCGAACAAACCGGCTTCTTCAGCCGAAAAAAAGATAAAGGCCACCGAAAACTCGGGCTTGTTCTTCGCATAATACTTAACCAGGTCGAGCAGCATGGCTACGCCACTGGCATTATCATTGGCACCCGGGAAAACGGCCTCTCCCATCATACCCAGGTGGTCGTAATGCGCTGTGAAAACGACAAACGAATCCTTGTATTTGCTTCCTTCCTGGAAAGCGATCACATTTTGCGTGTTGTGCCCTTTCAGGTCGGGTTCTATGGTTAATTTTATGCTGGTTTGATAGGGTTTGAGAAATCCGTTCAGCACATAGATCTGCACAAAGGGGTCCCATTCGGTGGCCACGCTCCAGGTTAGTTTTTTTTCGGTGGCATGGATCAGGCCCTTGGCTTTTAACTGGTTGGTTAAAATGTTTTTCAGCCGTTCGGGATACAGCACCTGTTTATCTTTAACATCGTTCAGCACAAGGAAGGTATTGCGCAAAAAACGCTTTTCCAGCTTCTGGTAGCAGGCGGCATTATCAATGCAGGCCGAATCGATCCAGATCATCTCATAGGTGCCGTTAACAGGCGGGCATCCCGGTGAAACGATAAAATGCTCGCCCGGGATCAGCGACTGGTTATCGACCACGATCTGGACCTTATAAGGAAAGGAGTTGACCTGGAAGGCAAAGGTTTGAAAATAGTCGCCATTAAACGCTGAAAGTTTCGAGGCTTTCAGTTCTTCTTTAATAAAGCCGGCCGCTTTTTTCTGGCCATCTTTCACGTATCCCCGTCCATACATATCGGGGCTGCACAGCTCCTTCACAACGCTGCGGGCATAGTCCAGGTCCTGGGCATTGGCAATGCCCGGCAAACAGCATAATGCAATAAGGATCTTATGCCATAAGCCTTTCATCATGCAGGTTTTTAAATTGCAGCTACCGAAAATTCGTAGCTTTCCATGATCAGGTTGGCCAGGAGCTTTTTGCAGGCATCATCTACCATTGTTTTGGCTTCCGATTCATTAGCGGCTTCAAGCTCCATGGTGATGTGTTTGCCTATGCGCACATCCTGGATCTGCGGCAAGCCGATGTTTTTCATGCTGCCTGTAACTGCTTTTCCCTGTGGATCTAAAAGTGCCTTGTGTGGCATGATGTTAATATTTGCCTCAAACTTCATATCGTTTTTTTGCGGTGAGATTGTTGATGATTGAAATAATAATGTATAAGATAATGCTTAATGCAATGCCTGCAAACTTAAATATTAGCATGCTTAAAACACAACAAATTATAAGGATAAAGCGGTATTGATTGGATGCCCAGCTAAAGTTTTTAAATTTAAGCGCAAGCAAAGGCAATTCGGCCACCAGCATATATGCAGACAAAAACGGGAAAATAATCACGAACCACTGATGGGTGATGATGGAAGAAAGCCCGTACGCATCGTGTTGCAGGATAAACGGCAGGCTTGCAATAAATATGGCGTTGGCCGGAGTGGGTACCCCGATAAAGGAATCGCTTTGCCGGGTATCAATATTAAACCTGGCCAGGCGGATAGCCGAAAAAACAGGGATAAGCAGGAACAGGTATTGATTGATGCAAAAGCCCGGGCCGAAACAGGTACCGCTTATTCTATAAAAAATAAAACCTGGTGCCACGCCAAAGCTCACCACATCGGCAAGCGAATCGAGCTGTTTGCCCATTTCACCGCTCACTTTTAAAAGCCTGGCTGCAAAACCGTCAAAAAAATCGAGAACGGCCGCTGCCCCTATAAATAATGATGCCTGGGTAAGTTCACCTTTAAGTGCTGCGATAATCGACAGGCAACCACAAACAAGGTTTAATGAAGTAATTGCGTTAGGGATCTGCTTCAAAACAAAGTGTAATTATATGGTTACAAATTAACGCGTTTATTATCATCTTCAAATTATACCCGATAAATTATTACTTTCGCCCGATGCGTTTTTTTCTCAGAACCCTGGCCTTCTGCCTTATATGCACTTGTTTGGCTGCTCAAAAAGAACCTGCTAAAACAAGCGTGAAGCTTGTATCGCACAAGGGCAGGACCATTCCGTTTAAGATCAAAAGCCAGAAGCTCGAATGGGTTAACGGGAAGCTTAACCTTGCCATCCTGTCAACCGAAAATAAGCTGCTCCAGTTAAATAATGTGAACGAACGTTGGCTTAAGGATACCACTTTCAGGAGCAATAAGGTGACGTTCCTGCTCATCGACAGCAACCGCACCTTTATCCAGAACAACCGCATTTTGCCTTTGCTTGAAATTGAATGCCGGCAACCGGCAAAAGGACAACCCGTTTATATAAGGGCGCACGGACGCATTTATTATAATAAGATCTGGTATACAACCACTTTAAGTTATTACGGCTCTTTACCTGAAAAAAGAGCAACCACTACTTTTACGAAATAATTGAACATGAAGAATAAATTACTTTACACGTTAGCTGCTGTATTCCTGGGCACTTCGCTTTTTGCCCAGCTGGCCCCTGCCCCCCCGGCAAGCAATACCGGCACATTGGAGCTTAAACTAGCCGAAAAATACACATTAAGGAGCATTGAGCTGGACAAAGCGCTCGAAAAACAAAAACGGGCCAGGATCGTGCATGGCGCGAACGGAGAAATCATCCAGGCCATGTCGGTTACTGCCACCGGGCACATTATATACACCACCACTTACAATATTGGAGCGGGAAAAACCTTATCAACCAATAAAGTATGGCCGGGTGGTGCAATGGGTGTTGCACTTACCGGGGCAGGTATGACCAACCGCCTTGGTATTTGGGATGGAGGAAAAGTGCTGAACACGCACCAGGAATTCAACAACCGCGTTACGCAGCCAGACGGGGCGGCAGCATTAAGCGACCATGCCACGCACGTGGCTGCAACCATGATCGCAAGCGGTGTAAGCGCCAATGCAAAAGGAATGAGCTACATGGCCCCGCTTAAAGCATACGACTGGAACAATGATGCATCTGAAATGGCATCGGCTGCGCAGGCAGGTATGTTGATCTCTAACCACTCCTACGGCTCGATCTCCGGCTGGAGGTACAATGACGATTCAAAAGTTTGGGAATGGTGGGGCGACCCTGATGTGAGCACCACCATTGATTATAAGTTCGGTCAATATGACGACCGCTCTGCCGAATGGGACCAGATCGCAGCGGACTACCCGTATTACCTGATCTGCAAAGCCGCAGGTAACGACAGGGGTGATCTTAAAAGCGCAAGTGTGAGCGACTGGTACTACTCCGATGGAACACCCGGCAGCGGGACGGCACCAGGCAAAGACGGTGGAACATCGGGCTATGATTGTATCCCGCAATACGGCACGGCAAAAAATATTTTAACCGTGGGTGCTGTAAATAAAATTGGCGGAAACACCGGCAATGGCTGGACAAAAGTGAGTGATGTGGTGATGAGTGATTTTAGCGGATGGGGCCCTACCGATGACGGACGTATAAAACCGGATGTGGTGTCTCCGGGGGTTGGATTATATTCTGCGATAAGCACCGGCACCACGAACTATGATACGTATAACGGAACCTCTATGGCCACGCCTGCTGCAAGCGGGTCTTTACTGCTGGTTCAACAACATTATAATAATGCAAAAGGTAAGTATATGCGCTCGGCCAGCTTAAAAGGCCTGGCCATCCATACTGCCGATGAGGCAGGCACAACAGGCCCTGATTATACCTTTGGATGGGGATTGCTGAATACCGCTTCGTGTGTTAAATTTATTAACGACAGCACCATCAATAAAATGGAAGAACGTGTGCTTGGCAATAGTCAACCACAAACACTGCAGTTTAATGTGGATGCAGGAAAACCCTTGCGCATTACTATTTGCTGGACTGACAAAGCCGGTACCCCCGTTAGCACAAACCTGCTGAACAACACCACAAAAATGCTGGTGAACGACCTGGATATCCGCCTGACAAAGGTAAGCAACCAGCAAAAATTCAACCCCTACATTTTGAACCCGGCTGCACCGGCCACAGCTGCAACAACGGGCGATAATACGCGAGATAACGTGGAAATGATCCACATTGACGCCCCGGATGCAGGCATATACAGCCTTACTATTTCCCATAAAGGCACTTTACTGAGTGCTGCGGCACAACCTTTTTCATTGCTCATCAGCAATGGGGTTGAAAAAGCCTCGGCAGGATTTTATGCGAACAAAACGGTGATATGCCCTTCGCAAACCATACAGTATACCGATGCATCAAGCGGAGGCATCCTGTCGCGTAAATGGTATTTCCCGGGAGGTAACCCTTCCACATCCACCCTGGCCAGCCCTATTGTTACATACACTACTGCAGGTAACTATGCTGTTGCATTAAAAGTAACAAGTGCGCTTGGTGACGATTCTGTTTATGCAAAAAACTATGCAACCGTGGGTGGTTTGGCATTACCTTTTACCGAAACCTTTGAAGAAGTTTCGCCCACCGCAAAATCATGGGGCGTAATTAACCCGGACGCGGATATTACATGGGCCTATTATAATACTTCGGGAACTACACCCGGGGAACGGTCGGCCGGGATAAACTATTTTAATTACGCGCAGGAAGGCGAACGGGACGGGTTGATCTCACCGCCCTTAAGCTTTAAAGGATTTACCAATGTTTCGCTTTCGTTTAAACATGCTTACACAAAATATGACTTAAACAGCAAATCAGACAGCCTTATTGTATATGCAAGCACCAATTGCGGAACAAGCTGGATCAAGGTAGCGATTTTTTCCGAGAACGGATCGGGAAGCTTTGCCACTTATGGTGAATCGAGCGGGTATTCGTCAACCACCGCATTTTTGCCGGCCTCTGCCGAAGACTGGTGCGGGGGCAGCGCAGGTGCATCATGCAAAACGGTTCCGCTGGGCGCTTTCAGCGGCAATGCCAGCGTACTGCTTAAATTTGAAGGGTACTGTAATTTCAGCAACAACCTTTATCTTGATAATATAACGGTTACCGGTACTCCTTTAAAGCCTATTGCAGCCATCAGCACCACCCAAACTACGGTTTGTGCCAATACACCGGTTAACTTTAGCGATCTTTCGCAAAACCACCCGGCCACATGGACCTGGTCTTTTGCCGGGGCAAGCCCATCAGCCAGCACCGCCCAAAACCCTACCATTACCTACCCGAACCCGGGAACATATGGCGTTAAATTAAGGGTGGCCAATATTACGGGTGCCGACAGCATCGAGCTTCTTAATTACATCACGGTTATTGCTCCACCACCAACACCAAATATAAAAGCAGCCGGGTCAGTACAGTTTTGTGTGGGCGACAGCATTGCATTAAGCACAGACAGCACAGGACCGGTTAAGTGGTACTTCAACGATGGTTTAATTGCACAGAATACACAACAGGTGTATGCATCAAAAACAGGTGTGTACCGTATTGCGAGGAGCAGCGGCACCTGTGAATCGTCCTCATCACTAAACATTACCTCATCGGTTAAGGATGCAAGGCCAACCATTAGTGCTACCGTTACCGGTACTGCTTTTTGCGAGGGAAGTTCTTCTATGTTAACCTCAAGTGCAAGCTCGGGCAATCAATGGTACAGAAACAATGTGGCCATAGCAGATGCCGTTAAGGTTGTATACCTGGCCCTTGATTCGGGAAGCTACACGGTTGTTTCCAACATGGGGGGTTGCCCTTCTGATCCTTCTTTGCCAAAAACATATGCTATTTTCCCTAAGCCTGTTGTTGGCCCTGTTTCAGGACCTGAAAATCCCAAGCGCGATGAAACCGTTAGCTACAGTGTACCTAACGAGGCGGGCTATACTTACCAATGGAGCATTGTGAACGGGAGCATCATAACAGGAAACAACACGGCAACGATCACCGCCAAATTTAATAATGCGGACAGTGCCATTGTGGGCGTGGTATCCAGGTCAACAGCCAGCAACTGTTCCAGCCTCGCATCCATAAAACGTGTACTTGTTGTTCCTGCAGTTGGTTTAAACGAATATACATTAATCAATGCTTTATCGGTATACCCGATCCCTGCAAAAGCGTTTTTAACGGTGCAGACAGAAAGCATCAAAGCCCATCAATCAACACTAAAAATAACAAACATACTGGGGCAGGTTTGTCTGCAACAGGATCTGCAGCTGATAAGCGGAACGCAGAAACACACGCTTGACGTGAGCACCCTGAAAAAAGGAATTTACTTTGTTGAACTACAAAGCGGGAACCAGAAAACCATAAAGAAGTTTATTGTTGAATAAATAAAGCAAATTGCATTACACAAAAAGCGGCATCCTTAAATGGATGCCGCTTTTTTATTATAAGATGAAAATGAAGGTTCTATTCTTTTTACGAATGAAGGTTGCTTTTCGTTACACCAGCTCTCCTTCATACTTCTCCACCACTTCCTGCAGCACTTCCAGCACGGCATCGTAGTTTGGCGCCATTACCAGCCTGGTGCGGTATTCTTTAAAATTGGGTATGCCTTTAAAGTATTGGCCATAATGCGGGCGCATTTCGAAAATGCCCACCACAGGGTTTTTCCAGCTGATGGAAAAATCAAGGTGTTTGCGCACCACGGCAACACGCTCTTCAATGCCTGGTGCAGTTAATACTTCGCCCGTGGCAAAAAAATGTTTGATCTCGTTAAAGATCCAGGGATAACCAATGGCGGCACGACCGATCATGATGCCATCCACCCCAAAACGGTTGCGGTAATCCAGGGCTTTTTCCGGACTGTCTATATCGCCATTGCCAAATATGGGGATCTGGATGCGCGGGTTATTTTTTACTTTGGCGATCAGGTTCCAGTCGGCTTCGCCTTTATATAACTGGGCACGTGTGCGGCCGTGAATGGATAAGGCTTTGATGCCCACATCGAACAAACGCTCGGCCACTTCTTCAATGTTCCTGCTGTTATCATCCCAGCCTAAACGGGTTTTAACCGTAACAGGCAGGCGGGTTGATTTCACCACCCGGTCGGTGATCCTCACCATTTGCGGAAGATCTTTTAAAATACCGGCTCCCGCGCCTTTACATACCACCTTTTTAACCGGGCATCCAAAATTAATGTCAAGCAGGTCGGGGTTGGTGGCATCCACGATCTGTGCCGACAGGGCCATCGACTCTTCGTCACCCCCAAAGATCTGGATGCCTATGGGTTTTTCATAATCAAAAATGTCAAGCTTCTTGCGGCTCTTAATGGCGTCACGGATCAGCCCTTCGCTGCTGATAAATTCCGTGTACATCATGTCGGCACCTTTATCCTTGCACACCGCGCGGAAAGGCGGATCGCTCACATCCTCCATGGGCGCAAGCAATAAAGGAAATTCACCCAGTTCTATCGTTCCTATCTTAACCATGATTATTTCAGAACGGCAAAAATAGGTAAATGATTGATATGAAATGGCATGGAAACTTAAATCAGCAAACTGAAGCGAAGGTACAGCAGTGAAGGTAAAGAGCGCCACTGATTACACAGATACAGGTGCCCGGTAAACGCGTATCTGATCATTAACTGCATGCAAGCAGTGGCACTTGCTCAATTCTTGCATTAAATGCATGAACACTATTTTACTACATCCCGATTAAATTATATTCGCAGCCACAAAATAAGGCAATGACTGAAAACAACCCGATCTGGAAACACCCCGCTGTATTTTTTATTACCCGCATGTTTATCCTGCTGGGCATGATGCTGGTGTTTGCGGGCGTGGCATACAGCATCGCCCTGGTAAGCAGCAAAGCCTTGTTCGGGGTCGATTTTCTTGCCAACCCCGGGCTGCTCAATAATTTTTCGGACCCGGGCGCAGTGGCTGCCCTTAAGTATGTGCAGGCCCTCTCGGCAATCGGCCTGTTTATTTTTCCGGCCTGGTTCTTTTGCAAAGCCATTAACCGCGAACCGGTTGATTTTTTAAAACTGAACCGGAAAACAAATGCACGTGAAGTTTTAACCTCGATAGCGATCATCATATGCATCACCCCGTTTATCAGCTGGCTGGTGTATGTGAACGGAAAAATGCAGCTGCCTGCATCCATGTCTGGTTTAGAAGCAACGCTTAAACAAACCGAAGAGCTTGCAGCCAGGATCACGCAGGCATTTTTAAATGTAAGCACCATTGGCGGGCTTAT
>JAZKGM010000245.1:18189-18666 GCA_040385895.1 Bacteroidota bacterium
CATTGATCGCAGCGGTGGGCGAAGAGTTCTTCTTCCGCGGGGTATTGCAAACGTTTATAAAGAACCAGGCAGGCAACGCGCATTTTGCGGTTATTTTTACCGCGGTTATTTTCAGCGCTTTTCACGCACAGTTTTACGGCTTTTTGCCGCGGTTCGTGCTCGGAATCGTGCTGGGGTATGCCTTTTTGTTCACCGGCAACCTCTGGATCAGCATCCTGATCCACTTTACCAATAATGCATTGGCGGTGGTGTTCAGCTATAAACCATTTACACAGCTATTGCCTGCCCAACTGCAGTCTGATTACACCTTCGAAGCCTGGTACATAAATGTTGCAAGCGCTTTGCTTACACTTGCTTTATTGCTACTTTTACGCAAAATAACACTAAAGCGGGTTTGGTATAATGGCGAGTGATTTTAGTAAGGTATACGAAACTTCAAACCAGATTGAAGCAGAAATAATGGTGCAGATGCTGAAC
>JAZKGM010000246.1:0-12682 GCA_040385895.1 Bacteroidota bacterium
CGATGCCGGATATTTCATCTTCGCTTGGTCTTATGTAAGCTATGGATTGCAGGTCATAATAAATCCCGTAATGCCGCTTACGGTCGTAAATAAGCCACCTTTGGTCTGCATAACGGCCCCGGAAATGCTCAATTAAAAGGGGCAGCACATCAAAATCGGGTTCAATAAAAGAATAATAAAGCTGGTCTGTTCCCAATTGAAAACGCACAAAAGCAGTCATCCGGTGCCGTTCACGCCTCATTATTTTCTCCGTTTGCTTTAAAACAAGTACATCCGGATCACCGTAATCGTTCAGCACATTTTTGTTTTCGGTAAATGAGTACTGAAGCGCCTTAAGCATATGGTCTTCTATTGCTTCTCGCTGAGGTAACACACATAAAACAGCTTCACGCCTTCCCTTCCGGCTATTTGTTCAAGCCTCGACAGCACCCGTCCGGCTTTTATGCGATCTGTATGTATTGTTATTTTTTCAGCAAACAAAGAAGTTGTTTCAACAGCTTCTTTCCTGATGCATACATTTTTCAATTTGCGATTATATACCTCAAATACCACTGAAAAAAAACCTTCAAAGCTCCCGTCATAGATCACTTCATGCATCACTAAAACAGCTTTTGCTGCAGCGGCTGAAGCGTTGAGTACTTAGTATGTGAAGATTGAATGATGAGTTTGCGGATGTGTTCAGCGGTATGGTCTTTATGTTCAACAAAACTGGTACAGGTAATAAAATACCTTGCCCTGTTTGATGCGATCTGGAGCTTTTGTAATTTATCCCAGCTAAGCGATGCGTATTTACGTGCCGCTATGATCTTACGTGCGGCATGCAGCCCTATACCCGGGATACGCAGGATCAGCTCTAAAGGTGCTTTATTGACGTCAACCGGAAAAACATGCAGGTTACGCAAAGCCCATGAAAGTTTAGGATCAATGTCCAATTCGAGAGTTGGATTGACCGGATCGACTATTTCATTTGCATCAAACCCATAAAACCGCATGAGCCAATCGGCCTGGTAAAGCCTGTTTTCGCGCATCACCGGTACTTTGGTATCCAGGTGAGGCAGGCGGTTATCAGTAAGCACGGGCACATAACCCGAGTAATAAACACGTTTAAGCGACATGGTTTTATAAAAATAATTGGCGGTTTGAATGATCTGCAGGTCGTTTTCAGGGGTGGCGCCAATGATCATCTGCGTACTTTGTCCCGCAGGTACAAAAGCGGGCGTATTCCTGATCACTTTCTTTTCATCGGCCAGCTCCAGCATGGTATTGTATACATATTTCATGGGTCCGATCATATCGTTCCTGTTCTTGTCTGGCGCCAGTAATTTTAATCCTTCGGCTGTTGGAAGCTCAATATTTACACTCAGCCGGTCGGCATAAAGCCCGGCTTCTTTCATGAGTTCGTCACTTGCTCCCGGAATGGTTTTAAGGTGGATATACCCATTAAAGCGTTGCTCGGTCCTGAGCTTTTTAGCCACCAGCACCAGGCGTTCCATCGTATAATCTGCATTTTTAAAGATGCCTGAGCTCAGGAACAGCCCTTCAATATAATTCCTCCTGTAAAAGTTTATCGTCAGGTCAACCACTTCATCTACAGTAAATGCTGCGCGCTTGATGTCATTGCTTTTGCGGGAAACACAATATGCACAATCGTAAATACAAAAGTTGGTGAGCAGGATCTTAAGCAGGGATACACAGCGCCCGTCCTCTGTATAGGTGTGGCAGATCCCCATTCCATTTGTATCACCCAACCCCTTGTTCTTATTGGCACGCTTGCTTCCGCTTGATGAACAGGATACATCATACTTGGCAGCATCAGAAAGGATATTCAGCTTTTCGGTGACCCGTTCAAAATTCATGGAACAAAGTTAAACAGGCCAAATGCGACATCAGTTACCTGGTGTGTCAACTTTTAACTAAATATCTTAGCAAAGATTGTGGTGGTAAACCCGGAGTTAATTACCAATATTTGATCAAACCAAATTTAATTACTTATGAAAACAAAATTAATCGCATTGGCTTTATCCGCCTTTTCATACATTCCTGCTTTTGCCCAGCTTTATTATCCAACAACCGGAACAGGCTCCGGTGCTCTGCCTCCATCAGGTTACGGCAACACTTTTTTTGGTAATTATTCCGGGAATGCCACCTCTTCAGGTGATGAAAATACTTTCTTCGGGCATTGGGCAGGATACTCAAACAACATAGGGTCTTATAACACATTTACAGGTTTTGCAGCAGGGATATACAATACAACAGGAAGCTCTAATACCTTCACCGGAAATTACGCAGGTTCGGCAAATACCAGTGGACAACTGAACACATTCACAGGATTCAGATCAGGGTATAGTAACTATTCGGGAGATACGAATGTATTCGGTGGTGCCGAAGCCGGTTATTATAACAGCTCCGGCTCAGGAAATGTTTATCAGGGATATCGTGCCGGATATTTCAGCAATAGCCATACAAATACATTTGTTGGATCGAAAGCGGGTTCATATCAAAGCACCGGTAATTACAATACATTTTTAGGAAGCGAAGCAGGCTCCTATTTTGATTCTACAACCTTCAATACATGTGTAGGATATCGTGCAGGCACGTGGTCGTACGGCTCTTATAATACATTTTTAGGAACTTATACCGGATCATATTACAATGATGTATATAAATCGGGGGCCATTGGCTTTAACGCACAGGTTACAACTGATAGTACAATTGCTATGGGCGGCCCTGCTTCCAGTGGAGATGAGGTAACTGTTGTAATTGGTCAAACAGCTAGAACATCGGGTTATGTGCTGGAAATAAACGGAAGTGCTTATGCAGGATCCGGCAGTGGTATATGGTCACCTTCCGACAGGCAGTTTAAAAGAGATATTCAGAATTACACCAATGCGCTGGATGTGATCAATAAACTAAGGCCTGTAAGATACTTTTTTAAGGATGATGTTTATTTTACACCCGAAAAAGGAGATGCCGGAAAACCGGTAAAAAGGAACTTTGAAAAAGAAGAACAGATCGGGTTTATAGCCCAGGAGCTTGAGCTGGTGCTGCCAAACCTGGTAAGGACCGACAAAAATGGTTTTAAGGCCGTAAACTATGATAAACTATTTGGCGTATTAACCCAGGGTATAAAAGAATTACACGATCAAAATAAGGAATTGACAGCAAAGCTTGATGCTGTAAATGCATTGCTTTTATCCCAAAAAGAAAACAGCACCACAACTGCAGAAAAAGACCGTGGCGCAACAAAAACGAAAGGTTACATCGAGTCTGTCACACCAAATCCATTCGGTGTATCAACCACTATCCAATATGTAATTCCTGAAAATTACAGGCAGGCTAACTTATCTGTGGTATCAGAATCGGGGATCCGGGCCGCTGATTTCCCGATCAATGAAAGTGGCAAAGGAATGTTTGTTTTTGCCGGGGAAACATTAAAGCCGGGCGCTTTCTATTGTTATTTATCGGTTAACGGTGTAATTGTCGATTACAAAAAAATCGTGCTGGCCAGGTAATCGCTGGTTTGAAATTTTATGCAATCCCGGTTCTTTCGAACCGGGATTTTTTTGTCGAAATTTTAATCCCCCTGAATGTTTCCTTAAACGCTCAAAACCTTACATTTGCCTATTCTCAACTATTTATGAAAAGACTCTTTACCGTTCTTGTTTCTTTTATTCTCCTTCACTCGTTTTTATCGGCCCAGCAAATAAAACTACAGCCCGGTGAATACAGCATCCGGCTACCTGAAGGTAAAACCACGTTCAGGGTTGATGAAACACAGGTGCTGGTGCGCTTAAAAGGAAAACCATCGCACAAAGCCATGAGCGATTTTTTTGCCTCACAGGGTTTGTTTGAAACCTTCGATCAATCATGGGTATTGCCATTTCCTGATGGCGTAGTAGCAAGGTTCAGCAACAGATCGGATCTTTCTTTTACCGAAAAACTAAGCCTGCTTCAGCAAAATGAGTTGATTGAATACTCTGCCCCTGTCCTGGTTTACAATGAAAAAATACAGCAAGCGGTGTACGACCTGTTTTATGTTAAAGTGACAGATGCCGGCCAGCTGCAACAGCTCCAGTCAATGGCCAAACAACTGAATTTCACTGTAGAAAAAGAATACATAGACGGGATCTACTTTTGCAGGGTTAACAAAAACTCGTTGGGCAATGCGTTCGAAATAGCCAAGTACATCCAGTCGTTAAGCATATTCCCTTTTGCAGAGCCCGACTTTGTGATCTGGGGTAAAACCAATACCAATGATCCTTTGTATGCCCAGCAATGGCATTTAAAAAATACGGCCCAGTTTGTGGGCGGTGTTGCAGGTGCCGATCTTGATATTGAAAATGCATGGACCTTAACCACCGGCATTCCACAGATTAAAGTAGCGATCCTCGATTGTTTCGGGAGCATCGCCCAGTTCACACATCCTGATTTTGCGTTCCAGGCTGCCTATGATGCAACAGGTGCAGGGTTTATATCAACCGGCTACCAGGGTGATGCACACGGAATAAACTGCGGTGGCCTGATTGGCGCCACCACGAATAATACCACCGGGGTGGCCGGGGTGGCTTATAACGCAAAGCTTTTTGCGGTTAAAATAGGCACCATCATTAACAGTTCGGGAAACTGGAATGCCACCGGGAACTCCATTTCAAACGGAATTACCTGGGCATACCAGAATGCACATGTCATCAGCAACTCCAATAACCTTGGCAGCAGCAGCAGTCTTGTTGATAATGCGATCGCAAACAGCATCAGCATAGGCCGCTGGGGCAAGGGGACACCTTTCCTTTCCTCATCGGGAAACGATGGACTAAGCACCATCAGCTACCCGGCCAGTAATGTAAACACCATTGCTGTGGGCGCCAGCACCATTGATGATACAAGGGCCAGCTTTTCAAATTATGGAACAGGCCTTGATATTGTGGCCCCTGGTGTCAGTGTATATTCTACAGACATTGCGGGTACATTAGGGTATTCCACCAACGATTATTTCCTATTCAGCGGAACATCGGCAGCCTGCCCTGTTGCCGCTGGGGTAATGGCACTTATTTTTTCACTCGATTCAAACCTTACCCACGCCCAGGCACGCACTAAAATTGAACAAAGCTGCGAAAAGGTTGGCGGGTACACTTATAATTCAAACGTTACCGGGCAGCCTTCCGGAACCTGGAGCACCAACAACGGGTATGGCAGAATAAATGCATACACGGCCAGTTTACTGGCTGCAAACAGCGCACCTGCCAATGACGCCATCATATCGGCAAGTTCAATGACGTTGAACGCTGCGTGCAATGCGGTTTCGGGGAACCTGGCTTCTGCCACCCAATCGCTTCCGCCATCCACCTGCTCGGGTGCACTGGCAACCACGGCAAAAGATGTGTGGTATTCGTTTGTAGCTACCCAACCCAATGTGAGCATTTATTGCAAAGGCGGCCTGAGAACAGATGTGGTACTGGGCTTGTATTCGGGGCCAAGCACATCGCCTGTATTGTTGCAATGTACAGATGTGGCCGGAATGGATGCAACAGACGTGATCCATGCTGCTAATCTTTCTACCGGTGCTACATACTACATCCGCGTGTATGATTTTAACGACAATGCATACAGCACTGATTTTACACTATGTGTGCAGATCACTCCTGTAATTGCAACAAATATCATTACAGGAACACAATCGGTTTGCGGCAATGTTATCCCTTCTTTACTGGACGGAAGCCAGCCAACAAACGGGGCAGGCTTTAAGCTTGAAGGATATAAGTCGTACAGCGATTTTCCGAGCATTAACTTACCGGCCGGCTGGTCGGTACCATTAACACAAGATACGTTGCTCCGGTTCACCACAAGTTTCAACAGCTTTGGAAGAACACCCGCCAGTGGAGTGATCCTGGCCAATAATTTCAATGTACAGCCGGGAAGAAGGGCCCAGCTTCAAACCAATACATTTACTTCAACCATCAGCCAGGATACCTTGCGTTTTGATGTGGCACATGCTACTTACAACAGTGGCTCGACAGATTCCCTGATTGTTTATGCAAAAGTGGGCGCTTCATTCGTTCGGGTAACAGGCTGGGGCTCGGCTCAAACCATAAACACAGCGGGCATTACCACTGCCCCTGCCCAAACCGCTCTTTTTAACCCTGTGGCCGCGCAGTGGATCACCAAAAAACTGGTGCTGCCTTTAAACAGTACACAGGTACGTTTCGAATTTTATTCCGGTTACGGAAACCAGCTTTATATCGACCAGGTCCTGTTAGACAGTTCGGTAAGTTCTTACTCTTACAAATGGATACAAAGCACCACATCGGCCACCACGGGTTATACCAATGCACCGGGAACAAATAATACACAAACGTATGCGCCTGGCGTCCTGTCCCAAACCACCTGGTTTAAGCGCATTGTTTATTCATCGGGGTATGCCGACACTTCTGCTGCCGTAACAGTAACGGTTAATGCTTTGCCAAAAGCCGGATACACCATCAACAACCCTGCGCAGTTGCTGGCTTCCAATAATTTTGGATTTGTTGACACAAGCGCAAATGTAAGCACCCGTTTATGGAACTTTGGCAATAGTACCACAGCTACCTCTTTAAACCCGTTCAAAACATATGCAGCAGCCGGAATTTACACCGTTAAGCTCCGCATAACGACCAGCTCAGGCTGTTCCGATTCAATAAGCAAAAATGTAAAAGTGTACCCGAATGCCCCGTCTGTTGCAGGAAATTCGTTTTCTTTCCAGGCTATAACCACAACAAGCATGAACGTGAGCTGGAACAACGGCAACGGCCAAAAAAGGATACTGGTGGCAAAGGCGGGATCTGCGGTAAATGCAATTCCTGCCAATGGCGTATCTTACAGTGCAAACCCGCAGTTCGGTGTGGATGCACAATTGGGTACAGCAAATTATGTGGTGCTGAACAATACCACCAACAGTGTTTCAATAACCAACCTCCAGCCAAACACTACCTATTATTTTGCCCTGTTTGAGTACAATGGCGATACCTCTTTAAGCTCATACCAGCAAAGCGGGTATTTAACAGGAAGCAATGCCACGCTTGTTCCGGTAACATGGGTTGATTTTACCGCCACTAAGCTGAACAGCAATGTGGTGTTAAACTGGAGCACCGGCTCTGAAAAGAACAACAAAGGTTTTGAAGTACAGCGTTCGTTCAATGGCCGGTCATTTTCGAAAATTGGTTTTGTGAAAGGAACCGGTAACAGCAACCTGTTAAACACATACAGCTACACCGATATTGATGCATTCTCTGCCTCAGGTGAATTGATTTATTACCGCCTGCAACAAATTGATTTTGACGGAAAATATGAATATTCCCCGATCAGGTTGATTGACGGAAACCTGGTTGCAAAACCGGGTGCAGTGCTTATTTATCCGAACCCGAACAAAGGATTATTTACGGTTCATTTAAATGAAGAATCATTCACCCAGATCGGTCTTTATGATGTTTTTGGCAAGCTTGTGAAACAATTGCCTGCTGCAAACAGCAATGTGGAAGTTGACGCACGTGACCTTGCAAAAGGCCTTTATTTTATAAAAGCACGATCGGGTGATCATACCGTTCAGTCAAAAATTGTGATTGAATAGATTGAAAAATAAAGCTGTCCCTGCACTGGCACTGCTCGTTGTAGTTGGCTTCACCCTGTTAATGGCGAATTTAACCCTGCCCTATTTCTCGTTTAAAACCGATGTGGACTTTCTGCTTACCAAGCAAGCTGTTTTACATAAAACAATTTGGCGCTGGGCATTTTACTGGCACATTTCCGTAAGCGCATTGGTTCTGCTGATCGGAGGCTTTCAGTTTGTGCAATACATTATCGATCATTTCCCAAAAAACCATCGCCTACTTGGCAAAATCTACGTATTTTCTTTATTAATTATTTGTGCACCAAGCGGGTTGATCATGGCTTTTTATGCCAATGGCGGAATTTGGGCCAAAATATCCTTTGTGTTTGTTTCTATCTTCTGGTGGTGTTTTACCTATAAGGCGTTTATAGAAATCCGTAAAAGGAATATTGAAAGCCATAAGGCGTTTATGACACGCAGCTATGCGCTAACATTATCTGCCATCACTTTACGGCTTTATGTATTTGCACTTCCCTTTATCATTAATTGGCATGGCAGGGAAATGTATATACTGGTGGCCTGGATGAGCTGGATCCCTAACCTGATCGTGGCTGAACTCATTATATGGTCAAAAAAAAATTGGGCACGCGCCTGACGGGATAATCGTTATTGCAGCACTTCTACGATCTTTCCGTCATCCTGTATTTTCAAAAAATAACTTTTCACGGCAGTGGTTGAGACAAGCTCATTGTCAAAATCTGCTTTGTTATATGGCTTTTTCCAGCTGCGTTTAAATGCGTTTATTTCTATCTGTCCCTTATTTACTTTGGCTGCAGCAAGCAAATCGCCCGCCTGCCAGGCCAGCGGTTTTGCATCTATCATTTTGCCCGCGTTAGTATAGGTAGCCAGGGTATAATCAATATGTCGCATTGGCTTTGGACATACATATTCACTGGTATCTATCGAATAGATCACATATAAAACGGAGTCGTTTACACGCGCTGTATTTTTAATATTATACATGTACCACTTATCCGAATTATCCTGCTTTTGTTTTAAAAAAAGCATTTCCAGCGCTTGTAATCCGCGGCCGGTTTCATCCCAGGCATACTGACCATTAAATACAAAATCGGAAACCGTATTTGTTGTAATTTCATAAGATGCAGAAGTATCTTTTATGCGTGAAATAAAACTTTTAAAATGATCAGGGTTTGAAGCATATGCAGCAGCTTCATCATCTGTTAAAAACATATTTGACAACTCTTTATAAACGATGCCTGAAGTATCGAACATAAACCGCTCATCGCCAAACAGGCGCTTTTTCATTTTCTGAAGGTCGTATCCGTTATCAACCACGCGGCTTAATTCGTAGGGGTCGAGGTAATTATACTGAAGCAGGTTGCTCAAAAGGTATTTAAACACGTCATCCTCTGAAGGCGATCCGAATATATGATTCGAATGCCATCCATGTTCATCCTGAATGTTATATTCGGAAACGAGCATAGCGTAAAGGTTTGCGGCCTCTTTATCGTTTTTATCTTTTATAAGAATATCTCCAAGCGTATGGTAATAATCCAATGTTGGATGAAGGGTAATCGCTCTTTTATAATTCCATATGGCTTCTTCCCTGTTTTCATCTTCCAGCTTTTGGCCTTTCTCAAAATAAGTTGCAGCTATTTTTTCATTTTTATTATGATGCTTATTGATAAAAACAACCACGCTGTTATTTTCATAGATCTCGCTTGGCCTTACACTGGGCAAGTCTAATACTTCTGTTTTGGGGACTGTGTTGCAGCTGAGCAAACAAGCTGCTGCCAGCACTGCTATAAACTGTTTTGTCATTGGGCTTTGGCAAAAATACTTGAATCGTTATAACCTGCCGGAACATCTTCGTTTTGTATGTTACCGTTATCATCGATGCTGAATGTAGCTTTGGCAATCAGGTTATGCGCTTTTACTTTATTATCCTCAAAGGCTGCTTCTGTAATTGGCTTTTCCCATACACGCAGGTAGTCTTCCACCATTACCTTGTTATCTTTTATCGAACATCTTTTTATTTTTTCGGCACTGCACTGGCAAGCCACCATTTTTTGCGTCTTTAAATTTCCCTCATGGTCGTATACGGCCAGCATGGTACGTGTAGGTTGCATCTCCTGGTCATAAAACGTAACTGCGTTATACAAAACGGCCACATACATATCGGTTTCCTTTACCAAACCCACATAATAAAAATCGTTACCAACATCCCGGCTAAATGAAGTGTTTTCCATCTCGGGAATAAATTTCGAAAATTCGTAACTGATGGATTGGTTATATTTCGTCATTTCTACTTCTTCTACAGCGATATCCAGGTTTGACACATTCTGCCTGAAAGCGCTTTTGAAGAGTGCAAATAAACCATTGCTGTTACCCTTAACACGTTCTGCCTCTACATTAATTTTCATGTTCTTGTATTTCTGGGTTAATACAATAGCGGCTAACTTTTTTTCTTTCAGCACCGTACTTTCGTCTGCCCCATTTCTGTAAAGTGCATATAGTTTGTTAACTGCATTGCTCAAAGCGTACTCTTTTTCAACTTTGTTGCTGAGATAAGACTGGTAGCTCAGTACAGCCAGCTTAAGTGAGATCAGCGACCTCGGTTCAAAATCGAGGCGTTCGGCCAGGTTGTATGCTTTCTGAGCCTCATCGTATTTGTTACAATCGGTAAGTGCATTACCCAGCTCATAGTAGGTTTTCGCATCAGGAAAAATCAATATGCTTGCCTTAAACCTGGTTATTGCCGCAAATGCATTGTGCTTATTCTTATAAAGATCGGCACCCTGCAAAAACAGCTCACGGCCTTTTTTCCTCAGAGAGTCTGCATTTTGCTCGTATGAATCAAAAACCACGTCATACACCAGGTCGCTGTCGTAAAGCTGGCTGGTTTTAAGCTTATGCACTTTGGGCTTGTACACATATTGTATATGATCTCCGCAGGAGACCAGCAGAACGAATACCGAAAGTAAATAACTGATTTTCATTGGTAAGTACTTAACAGGGCACAATATAAGTACTAAAATGCATCATGCAAACTAAAGCAATCCCTTATCTTTTAATGCTTTCTGCTCATCACCTGTAATGTATGCAAAGATCTTAACGGTATCATTCATGGTTTGCAGCAGGTAGATCACCATAAAGTCGATCTCCACCTGTTTCCCTTCTTTTTCAGCCTTATATTTCCAGCTCACTTTACACATCGTGTGAAAATCGTCAAGCACCTGCATCTGCCGGTTTGTGATATACATGCCGGTTGTGCCTATGCTTTTATAGAATGCATAACCCTCCTCCATCTTCTTTTCAAAGTCCTTATCGTTCTTTCCGCAGATCACCCCAAGCGGGCTGCTTTCCATAAAGCACTCGGTAAACCACCCGGCAGCTGCTTTCAGGTCTGTTGTTTCACCCTGCAGCGAACGGTTGAAGCTGTTTTCATATTCATCGAAAAAGGATTTGATCTGCTCAGCTACTGTTATTTGTTTCATATCCATAAAATTGATTCATTGTTGCCATACCAAAATGCTGCCACACACACCCGGCCTGTTGTTTGTAAAACCTATGCATGAAATGTTTGGTATATGGCTTCTTTTCTTTGCTGATCATGCTTACCCATTCATGCACCACAGCCAATATTTTCGGGAGTAAAAGCGCGAGGCAGCAGTATGCTGACGGGCTGGAGCAGGCCGGTTTGCAGCAATCGGTATTGGGGCGCGAATGGTTCAGCCAGTCGCAAAAAGCCATCGAAACAGCACTGGCTGTGAATATTCCTTACCGCGAAAACGGGTATTTTGCGGCAGATGTTCCTCGGTCGGCAGGCATCAGGCTGCGGCCAAAACAAGGCCAGGAATTAATTATTACCGTTGTTGTTCAACCCAGAACAGGTGCGCGTTTATTTGTTGAGCTATGGAAAACCACCGGCAATCAAAACAAACCCAAACTGATCATGGCCGCAGACAGCTCGCTCACCATTCGTTATGAAGTGGATGACGACCCGGAGCTGATACTCACGCTTCAGCCTGAATTGCTTGCTGCCGTTTCCTACTCCCTTTCTATTGTGGCAGAGCCATCACTGGCTTTTCCTGTTCCGGGCAACAGCGGTAAAAAGGTAGGCAGCTTTTGGGGCGACCAGCGCGATGGGGGTTCCCGGAAACATGAAGGGATAGATATTTTTGATGCATTCCGCACTCCTCTGATCGCGGCAGAAGATGGAATGATAACCCGGGTTGGCGAAAACGGGCTGGGTGGAAAAGTGATCTGGCTAAGCCCGGCAGGCAAGGATTATAACTTATACTACGCGCACCTCGATGAACAGCTGGTAAGCGGCATGCAGCGTGTACAAAAAGGCGATACCATCGGCCTGATGGGAAATACCGGCAATGCCCGGAACACCCCGTCTCACCTTCATTTTGGCATTTATACCCGCAAAGGCGCTGTCGATCCGCTTCCTTTTATTCAACAGGTGCCTCAAAAAACCGAACCTGTTAAAGGAGTGCTTTTAAACACAGGCGCACGAACCACTAAAAAAGTCAACCTGCTGAATACACCCGCTCAAAAATCGGTGACGATAGCCGAATTAAAACCAGGAACTTTCATACAGATCGAAGGCGCAGCAGGGAGTTATTACAAGGTGATCATGCCTGACGGAACTGCCGGATTTTTACCGCTAACCGCCATTGAAGAATTAAACAAACCACTCCGCTCCTCTGCCTTAAAGGCGTCTTCCTTTTTCACCATTAAACCCGATTCAACAACTGCTGTTATTAAACAAATAAACAATGCGACACAGGTAAAGATACTGGCCTTGTTTAACAACTATATCTACACAACCATTGATGGACAGAATGGCTGGTTAAGCAGCGAAGGCCTGGAATGATATGTTAGGTGAAAATCATACATTCGTACATGGCAAAACCAAGCGTTGCACCGGTTCATATCATTAAAGTAAACGAAGGCGTCTCTCAAAGCACGGTCGACCTGCTGGCTGCGGAAGAACCGATGGAAATACGCCTGGGGTATGGCCCGTTGAACAACCGCCATCAAAAAAGCATCTCGGTAACCATGCGCACGCCC
>JAZKGM010000247.1:0-4048 GCA_040385895.1 Bacteroidota bacterium
CGCTGCTTGTTTTAAATTTATTTTCAGCCAGTGCTTTGGTTTTGCTTTTTCCCTCGATCATAAGCGGGGTGCTGTCGTACACAAATTCCTCGCTCACCTCAAAAGGAATAGAAGCAATGATCTGGTCCATAAAAACCACATCAACCGAATAGATATCGGTGCCCCAGGTGCCTTTTAAATCGCTTCCCCAACCAATAGAAAACTCAAACTGGTTTTCGCGTCCGCCAATTTCCACCAGTTTTTCAATGCTGCCTTTAAGCTGCCCGCTATGGGTTTTAAAGTTAAAGATCATTTCACACTGCCAGCTGGCGCTTCCCTTAACCAGGTTTTCGCAGGTGAGCTCTACCCAAACATAACGGGTTTCGGCATTGCTGAAAGCGCTTACATACTTACGCTCTTTCTTGGGCAGGTTGCTGTCGGGCCCTTCATACAGGCGCACCTGTTTAAGGTTAAAATACGGATTAACGGTATCTGTTACAATGCCCTGGTCTTCCACATAGAACATTTTTTCTGCCACAAATACATTATCGATCCAGGCTTCCCACCTGTACACACCTTTTTTCCAGTAAACGCTTGGCGTTTTCACGCCCCATCCTTCGCGCACGTAAACAATGTTCTCGTCTTTGCGGATGGTCCTGTCGGCAACCAGGTTGCAGATCTCACTGTTGTCGATGTGGTTCACGCATTTCAGGTTCATGCGCACATCCCAGTCTTCCTCATCAAAAAGTTTATTGAAGAAGGAAAGCTCGGCATATATAAAAGTACATTCCGACTCATCATAAACGAGGCGGTATTTTTTTTCGTTGTTGGCAAGCCATTCAGTCGATCCGAATATTTTCAAATCTCTGAATTTATAGTTCACCGGTTTATCTTTTGCCATAACTTTAGAGGTTTATGTATTCCGTTTTTTAACGTTGGCTTCCTTGTAATGTTATATACCCGGGCCGCTGTTATTGCTTCTGCACTACTATTTTTAACTAATAGATTAAATAAAACAAGACTTAGGTTGTATGCCTTTTGTAAAGCTCATGTAATCAAATCAATATATTTAACACAAAATGCCGTGTGCAAAAGCCATATTTACTACATACGAAAATTTATAAATAAAGTTTGGTAGTTTATACGCTGATACATACTTTTGCCCTTCCTTAAAAAATTAAGGAGGCCCGGAGAGGTGGGTGAGTGGCTGAAACCACCGGTTTGCTAAACCGACATACGGAGTTTATCTGTATCGAGGGTTCGAATCCCTCCCTCTCCGCAAGCTAAGTTCCAAATTAATTTAGCACACGGTTTGGAAAAAATATTGCGGAAGTTTACTTTCGCGCCACGTTTAACTAAAGCAGCAATGATTTACTAAACGTAATCGGGGTGTAGCGTAGCCTGGTATCGCGCCACATTTGGGATGTGGAGGTCGTAGGTTCGAATCCTGCCACCCCGACTAAAAATGCTGATAATCTCCGGATTGTCAGCATTTTTTGTTTTTGATAATTATTTATGTTCACTCAGCAAAACGTATTAACAGCCCTCTCAACCGTTATTGAACCGGACTTTAAAAAAGACCTGGTTACGCTCAATATGGTAAAGGACATTGTAGTGAATGAACAGGAGGTTTCATTTACCGTTGTTTTAACAACCCCGGCCTGTCCTTTTAAAGATAAGATCGAGAAAGACTGTGTTGACGCCATTCATAAGAACATTTCTCCCGAACTGAAAGTAACCGTAAAGATGGAAGCCAACGTGCTTACTGCGCGACTGGATAAGCTGGTTTTGCCCGGGGTTAAAAATATCATTGCCGTAGTGAGCGGAAAGGGCGGGGTTGGAAAAAGCACTGTAGCCTCTAACCTCGCTTTGGCCCTGCATGAGCTTGGAGCTAAGGTGGGCTTGCTTGATGCCGATATTTACGGCCCCAGCATGCCATTGATGTTCGGGGTGCATGAAGCGCCCGACATGAAGGTGGTTGATGGCAAGAACATCATGCTGCCTGTTGAACGCCACGGCATCAAGCTGATGAGCATTGGCTTTATGATCCAGCCGAACCAGGCCGTAGTGTGGCGGGGGCCAATGGTGAGCAGCGCATTGCGCCAGTTCGTAAATGAAACGGAATGGGGCGACCTTGATTATTTAGTGCTTGATATGCCCCCGGGTACAGGCGATATTCATTTAACCATGGGCCAGATCATTCCTGTTACAGGATTTGTGCTGGTTACCACCCCGCAGGATGTGGCGCTGGCCGATGCGATAAAAGCCGTGGTGATGTTCGATATGCTGCCCAATAAAATACCCATGCTGGGTGTGGTGGAGAACATGAGCTGGTTTACACCTGCCGAACTGCCAAACAATAAGTACTATATTTTTGGTGAAGGTGGCGGGCAGAAAATGGCCACTGATTTTGGCAGTGAATTGTTGGGGCAGATCCCGCTGGTGGCAGGAATAAGAGAGGGCGGAGACAAAGGAATGCCTGCGGTACTCGATGATAACAACCCCGCAAAAGTCCTGTTTATTGACGTGGCAAAGCGTGTTGCGCAACAAATAGCTATACATAACATCAGCAAAAATAATGAGGCCGCTGTATAGCTAAATTTTGTTATTTTTGAATACACAATGGAAAGAGCAGAATTAGAACAAAAGATTGAAATAGCACTGAACAGCATGCGCCCGTTTTTGCAGGCTGATGGTGGCGATGTGGAACTGGTGGATGTAACGGATGAAATGGAAGTTCAGCTTAAGTTGTTGGGCAATTGCAGCAGCTGCAACATGAGCCACATGACCATGCGTGCCGGGATAGAGAACGGCTTAAAAAGCGCCATTCCGCAAATAACCAGGGTTACTGCCGTTAATTAATCCTTTTAGTAATAATTGAAACGGTGTAGATAAAGCAGCCACAGATCAGGCAGATGCGGAGGCCTATAATCTTACTGCATCAGGTAAATGAGTTACAAAATGAAAGCCTAATCTGATCTGTACAACCTGTGGCTATTCATTTTCAATTATTTTTTAGCCTTGAATTGCAATATTTAATTCTTTCAACTGCTTCTCATCAATCGTGCTTGGCGCATCGATCATCGTATCCCTGCCGCTGTTGTTTTTAGGAAAGGCAATAAAATCCCTGATCGAATCGGCTCCCCCAAATAAAGAACATAACCTGTCGAAACCGAATGCAATACCTGCATGAGGAGGCGCACCATACTCGAATGCATTTAATAAAAATCCGAACTGGTGCTGTGCTTCTTCTGCGGTAAATCCCAATATTTCGAACATGCGGCTTTGCAGTTCTTTGTTAAAGATCCGCACGCTTCCGCCACCCACTTCCACACCGTTAATTACCATATCATATGCATTGGCGCGTACCTTACCTAACGAGCCCGGGTCGTTCAGTAAATGAATATCTTCCGGCTTGGGTGAAGTGAACGGATGGTGCATGGCAAAGTGCCTTCCTTCCTCTTCATTAAATTCCAGCAATGGAAAATCAATCACCCAAAGGCAGGAGAACTTGGTTTTATCCCTTAAGCCCAAACGTGTTCCCATTTCCAGGCGCAGTTCATTTAATGCTTTGCGTGTTTTATCGGCCTGGCCTGCTAATAATAAAATGAGATCTCCTGGTTGGGCACCAAAATTTTCAGCCCATAATTTTAAAGCCGCTTCATCATAAAATTTATCTACCGATGATTTAATGGTTCCATCGGTATTTACGCGTGCATATACCAAACCCGTGGCGCCAACCTGCGGGCGTTTTACAAAATCGGTGAGCTCGTCTAATTGTTTTCTTGTGTATTCTGCACAGCCTTTGGCACAAATCCCCACCACGAGTTCTGCGTTATCAAACACCGGGAAGTTCCTGCCTTTCACCACATCGTTCAGCTCCACGAACTTCATTTCAAACCTTGTATCCGGCTTGTCGCTGCCGTAATATTTCATGGCATCTGCATATGTCATGCGTGGTAAAGAAGCGATCTCTACTTTACGCACTTCGCGAAATAAATGCTTCACCAAACCTTCAAACATATTCAGGATGTCTTCCTGTTCCACAAAGCTCATTTCGCAATCGATC
>JAZKGM010000248.1:0-14905 GCA_040385895.1 Bacteroidota bacterium
AGCCCATGGTTATTTTTATAACCTCGCACACTGATTTTGCTATAAAAGCTTTTGAACTGAACGCGGTTGATTATTTATTGAAACCGATAAGCCTCGAGCGGCTTACAAAAGCAATTGAAAAAGTAACCAATAAGTGGGAAGATGCCGAATTTACTGATGATTTCAATGCCAAGTTCACCCCAGATCATATCATATTATTAAGCTTTGATAATAAGATGAGCTTTGTGCGCATTAAGGACATCAACTACATTGAAGCCTACGGAAACTATACGAAGGTGAACCTTACAGATGGCAAACTTAGTGTTACCTATAACTCGATAAAAAACTGGGATACCAAATTGCCGGAAGATGTTTTTATCCAGATCCACCGCTCAACGATCGTTAATTTATATAACGTTACTAAAATTGAAAAGTGGGCCAATGATACAGGTCGTTTATACCTGAAAGGCGTAGATAAACCATTTGAGATCAGCAGGAACTATTTTTTCCAGATCAAGAAAAAATATAAAATGTAAGGCAGCAAAATTCGAATGGTTAAATTCGAATTTCGATACTTATACCAACGTGTAAAAAAACACCAAAGGCACAAAAGAATATTTCTCTTGTGCCTTTTATCATTAATTTCTTTGAGGAATAATTTTCGGATCTAACTTTACAGGTTGTTGAATCTCGCAAGTATCCCCAAAGGAAGTTTTATGCCGCTTTTTGCATGCAGGTAAACTTCACCCAGGTCGAGGTTGGGAGTGGCCTTAAAGTTTGTATTGAGCAGGTTCTCGAGGATGAGCGGACTAAGCCCCAGCGAATAGACATTAAGCACGAGGAAATGCTCTTCATCAAGCAGCTGGGCTATGTCGTTCAGTATTTCATTGATCGAATCTTCCAGTTTCCATCGTTCGCCATTCGTACCGATCCCATAGGCCGGGGGATCGAGTATGATCCCGTTGTATTTTTTGCCGCGTTTAACTTCGCGTTTCACAAATTTCAGGGCGTCTTCCACCACCCAGCGTATGTCTTTAAGACCTGACGATTCCATGTTCTCACGGCTCCAGTTGATCACCTGTTTGATCGAGTCAACATGGGTAACATCGGCACCTGCCGCTTTAGCCGCTAATGATGCGCCACCGGTGTAAGCAAACAGGTTAAGTACACGTGGCTGCTCTGCTTTTATTTTTTTAACCGAATTATAAATAAAATCCCAGTTTAAAGCCTGTTCGGGGAAAATACCGACATGTTTAAAAGAAGTAAGAGAAAGGTTGAAGGTTATTTTTAATTCATCATGCCCGTACTTAAGGGTCCATTTATCGTTTACGGCCCTGTTCTTTTTCCATTCACCCGAATGGCTTCCTTTCTGCACAAACTTTACATCGGCCAGTTTATTCCATTCCTGTTCGGTCCATTGTTTTTTCCAAAGTGCCTGTGGTTCAGGTCTGCGTAAAACAATATCTCCGAATTTTTCCAGTTTTTCCAGCTCTCCGCAATCCAGCAATTCGTAATTTTTCCAGTTTTCAGGTGTAAATAAATTCATTGATCCGGGTAATTATTGGCGCAAAAGTAGCCATTTTTTGGCATTGCTTTGCCTTCGTTCCCACTACATTAAAATTCGCCTGCGCGTTTGCATCTGTATAAAATAATGTTTTATTTACGAACTGAATAAAATGAAACTATGGCCAAATCGATTAATGCGTTGATTATTGAAGATGATGCGTCATCCGTTACTCTTCTCAAAGAATTTCTTAAAGATTTCAGCTACATCAATATTACGGGCGAAGCAACAAATATTAAAGATGCCGAGGTGCTGATGAAAGAGCACAGCAACGCAGACCTTGTTTTTATGGATATTGATCTTAAGGGAGCAAATTCGCTCGATCTGATCAAGCATGTAAATGCAAAAACGCGCGTATTGTTCATTACTGCTTTTCCTGATTTTGCCGTTAAGGCTTTTGAGTTTAATACCATTGATTACATTGTAAAACCGATCAGTTTCGACCGGCTGAAAAAAGCACTCAGCCGCCTGAATATTTATGAAGACCACCATGATGATGTAGAAGACCTGGATAAACCGCTTAAGAACGGTACAAAGTTCGGTATTGATAACATGGTCCTGATGAACATCAATGACGAAATGAAGTTTATCAAGATCAAAGACATAAACTACATTGAGGCAAAAGGAAATTATACCTATGTAGCGCTTAATGATGGCAATTCATTTACCACATACGGGCTTATTAAGCTGTGGGAGGATAAACTGCCTGCCGATGATTTTTTCCGCGTTCACCGTTCAACCATCGTTAACCTGCACAATGTAATTAAGATTGAAAAAGGCACGTACGATACCGGTATTTTATACCTTAAAGGGGTCGATCAGCCATTTGAGGTAAGCCGTAATTATTTTTCGATCATCAAGAACAAGTTTAAGCTTACTTCTACGCTATAATGGATCAAACACCAAATCCTGTTAACAAACAATTGCTTTCCCGTTTAACCCATCACGTTCGTAATCCTTTTAATGGGATCATAGGTTTTACCGACCTGCTGGTGAACCATTTTGATAAACACAGCGATGACGATATACGGAAATATGTCCAGATCGTTCACCAGCTTTCCAAAAAAGCATTGTTGCGGAGCGAGAACTTAGCATGGTGGCTTAAGTTCTATACAAATAACTTAGGTCCTGTTTTTCAGGACGTGGACGTGAGCGAACTGGTGAAAGAGGAATTGAGCTACTTTGCAACCGAAATAGAAAGGCAGCAGCTTGATATCGAATTTGAAAAGGGTGATCATAACATGATCTATACGGATAAAGTGATGCTACAGGCCATTATCCGTAATGCCATGTCGAATATTATTGAGTTTACCCCGCAGGGCGAAAGCGTTGATATAAAATTATACCAGGCAGGAACAAAACTAAACCTGGCTTTCTCCAACACGTTTAAGGAACAGCCAACCGATGAAACGCTCGCTTTTATTAATGCACTTGGTAATAAAGAAGTTACCACCGAAACCATGCCCGATAACCCGGGTTTGTGGTGCATAAAAATGCTGAGCACCAAGCTTAACCTTGCCCTGGCTATCCAGGTTAAAAGCAACAGCATCAATGTATCGTTTGGGTTGAATTAACAGGAAATAAGCCTTTTGCAACAGGCAAAACTTAGGCTTTGAAACGTGGCCAAACAGTTTATTTTTGCAGCAAATAAATAACAATGAGAGTTATTCAGTTCAGAGAAGCTTTGCGTGAAGCATTAAGCGAAGAGATGCGTAAAGACCCCAATATTTTTTTAATGGGCGAAGAGGTTGCCGATTATAATGGCGCTTATAAAGTGAGCCAGGGAATGCTGGATGAGTTTGGTGCAAAACGTGTTATTGATACACCTATTGCCGAGCTTGGTTTTGCAGGCATAGGAGTGGGGGCGGCAATGAATGGCCTGAGGCCTGTCATTGAATTTATGACCTTTAATTTCAGCCTTGTGGCGATAGACCAGGTAATAAATGCCGCAGCTAAAATGTACCAGATGAGTGGCGGACAGTTTAATATCCCGATGGTTTTTCGTGGTCCTACAGGTTCTGCAGGCCAGCTGGGCGCGCAGCATTCACAGGCTTTTGAAAACTGGTTTGCGAATTGCCCGGGATTGAAAGTTGTTGTGCCTTCGAACCCCTTTGATGCAAAAGGCCTGTTAAAATCGGCCATATTAGATAACGATCCTGTTATTTTTATGGAAAGCGAGCAGATGTATGGCGAAAAAGGAGAAGTACCGGAAGAGGAATATTACCTGCCCATTGGTAAAGCCCATGTGAAACAAACCGGAACAGATGTTACCATTGTGAGCTTCGGTAAAATAATTAAAGTGGCTATTGCTGCTGCCGAAGAGCTGGCAAAAGACGGCATCAGCTGCGAGATCATCGACCTGCGCACGGTGCGGCCAATTGATTATGATGCCATCATAGAATCGGTGAAAAAAACGAACCGCCTGGTTATTGTTGAGGAAGCATGGCCATTGGCATCCATAAGCAGCGAAATTACTTACATGGTACAAAAAAATGCATTTGATTATTTAGATGCACCTGTCAGGAGGATCACCACGGAAGATACGCCTTTGGGGTATGCACCAACGTTTGTACAGGCATTTTTACCAAGCCCGGAAAAAGTAATTAAAGCGATCAAAGAAGTGATGTATCGCTAAGAGGCGATAGAATAATAATTAATACCAAGCCGCGCAGAACCTGTGCGGCTTTTTTAGTGCTTAAAGCAGGCGGGCCAGTTGCTCAATATTAGATGAATTATTGAACGAGCGATGCAGGATCTCTTTGCGTGTTTCCAGCTCATCTGCCGAAAAAGTGCCGTGCATCAATTGCTTCACAAACTGCTTGAGTTGTCTGGGATCATCGGATACTTTGCACAAATGTTCAAGCCCGGTATTTTCCACCATGGTGGTATTGGCAATTACCCACCTTCCCTGGAACAATACATTGATGAGCTTAAGTTTTATTCCTGTACTTTGAAAGGTTGGCAGGATATTGATCTGCGCATCGTGTGTAAGCTGGTTGATCTTGTCGGTAGAAATATTCTGAAGCAGGGTTACATTTTTATACTGCTCAACTGCCTTTTTTAATAGGGCCGAAGGATTATTGCCGGCTATAATAAGCGGCTCTTCAATGTCGTTAAAAATCTCATTCACCAGGTATCGCGCTGCCTCATCATTTTCACCCACGCTTAAGTTTCCATGATACAAGGCATAATTGCCCTGGCCTGGCATGGTACTTACCTGTGTATTGGCATGAAAGGCAGGCAGCAGTTTTACATGCTTGTATTTTGACGACAGGTAAGCCTGGTCGTTAGGCGAAATGGCAAGAATAGCAGACGCATGATTAAGGATGGGTTCAAACTTCTCTAACCTGTCGGCCTCTTTTGCAAAAAAGTACTTTTTAAAAAAATTGCTTTCCACCTCTTCCAGCTTGCGGTAATAATCGTGTTCGATGTTGTGCATGCGGACAAGTTTATTTCGTTTGGCCAGCTCGGGATGATTGAGAAAATAACATGAATGTAAGCCTTCAAACAAAATGGGATCTTTATCTGCGGTTAAGTTCTGGAGCAGCACAGCATCATTGCGGGTAGAAACAATATATGGCAGGGAACCGATGAACGGGTTTACAAACGTTCTTCTTTTATAATAAATAACTTTTACGCAGATCTCATCCAGCTCCATGGCCGGCTGCCGTCCATATTCAAATACATGTAAGGTAACCTTTATGCCGGCTTCATGTAAGGCTTTCAGCTTATAATACACATCAATAACCCCACCATAGTTTGGGGGAAAGGGGTTGTCGAAACTTACAACGTGCAGGTTAGTGCTCATTACTAAAGATTACGGTAAATGCCAATCAGTTTGTGTTCCTGGCTTTGCCAGTTCCATTGTTGCGAAGCAAGTTTACAATTATCAAGCAACTTTTGGTAATATAATTTATCAGTTAAGAGTTTATTAATAGCAGCAGAGATCCCGTTAACCTTATTGTTGCATAGCAATGCCACTTCATGTTGCTGATTCAGTGTTCTGTACTCTATAAAATCGGCACATAACACCGGGACCCCGCATTGTACATAATCAAAAAATTTATTGGCAATGCTATATTGGTAGCTGAGGCTTACTTCATCAAGCAGGTTTATGCCAAGCGTGGCCTGTTGTGTAACCAGGCTTAGTTTTTCGGGCAACAGGCTCCCTAAAAAATGTACGCGGTGGCTTAGTTGCTTTTTTTTAACAAGGTCGGTAAGTTGTTGTTTTACTGCCCCGTTCCCCGCGATCCACAGTTCTGCATTCGTTTGTGCAATGGCTTCGATGGTTTCTTCCAGGCCCCTGCCAATATTAAGGTCGCCCTGGTACAGCACCACGTTGTTTGCTTTGTGTTGTGGTGTATGCTCCCGTTGAACCGGCATGTTATAGATCACATCAAAGGGGGTATGGTATTGCGCTGAAAAGAGCTCGGCCAATGCAGGGCCAACCGTGTAAGAGGCAGAAGACTTAGGAACACAAAAATTAAGAATAAGCTGCCAGCATTTTTTAATGGCTGGCCTGTTCACCAGTTCCGGAACTTCGGTAAAATATTCATGGGCATCGAACACCAGTTTTTTACTCCTGATCTCGCTTGCTAAAGTGCCTGGTAACAGCGTATCTGCATCAACTGAACCGATGATATCGACCCGTGAGAACAACAGGAAAAAAAACAGGCGGAGGTTGAATTCGGCATAAAACAAGATGCCCGTTTCAAACCAGCAGTTCAATCGTTTTTGAAGAAATGATTGCTTGGTCAGTTCAACCGATGAGCTGCGCCTGCGGCCAACCAGCAACACGTCAAATCCGGCCAGTTGCAATGTGTTACAAATGCGCTGCATGCGTTGATCCGTGTTCAGATCATTGGTTACGGTAAATATTATTCTTTGTTGTTGTTCCAAACCAGGCGGTGTTCGTTATCGTAACGCAATTTATCATTGTCGAGCAAATAGCGGATAACAGTAGTTACTTTATCTTTCCGGGCAATTGAAATGGCTTTAACCGCATCGTTTACATGCAAAGGGTTAAGCACCAGCAGTTTTTTTAGTTTTTGTTCGATCTGTTTGGCCTCTTTTCCATCTATGTCTCCTTTGTTTTTGCTTAGGCACACATCACAGATCCCGCAATCTTCGGCACCAAATTCGTTAAAATACTCAACCAGCAGGCGGCTCCGGCACCGGGTTTCATTTTCAGCGTAAGCGATCATTGCGTTTAATTTATCGGTGGCAACTTGCTTGCGTTGTTTAAGCAAAGCATTCCGCAAGTCGATCTGTTCGGCTGCAACCCGTTGTGTGGTGAATGTGATCTGGGGTTTATCTTTCTGCGGCTGGTAATCGGCAAGGCCAAGCGTGGTTAATTGTTGCAGGAGCTGTATAACGAAAGCAGCATCTTTTTTTATCCTTGCTGCCAGTTGCTGTTCGTTTATTTTCGTGTAATTATCAAAAATGCCACCGTATGTGCGCAACAGCATTTTAATCCAGTCGTCATACTTTTCATGTTCAACCTGGAACTTATACAGCTCGCCATGGTTAACAATGAATTTGAACTTTGAAGGTTCAAAGAATGATTCAGCTAGGTCGATCAGGTCGCACTGCATCAATAATTTAAGTGCCGGATAGATCGTATTTGCGGTTAAGCCGAAACGTTGTATAAAAGCAGTGAGGTCGAAATCGAAGCTGCGGTCGGGAATGGCGCCAATAGGCAGGCTGTAGTAATTACACAAGGCCTGGTACACGCGCTTAATGTCTTCTTCGGGTGGAAATGCAAGTTGCAGCTTATGTTCTGCCGTGCTCACGTCACCCTGGTGATGCAGTAAAACACAATAGGCTTTATTGCCGTCACGCCCAGCACGCCCTGCTTCCTGGTAATAACTTTCCAGCGATTCGGGCATTTCGTAATGAACAACCACCCGCACATCCGGCTTATCAATACCCATACCGAAGGCATTGGTGCAAACCACCACCCGTGTGCGGTTCTGGATCCAGTCGTCCTGCTTTTTTGCACGCACCTGGTTGGGTAAGCCGGCATGGTAATAATCGGCAGCTATTTTATTGTTGCGCAGCAAAGCGGAAATCTCCTGTGTTTGCCTGCGGTTGCGCACATACACCAATCCTGTTCCTTTTATGCGGTTGAGGATATGAAGCATGCGGTCGGTCTTGTTTTCGGTGAAGTTTACTACGTAGCTTAAGTTGTCGCGGGTAAAGCTTTTAGTGAAAACATGCTGCTTTTTAAAGAGCAATTTTTCCTGGATGTCATCCACCACCCGTTCAGTAGCCGATGCGGTTAATGCAAGCACAGGGATGTTTTTCAGTTGCTCACGTGCTTCGGCAATCATGGCATATTCCGGCCTGAAATCATATCCCCACTGGCTGATGCAATGGGCTTCATCAACCGCAAGCAAGTTCACGTTCAGGTAAGGAATGCGTTCGCGGAAGGCCTGCGTTTTTAAACGTTCGGGCGAAAGGTATAAAAATTTATAAGCCCCGTTCTGGGCATTTTCGATCGTTAAAAGCTGCTCCCGCCTGCTCATGCCGCTGTACAGTGCAGCAGCGGTAATCTCGCGTTTAACAAGCTGTTCCACCTGGTCTTTCATCAATGCGATCAGCGGGCTGATCACCAGGCATAATCCATCCATGGCTAAAGCAGGTACCTGGAAGCAAATGGATTTACCACCCCCTGTTGGCAGTAATGCCAGGGTGTCGCTTCCTGCAAGAACGGAGTTGATGATCTCTTCCTGCAATGGCCTGAACTCATCGTAGCCCCAGTATTGTTTTAGTATATCATGGATGGCAGCCAAGATCAATTATTCAATTAATCCGTCTTTCATCATTAACCTCCTGTCTGCACGCAATGCCAGTTGTTCATTGTGCGTAACAATAACGAAGGTTTGGTTGAATTCGCTGCGGAGCCTGAAAAAAAGGTCGTGTAATTCATCGGCATTTTTAGAATCCAGGTTGCCGCTCGGTTCATCTGCAAAAACCACATCCGGGTTATTAATTAATGCCCGTGCAACCGCTACGCGTTGCTGTTCGCCTCCCGACAGCTGGGATGGCTTGTGCCCTGCCCGGTCTGTTAAGTTTAAATAAGCCAATAGCTCATTGGCCTTTTTTTCGGTTTGCGGTCTGTTCGCATCGCTGATCCAGGCCGGAAAACAAACGTTCTCTAATGCAGTGAATTCGGGCAGGAGCTGGTGAAACTGGAAAATGAACCCGATGTGTTTATTGCGGAACTGGGCCAGCTTTTTTGCTTTTAAAGAAGTAACATTCGTTCCCGCGATCGTAATGGAGCCGCCATCTGGTTTGTCAAGTGTGCCTGCAATTTGCAGCAATGTTGTTTTACCGGCTCCGCTTGCGCCCACTATGGCCACCATTTCGCCTTTATGTATGGTTGCATTAATGCCTTTAAGCACCCTGAGGTTATTATAGGTTTTTGTAATGTTACTGATCTCAATCATAAATACGCGGCAATATACAATTATTAAGCCTTCAATCCACTTGTGGCTGCAAGGCTTTTAACGGATCAGGCCGGGTGCTTAATTTTATATTTCAAAAGCAAAATATAATGCTATTTTCGCTGCAAAATTTCTGATAATGAACATTCACGAATATCAAGCAAAACAAGTTTTAAAATCGTTTGGTGTTGCTGTGCAGGAAGGCATAGTGGCAGAAACAGCTGATCAGGCTTATGATGCAGCGCTAAAATTAAAAGAACAATACGGAAGCGATTTTGTGGTGGTGAAAGCCCAGATACATGCAGGTGGCCGCGGTAAAGGTTCTATTATTGGCAAAGACCAGCGCGGTGTGGCGGTTGCTAAAAACGCAGATAAAGCAAAAGAGATTGCAGGCAATCTGTTGGGTGGAACTTTGGTAACCATTCAAACCGGTGAAAAAGGAAAACTGGTAAGCAAAGTCTTAGTTGCGCAAGATGTGTATTACCCGGGTGATGCTGAACCTAAAGAATTTTACATGAGTGTAATGCTTGATCGTGGTCAGTCGAAAAACATCATTGTTTATTCCACGGAAGGCGGCATGGACATTGAGCATGTAGCTGAAGCAACTCCTCATTTGATCCATAAAGAAACTGTTGATCCTAATGTAGGTTTACAGGGTTTCCAGGCGCGTAAAATTGCTTTCAATTTAGGGCTGGAAGGCGAAGCACACAAACAAATGGTGAAGTTCGTTTCTGCTTTATACAAAGCTTACGACAGTAGCGATAGCGCCATGTTTGAGATCAACCCGGTTTTAAAAACATCTGATAATAAAATTATTGCGGTGGATGGTAAAGTAGCTTTCGATGACAGTGCTTTATACCGTCATCCTGATTACGCAGCAATGCGTGACATTGCTGAAGAAGATCCTACAGAAGTAGAAGCCGCAAAACATAACCTGAACTTTGTGAAACTGGACGGAAACGTAGGTTGCATGGTGAATGGTGCCGGATTGGCTATGGCTACCATGGATATTATTAAGCTGAGCGGTGGCGAACCTGCAAATTTCCTTGATGTGGGAGGTTCTGCAAATGCTACTACTGTTGAAGCCGGTTTCCGTATTATCCTGCAAGACCCGAACGTGAAAGCGATCCTGATCAATATTTTTGGCGGGATCGTTCGTTGCGACAGGGTTGCACAAGGTGTGGTAGATGCATACCAATCAATAGGCAATATTCCTGTGCCGATCATTGTTCGCTTACAGGGAACAAATGCAGAACAAGCTAAAAAATTAATTGATGAGTCAGGCTTAAAAGTTTATTCAGCCATCGTGTTGAAAGAAGCTGCAGACCTGGTACAAAAAGCTGTTGCAGGAACTTTGTAAGAAAGAACTGTTTCTATAACCAAAACGCCATTCGAATGCAATTTCGGATGGCGTTTTTTATTTACGATATATGTCATTGCGAACGAAACTTGGGTACTCCGAAGTGAAGTGCGGCAATCTGATTTACATATTACGGTTTACGGGCGAGAACCACGACTTGTCCCGCTCTAGCGGGCGGGAAAGGCCGCAAACGAAAGATAAAGGGCACAACGCATACTTATGGTTTTAACGGAGTTAATTTAAAATAGCGAATGCGCCACCACAAAATCTAATAGCTAAAGGCCAGGGCAGAGCTGAAAGCCAACAGCCAATAGCTAGTCCACCATCAATAACCTTCCCTTACATAGCGTGTGCGATCACTTCTTTCACCTCGGGTACCATGCGGGTAAGCATGCCTTCAATGCCGCGTTTTAAGGTAACGGTGCTCGAAGGGCAGCCGCTGCACGATCCGCGCATTTCTACCGTTACTACTCCATTTTCATAATCGCGGAAAGAAATTTGTCCGCCATCCATTTCCACAGCCGGTTTAATGTATTGATCGAGGATGTCCCTGATCTGGCTAACAATACCGTTATCATCCCCAAAATCGCGGGTAACCTCAGGTGCGGCACCTATTAATACAGGCTCACCTGCGGTAATGTAAGACTTCAGGAACTCTTTCATGATCGGGATGATCTCCATCCACTCAATGCCCGGGTTACGGGTAACGGTTACGAAATTGTTCATGATAAACACACCGTTCACAAAATTGAATTCAAACAGGTTTTTAGCCAAAGGCGAATTTCCTGCTTTATCAGGCGTAGGAAAATCAACGCTTTCGGCCGGCAGGATCATTTTGTTGAACACAAATTTCATCGTGTCGGGGTTTGGTGTCGCTTCACTATATACCTCTAAATATTCTTGTTGGTCCATTGTTGTAATTATTTGTAGCTACAAATGTAGTACACTTTATCGAAATGGCTATTAGATTTGATTATGAGGGAGAAGAGAAGGCGAAATGCAAAAGAGTTTATGATTTATGCATTTCGATTTACGTGAAACCTCTGTGCGCTTTGTGGTTGCTATCCCATTGCCTTTAATATATCCCATACCAATTCCTGTTCAAAACCCTTGCCGATGGCATATTTGGCAACCTTGCTCTTTTTCTGGTAGGTATTTGTATCTTTTGTTTCTGCCCATTTTTTTTCAATGAGCACGGAGAGCGTTCCGAGGTATTCTTCTTCATCAAACTGGGTAAGCGCTTTATTCATGCAATAGGTGCTTACATCATGAAGCTTTAATCCTTGTTTGATCTTTACACGCCCCCAGTGTTTCACCCTGAACTTACCCCCGGCAAATGCCATGGCAAAACGTTCTTCGTTCACATAGTTCTGTTCGATCAGTGTTAATAAGATCTCCTGTGCATCAATACCCCAGATGCCCCATTCGCTGAGCCTTTCCAGCACTTCTTTATGGCTGCGCTCCTGGTAGGCGCAAAAGCCTGCTGCTTTAAGCACGGCCTGGTTCGGGGTTAGTTTTATGCGGTGTTCTGTTCTCAAAATTGTTATCAAATAAATGACAAAAGACGTATCAAAACAAACAACACTCCGTTACATTTGTGCTATACCAGGTGAAAAATAAACCAGCACTCAACTTACTTTTTACAGCTAACGGAATAAGCGGATTTGCGCAGGGCATCAGCATGCTGGCCATTCCCTGGTATTTCACCCGCATCCATGCCAACACCTATTTTAATATTGCCTACGGAATTATTACCATTGGTGTTTTGTTCTTCGGCTTATATGCCGGAACGCTTGTTGACCGTTTTAGCCGGAAGAATAATTTTTTAGTGGTTAGCCTGGTATGCGGGCTTTTGCTGGCGCTAATCTCCTGTATCGGTTTTTACCAGCAATCGCTCAGTGATTTTTTAGTGGTCTCTGTTTTTGGCATCACCATGCTCAATTACAATATTCATTACCCCACCTTATATGCTTTCGGGCAGGAGATCAGCAGCGTTGAAGATTATGGAAAAGTAAATGCGAACATTGAAGTGGTTGGCCAGAGCATCAGCATTCTTTCGGGGGGAATCGCAGCGCTGATGCTGGAAGGCGGACGTTTTTCACTGGCGGGGTTTGAGTTTGGCTTTGAGCCATGGCCCATCTGGGAAATCTTTTTACTGAATGCAGCCACCTACTTTGCCGCAGCATTGCTTATCTCATTCATTCAATACGTTCCCGTGGCCACAAAGTATGTGGAAGTAAATATTTACCAGCGCATAAAAACGGGCTTTGTTTACCTCAAAGCCAATCCGCAGTTACTGGTCTTTGGCTTGTTCAGTTATAGTGTGTTTGCCATGCTCCTGGTTGAAATTCATTCGGTGTTGCCGGCTTATGTAGATAAGCACCTGCATGAAAAGGGGAGTGTATTTGCCATATCGGATGGTATTTATGCAGTGGGGGCTTTATGTGCAGGTTTGTTTGTGAACAAAGTTTTCCAATCAAGCAGAACGCAACAGGCCATTATTCTTTTAACGCTGTTAACAGCCGGTATTTTTATATGGGCATTTGCCACCAGGAGCGTACTGGTTATTTATTCGGTTAACCTCGTATTGGGGTTTACCAATGCCGGTATACGGGTGTTGCGTTTAACCCACCTCTTCAATAACATACCCAATGAATTGATGGGCCGGGTGAACAGCATTTTTAATATGGCAAACCTGTTGGTACGCACCTTATTTATTTTCCTGTTTTCGCTGCCGTTCTTTAATTTTGGCAACCAGGTGATCTGGGCATTTTTAATCATGGCGTTGTTCTTAATTGCATCCGCCCTTGTTTTAATGGTCAATCACAGCAGGCAAACGTTACTTAAGTAAACCAAATCAATGCAGTATTTTATTCACGATATAGCAGGTATCATTTCAGGAAAACTTATACAGGAGTTTGACGGGAATAAGGAAACACCGATACAACACCTGCTTATCGATTCGCGGAAGGTGATCTACCCGGAAAGCTCTGTATTTATTGCCATTCATGGTGAACGTAATAATGGCCACCAATACCTTAAAGATGCTTATGCTGCCGGGGTGCGCAATTTTATTGTAGAAGAAGACATTGATGCAGGGCAATTGGAGAACAGCACAGTGATCAGGGTGAAAAACAGCCTTGAAGCGTTGCAGCAACTGGCCGCTTTTCACCGTTCTCAATATAAATGCCCTGTAGTGGGCATAACAGGCAGCAACGGCAAAACCATTGTTAAAGAGTGGTTACATGCTTTGCTTAAAGATGACCTGAATATCATCCGCAGCCCTAAAAGTTTCAATTCGCAGGTTGGCGTACCGCTGAGTGTATGGGGAATGACAGAAGAGCATCAGCTTGCACTTTTTGAAGCCGGGATCTCCCGCGTGAATGAAATGCAGCACCTGCAAAAGATCATCAGGCCCGATATCGGGATCTTTACTTTTTCAGGCTCTGCCCATGATGAAGGGTTTTCGGACAGCGCACAAAAACTGGAAGAAAAGCTCGGTTTATTTACAGGCGCACAAATGCTGGTTTACTGTTCCGACCAGGCAGAAATCACAAAAGCGGTAACACAACTTGTTATCCATAAAAATCCGGGTCTTAATGTGGTGAGCTGGAGCAGGAGCGGCAAAAATGCCACGCACCGCTTCGAAGTGGAGCATAAGTACCAATACAGTGTAATTACCACGCGTAAAGGTTCGCAATCCATCAGCATCAACATCCCGTTTACGGATGAAGCCAGCATCAATAATGCATGTACGTGTTTTGCATTTTTAATGGCCATTAACCGGCTGAGTACGGATGTGTTGAAACGTTTTGAAGAGCTGCAGCCGGTAGAAATGCGCATGCAATTAAAAGAAGGGTTTAACAATTGCGTGATCATTAACGACAGTTATAATGCAGATGTAAATGCCCTGCAGGTGGCGCTCGATTTTATGGAGCAGCAAAGCGCAGGTTATGGCAAAACGGTTATCCTCAGCGATATGCTGCAAAGCGGGTTAAGCGACCAGCAATTGTATACCTCTATTGCATCGCTGATCAAACAGCACCATGTGAATAAATTTATAGGAATAGGGCAGGGGCTTAAAAAACACAAGCAGTTGTTTGATGCGGGATCATTGTTCTTTGACGATACTTCTTCTTTTATCTCCGGCTTCAGGAGCCTGGATTTTAACCACCAGATCATCCTGGTTAAAGGCGCACGAAAATTTACGTTCGAGCGCATTACTTCATTGCTTGAAAAGAAAGTACACGAAACCGTGTTCGAGATCAACCTGAATGCCATGGTTCATAATGTGAATGTGTATCGGAACAAGCTAAAGAAGGGGGTGAGGATGATGGGCATGGTGAAAGCGTTCAGCTATGGTGCAGGCAGCTACGAGATTGCCAAGGTGATGGAGTACAACCGCATGGATTATTTAACAGTGGCTTATGCCGATGAAGGAGTGGCCCTTCGCAAAGCCGGGATTAAGATCCCGGTAATGGTGATGAACCCCGAACCCGTGGCTTTCGATAGCATTATTCAACATAACCTGGAACCCGAAGTATATACCTTCTC
>JAZKGM010000249.1:0-3769 GCA_040385895.1 Bacteroidota bacterium
TAGTATTTTTCCTCCCTGGGTACCGGCATCTATTTTCATCTTCACTTTACCGTCAACCGTTGGTATTTCAAGGCTTGTGCCAAGTGCGGCATCGGCAAAACTAATGTGCAGGTCGTACACAATATTGTTGCCTTCGCGTTTTAAAACGGCATCTTCAATCTCCTCGATCACAATGATCAGGTCACCGGCAGGGCCTCCGTTCGGCCCCATGTTTCCTTTGCCACCCATGCTCAGGTTCATGCCATCGGCTACACCGGCAGGTATATTTATGCTTACAATTTCTTCTTTGGGTTTCAACCCGTCTGCGCCAACTCCCGGAGGTCGTTTATCCACTGTTTTACCTCCCCCGTTACAGGTCGGGCAGGTTGTGGTGGTAGCCATCTGGCCTAAAAACGTTTGCTGAACCCTCCTCACCTGCCCGGCACCATTACAGGTTGCACAGGTTTTAAAAGTTAAGCCTTCGGCAGTTACCATGCGGTTAAACTTCACTTTCTTTTCTACACCTTCTGCAATCTCTTTTAAAGTAAGCTTAACTTTTATGCGCACATTACCCCCGCGAACCCCTCCACTCCTTCTTCCTCCACGGCCTCCCCCTCCAAAAAACGAATCGAAGGGGCTTCCTCCTTCGCCAAACACGTCACCAAACTGGCTGAAAATATCATCCATGTTCATGCCGCCTCCGCCACCATATCCGCCAGCTCCTGCAGCACTTGCCCCCTGGTGCCCGAAACGGTCGTACCCTGCACGTTTTTGCTGGTCGCTTAATATCTCATAAGCTTCGGCCGCTTCTTTAAATTTGTCTTCGGCCGCTTTATCGCCAGGGTTTTTATCGGGATGGAATTTAATGGCCATCTGACGGTATGCTTTTTTGATCTCGTCATTGCTGGCATTACGCCCAAGCCCCAGTATTTCGTAATAATCTCTTTTTGCCATTGTTGTGTTGTGAGTGGTTATCGGTAACCGTTATTGTGCGGGTACCAATTCTTAATTTATGGTGTTAGCTTCCTACAATTACTTTAGCAAAACGGATCACTTTATCGCCCAGGTAATATCCTTTTTCCACTTCATCGATCACCTTGTCTTTCAGGTCTTCCGTAGGCGCAGGTATATTGGTAATGGCCTCATGCAGGTCGGCATTAAAAGGCTGACCGATGCTTTCCATCGGTTTTAGCCCCTGTGCGATCAAGGTGTGTTTAAACTTGTTGCTCACCAGTTCAATGCCTTCTTTTATAGAAGCCACTTCGGTAGCGGTTTGCATGGCTTTAAGGGCACGTTCAAAATCATCAATTAACGGAACCAGGGCGATCAGCACTTCCTGGTTGGCTGTTTTATAAAGCTCCCTGCGCTCCGCCATTGTCCTTTTTTTGTAGTTTTCAAACTCTGCGTATAAACGAAGGTATTTATCGTCTTTTTCTTTTAATTCGGTCTCCACATCCCGTACTGACTCATTTTCCGCTTCCGTGGTATTTTGTTCTTGTTCTCCTGACGGATTTTCAGTTGATCCGGCTTCATTGGTTACCTCGTTTTTCAGTTCTTCTCCCTGATTCTCGTTTGTATGCTCGCTATTCATTCCTTTAAAAAATTTATTAAACATAATTCCTGTGCCTTATTTCAAATCCGTTGCCACATCCTGTTGCGGTGTCAATTTGGCAACTGCGCATTCACTTTTATATTGGATAGTGTGCTGCGCAATTGTTTCATGTCAGGATCTATTACAATGATCTTTCGTGTTTCGTCCACAATAAGTAAGGTAGGCACTTTTTGTATTTTGAGTAAATTGATGACCTCCGATTCCCAACCTTTATAGTCGGCAAGGTGAACCGGCCAGGGAAAATTTTCGCGTTTTAAAGCCAGCTGGTGCAGATCCTGCTTGGTATCCATGCAAAAATCGATCACATCAATATTGAGCTGAAGCTTTGCGCGCTTCACCGGGTTTATAGCAGGATAAGCCTGCTTTAATTCGCTGATGAGCTGCCGGGAGGCTTCGTTCCAGGAGGCCCAGAACAACAGCACCAAAGGCCTTTTCAATGTGGTGTCGAGCACAAATGCTTGTGCATCCTGGTTGAGCGTTTCAAACACAGGAACGGTATCTGATAACTTAAGGGTTACCGGGTTCTGCGCCTTCGCCACCATGCTGAAAAGGATAAAAAAGAAAAAGACAGACCTGTTGTTCACTGGCGCAAAAATAGGCAAATCGGCACAGATTACAGGCAAAGGGAATTAATCAACCCGTGTAATATCAGCGCCAATGGCTTTCAGCCTTTTGTCAATGAACTGGTACCCGCGGTCGATCTGTTCAATGTTATGTATGGTGCTTGTTCCGTTTGCGCTCAGGGCCGCGATCAGCATGGCCACACCGGCACGGATATCGGGAGAGCTCATGGTGATGCCCCGTAACTTTGTTTCGCGGTTATTGCCGATCACTACGGCACGGTGCGGGTCGCAAAGGATGATCTTTGCCCCCATGTCGATCAGGTTATCTACAAAGAACAAACGGCTTTCGAACATCCACTGGTGAATAAGCACGCTGCCTTTTGCATGAATGGCCGTTACCAGCGCTATACTGATGAGGTCGGGTGTAAATGCAGGCCAGATGCCGTCTTTTATGGTAAGGATGCTGCCGTCAATAAGGGATTGGATCTTGTAGGATTCCTGTGCAGGAACAAAAATATCATCGCCACGAAACTCAAGTTCAATGCCCATTTTGCGGAAAACGGCCGGAATTACGCCCAGCTCGGGAATGGAACAGTTCCTGATCAATATCTCGGATTGGGTTGAGGCAGCAAGGCCTATGAATGAACCGATCTCGATCATATCGGGCAACATCTGGTGGGTGCACCCGCCAAGGCTTTCCACCCCTTCGATGGTGAGCAGGTTCGAGCCTATTCCGCTGATCTTCCCTCCCATTTTATTGATCATTTTGCAAAGCTGCTGCAGGTAGGGCTCGCAGGCTGCATTATAGATCTGCGTGGTGCCTTTTGCCAGAGAAGCGGCCATGGCAATATTTGCCGTTCCGGTAACAGAGGCTTCATCCAGCATCATATAGGTGCCTTTCAGGTTTTTGCCGTCAATTTTATAAAAGCGCTCATCACGCATGTGCTCAAATGTGGCCCCCAGGTGTTCGAAACCGCGTAAATGCGTATCAACCGGCCTGCGGCCTATTTTATCGCCACCGGGTTCAGGGATATACGCCAGCCCGAAGCGCGCCAGCAAAGGCCCTATGATCATGATCGACCCGCGTAAAGCCGCTCCTTTCTTTTTAAATTCTTCGCTGCGCAAATATTCCAGGTTCACATCCTTGGCCGTGAACTGGTAGGTATCGTCTGCTAATTTTAAAACCACTACGCCCAGGTCGCCCAGCAGCTCGATCAGTTTCAGTACATCACGAATTTGCGGGATGTTCTTGATCGTAACGGTTTCGGAGGTTAATAAAACGGCTGAAATGATCTGAAGCGCCTCGTTTTTAGCCCCTTGCGGAATGATCTCGCCACTTAACTTATTGCCCCCTTTAACTTTGAATGAACTCATAATTAGCGTAGTTTATATTTAAATATATGCACCACGAAGAAACAGGATTAAAGTTACCGCAGGGTCAACACCGGAATACTGTTTTGCACGCCAGGGTGTTGATTGTACAGTTATTTATTGAAGTGAGCCGGCTATTCTTATTTTGAATACATGTGGGTTATTTCTTCACATGTTGTTGAAATTCATTTTTTAACCCTATGGGATGTGTTTGTATTTTGCGGGTTGAAACTTATGTTAGAAG
>JAZKGM010000250.1:0-3295 GCA_040385895.1 Bacteroidota bacterium
TAAATGTGGATCATAACCCAAAAATTGCAACAGATTACGGCATTATGAGCATACCTGCACTGTTATTTTTTAAAGATGGCAAACTGGTTGACAAGCAGGTTGGTGCTGTTCCAAAACACGTATTGGTAAACAAGCTGGAAAGCCAGCTCGCATAATAAATATATTTATCATTTCTGATCAAATAAAAAGGTCTGTATTCTTCAATGAATACAGACCTTTTTTATTTGTGCTAAAAGAACCGCGGACATCCGGGGTGTTTTTTCCAGAAAGCGGTCAGCTTGCTTTTATTGATATTATAGGCGAGTGAAACCCCGAAAACGGCATAGATATCATTCACATTAAGGTTTCCAAGGCCCATTTTGCCCCTGTAATCCCCGGGCGTTTTTTCAGCAACGCTCCGGTTGGTATAGTATGCCGCTGCTTTTGGAAAAGGGGTTGTTTCGGGGGAAACATGTTTATCGCTGCCACCAATATCATCTATATAAGAAGTTGTGGTGTACCGCAGGCCAAATTCACCCCCGATTAAGAACTTGCGGTTCAGGTAATACCTGAAGCCTATGCCAAGCGGAAAAGTCACTGCGATCTGCTGGTATTTAACACCTGAAAGCATGAGTGGTGCTGTACTTTGCAGCCTGCCTCCCTGGCCAACCTCGCTTTGCGGTTTAAAATAGAAGGCACCCACCCCCATGAACAGGTAAGGAACCAGGGGATTAACCAGCCTCCTTGCCGTATTCCGGTCTTCCAGCAAATTAATTTCAAATTGTAAAGAACCTTCCAGCAATAAAGTTTCAAAGCTCCAGTTGCGGTTCTGCTGCCACTGGCTTGAGCTTAATTTATCATCTCCCGAAACTTTGCCTATCATACCAAAAGCCTTTAGTGCCGTGAAATTGGAAAGACGGTACCTGATAAAGCCTCCGTATGCTGCACGTATGGTGCTTAATTCAACTTCATTCACCACATCACCATAATAATGGGTACCTGCTGTCATAAACCCGATATCGATCTTCTGGGCATTTGCATTGAAAAGAAATAAAGAGAGGGAAAATAGGAGTAGTGCTGTTTTCATATCGGGCTTGCTATGATCAAAAATAGATTATTTTTGGGTTTTGCCCTGTATGTACGAATTATTTAACGTTGCAGATTGCAGAAATTAACAAGATGTAAAGGGTTAAGGTTCATACATATCGTGTTCCTGTTCCAGCATCTCCTGCTTTGCACGGGCGGCTTTTATCAGCGCCTGGAGCCCGTTGCGTTTTACGTCCGGATCATCGGCCAGGTAAACGTCATAAGGATTGCTTTCTTTGATCACAAGCCCATTAAACTTTCGCTGTTCAAACCAATCATCATAACTGAACTTGTTATAAGGATTCCCGGCATTAAACATCAGCTCGTTCACCAATACGTCCCTGCAATCTGTCTCCTTGTCAAAACGGTCGTAATATTTAAACCAGCAAAGGGGGATGTAACCCAGGTTAACGCCTGCAATTATTTTTTCATACAAAGGCGCAACAGCAATGATCTGCACGCGTTGCATGCCTTGCTTGCTATCGAAATACCATTCTTCCATCACCAATAATTGCTTAATGCGTTCGGTAGCCTTAAAGGACTCCACAACCGTATCCATGGTATATAAGCCATCGTCTTCGCCATTGGGATCAAGTAATTTTTTAACCAGGAAAGTGTCGGTCCCTTTTTTTCCAAACTGTTCCAGGTCCATAAAGGTTTTTAACGAGTCGTCATTGTAAGGCCTTAGTTTGCCCGTGAGCACGGCATCATACAGGATCTTTGGTAAGGGATTCCTGGGCCAAACGGCAATTTTGTTTTGCCGTTCGCGCAGATCGATCAGCCTCCAGGTGCGCTTGGAAAAAGTGATGTCGGCCTCCCTTAATTTCTGGGGCGGCACAGGTTGCCTCTGGGCCATGCAAATGCACGAACATAATAAAAGAAGAATGACGAATGCTGTGCTTTTCATTTCCTGTTTAATATGTAACACCGATCACTGCTATGCTGATCACCTCTGTTTAAACGAGTGGTATATTGTATTATTACCCGATAAGCACAGCTGTTCCGCTGGCGCTTACCATCAGCATACTGCCGCTTGCACCCAGTGTTTCGTAGTCGAGGTCGATACCAATAATGGCATTTGCACCCATTGCCTGCGCTTTTTCGCTTAGTTCGCGCAGTGCGCTATCCTTTGCTTCTTTGAGCACCCGCTCGTATGCACCCGAACGGCCACCCACGATATCACGCAGCGAAGCAAAAAAATCCTTGAATATATTAGCGCCCAGGATCACTTCCCCGGTAACAATGCCGATATATTGCTTTACCTGGTGCCCTTCAATGGTGTTGGTGGTCGTTAAAATCATAGCTCAAATTTTAATACAAGAATAGCTAAAGCGGTACAATAAATATAAATTTTATGAGTTTATTGATGCTTGAATAGGGGCACAGGCCTGTTCAATAGTCTCACTCCCGAATACGTATGAAAAATAACTTAACCGGATTGCTCCTGCTCCTGTTTTTTACTGCAAATGCGCAGCAAAAGCATGTGCTGAGCGGCTTTGTAAAAGACGCTGGAAGTAAAGAGCTGCTGATCGGCACCACGATTGCTGTTCCCAAATACAAAACGGGGACCACTACAAATGCCTACGGCTTTTTTAGCATCACCCTGCCGGAAGACACCATCGAAGTCATTATAAGCTATGTTGGTTATTCTGTAAAAGCATACAATATTGTGCTAAGCAGCGATAAGGAGCTGAACGTTGAGCTGGAAGAAACCGGAAAGCTAAACGAAGTTACAGTAACTGCAGATAAGGTGAACCAGCGTTTGGCCGAGCAGACCCGCATGAGTGTGATCGAGATCCCGGTAAGCCAGGTAAAAGACATTCCGGCATTGCTTGGTGAAAAGGATGTGTTAAAAGTGATCCAGCTGTTACCCGGTGTTCAGAAACCCAGCGAGGGCAATTCCGGTATTTATGTACGCGGAGGAGGTCCCGATCAAAACCTCATTATTCTTGACGAAGCGAATGTGTACAACGCATTTCACCTCTTTGGTTTTTTCAGTTTGTTTAACGGAGATGCCCTGAAAAGCATAGAATTAACCAAAGGCGGCTTCCCGGCACGATACGGAGGGCGCCTTTCTTCTGTAATTGATATGAGCATGAAAGAGGGCAATAAGCAGAAATTTAAAGGCGAGGCGGGTATAGGCATTTTATCTTCACGCTTTCTCCTGGAAGGTCCCATCATTAAAAATAAAGCATCGTTCCTGGTATCGGTGCGGAGAACTTATTTTGAT
>JAZKGM010000250.1:3305-6852 GCA_040385895.1 Bacteroidota bacterium
CTCACCAAACCTTTTATGTCGAAAGAAGCAAAAGTGGGGTATTATTTTTATGACCTGAATGCCAAGGTTAATTATGAGATCAATAATAAGAACAGGTTGTATGCAAGCGGTTATTTCGGGCGCGATAAATTCGGCTTCAGCAGCGAATATGAAACCACGAAAGATGAAGGCGCGATCAATTGGGGGAATGCCACCGGCACATTAAGGTGGAATCACCTTTATAACAACAGGACATTCAGCAACACTTCAGTAATTTTCAGCGATTACCAGTTTGGCATCAGCATAAAAACAGCATACAGCGGGAGCAACTACGAGCTGTTATATACTTCCGGTATCCGTGATTATTCGGTAAAGCATGATATTGATTTCAGGCCAAATGCCAATCACACCATACGCGGTGGCGGCCAGCTTATTTATCACCAGTTTACGCCAAGCGCAGTTGTGGTTAAAGATTCGTACCTCGGAGAAGACACTACGGCAAGAACCCGCATAGGATCGTTTGAAAATGCACTTTATATAGAAGACGACATTAAGGCAGGACCGAAGCTGCGTTTAAATCCCGGTTTGCGTTTAACCCATTTTACAGCCGGTAAAAAGAACTATTTTAATGCGGAGCCACGCATTAATGCATCATACAATATAAAAAGCGACCTGGCCCTGAAAGCTTCTTATGCCTTAATGAACCAATATATCCATTTATTGAGCAACACCGGCATTGGGTTGCCGACAGACCTGTGGGTGCCGAGCAGCGATAACCTCAAGCCACAGCAAAGCTGGCAGGTGGCCACCGGTATTGCCAAAGATTATATCGACAGGAATTTCAGTGTGAGCGTAGAAGGATATTACAAGGAAATGAACAACATTATTTCGTATAAAGAAGGTGCAAGTTTTTTGGCCATTGATGACCCTACGCAGGCACAGGCCGAATCGTTCAGCTGGGAAAAGAACATTACCAGCGGCCGGGGATGGAGCTATGGTGCGGAATTTTTATTGCAGCGTAAAACAGGTAAGTTAACAGGGTGGATCGGTTATACCTTATCATGGACGCAGTGGCAATTCGATGCATTGAACTTTGGCCGGAAATTCTGGGCGCGTTACGACAGGAGACACGATATTTCAGTGGTTGCTATATATAATATCCGCGAGCAGAACGAAGACCATAACGGGGTTAAATTATCAGCAACATTTATATATGGAACAGGCAATGCCATTACGTTGCCTGTGGCCGAGTATGATGCGCCAGTGCACTCGCCATCGGGACAGGTAAACAGCGGTTCGGGAAGCGTTTCCCAATACACCGGGCGGAATGCGTTCAGGATGGCATCTTACCACCGTATGGATATTGGATTGCAGGTAACCAAAAAAATGCGCTGGTGGGTGCGTACATGGGAGTTTAGTGTATATAACGTTTACAACCGCATGAACCCGTTCTTTTATTATTCAAGCACGCAGAACAACGGGGATGTGGTGTTGAAGCAGATCACTTTATTCCCGTTTATTCCATCTGTATCATGGAACATTAAATTTTAAAGAAAATGAAAATACCAGGCATATATTTTTTAGTATCCGGATTGATGATCCTTGCTTCATGCGAAAAGCTTGCAACCAATGTAGATACGCCCAAGGTTTCTGCTGAACTGGTGCTATTCAGCTTTATCTCGCCAGAAGATGCGTACACCAAAGTTCGGCTCACCTTGTCGAAACCTGTATTCGGTCCGCAAAACGGAGGCTCAAATCCTTATAACTATGTAAAAGATGCTATGGTTATCCTCACCAATGATGGCGGGCAGTCAGCCATATTGGTTTATGCAGATTCAGTGGAGGGATATGTAGTTGATAACAATACGTTTCCCGTGGAGGCTTCAAGAACATATACGGTTACGGCAGTAAGTGGTTCGCGAAAGGTTACGGCATCCTGCACGGTTCCATCGGATACCATCGGTTTTTCGGATATTACGTATAAAAAAACAGGAGAAGCAGGAAGAACAGATGGCCCTTTATACCGTTATCAATATAAATGGAACGATGCTGCATCAAAAGTGAATTACTACCGGGCAGTTTCGCAGTACAGTTATGAGTTCGCACCGGGCATGAACTATTCCCAGGAAATCTGCACCTCATTAACAACCGATGCCGGCAGGGATGGGGGTGTATTAAGCGGAACCTGCGAAGACTACAGCAATTATTATGAAGGCGACACTGCACATAACAGGGTGAGCTTTTACTTATTGAACACCGATATCCATTATTATGAATACCACAGGAGAAGGCTCGAATATTTCGGGGATGATCCTTTTAGTGAACCATTTCCACAATACACCAATGTTAACGGAGGACTTGGCGTTTTTTGTTCCTATCGTAAATCGATGCGTACAATAAAAATTAACTGAGCAGGCAACGAAGGGTAAACAATGGCTGTCAAAACGGGTATAAACCACATCAATATGAAAAAACTACACATCATGCTTTCAGCTGCCGTGCTTTGTCTGGCAATGCTGTTCTCTTCCTGCGAAAAATGGGACCCATGGAATGAAGGTGGCGGTGGAAGTGGTGGCGGCAAACCTTCTACAGAATGTTCAATTTCAGGTAACCTTGTTCGTGTGCCATGCGGGATCAGCGACCTCGACAATTTATGGATCAAGACCGATAAAGGAAAATATTACCAGCCTTGCGATGCTTCCCTTATTCACCGCATGGATCTTGCATACCCTATTACAGAAGGAATGAGGGTGGAATTTGGCTATTCCGTATTAACGGGTGAATCGGTTTGCGACAATGAATACCTGATGCTATGTGAGCAAAAGACACCTCCCAGGACCCGCATAAAGATTACCTGCTTCAGGCCGGTATACCGGTGCGGGGTCGATAGTACCCTGATGGGTAAATAAACATAAGTTAGTTTCCGGTATATGTTGGAACAGTGTGATACAAAAAGAGCCGCTTATTATTGCGGCTCTTTTTTGTTATACCAGCAATGTGTTTCCTTTTAGTTTTCCTTTAACCCAAGTTCGCTGATCTCGTTCCATAATTTTTTCCTGTCAATAGGCACAACACCGATCTCTTCGCACACCAATCCACCGGCAAGGTTTGCAATTTCGGCCACCTGTTTTATGCCCATGTTCAATGCCATGCATAAAGCAGCTACGCTTATTACCGTATCGCCAGCACCGCTCACATCGGCAATCTTACGTATGTGTGCCGGTATGTAATGAAATGCTGTTCCATCGGTGATCATTACGCCCCTTTCGCTCATGGTGATCATGGCATTTTTCAGGTGCATGCTGTTCATCATGTTTTTGATGGAAGCTTCAAAGGTTAAGCGGTCTTCCTCATCATAATCAAGTTTAAGCCCTTCTTTAAATTCCTTTAAATTAGGTTTGAACAGGTCGGCATGGTGATAATGATTGAAGTTGCGTTTTTTAGGGTCAACCACTACCGGAATATTTTTCTTCCGGGCTTCTGCTGTGATCTGTTCAATGTTTGTTTTGGTAAGTACTCCTTTGTCATAATCTTCAAAGATCACTACCTGACAATCGGTAAGGAGTAC
>JAZKGM010000250.1:6862-21144 GCA_040385895.1 Bacteroidota bacterium
AACACATCGGCATCATCCAGTAATTGTTTGATGCGTGAAACCAACTCTGCGCTTTCCAGGTCGTTTATTGCTTTGGTGTCTTCACTGTCAATGCGCAGCATTTGTGTGGCCTGAGAAATAACGCGTAGTTTAACGGTGGTAACACGGTCATCTGATTTTACAATACCGCTTGTGCCAACACCATTCTGCTGAAAAAGTTCAACCAGGTTTTCCCCTTCTTTATCATTGCCTATTACACTGCACACCACAGGTTTCGCACCAAGCGATACCAGGTTCATGGCCACATTTGCAGCCCCGCCAAGGCGGTTCTCTTTTTTCTCAACGGCCACAACAGGCACAGGGGCCTCGGGCGAAATGCGTTCAACCTTTCCAAAGTAATAGGCATCTATCATCACATCGCCAACCACCAGAACTTTAAGGCCTTTAAATTTATCTGTAACGTCTTTCATTGCTTTCTGTTTTTAAAAGGATCAGGCTAATTGCGCCAATCCCTTTTTAATCCTTTTTAAGGCTTCTACCAGCTTTTCATCGCTTGTTGCGTAGCTGATGCGCACACATTCTGGCGCACCAAAAGCTTCACCGGTTACCATGGATACATGCACCTCATTAAGCAGGTACATGCAAAGGTCGGTTGCGGTGTTCATTTTTTTTCCGTTGTATGACCTCCCCAGGAATGCACTGATATCGGGAAAGGCATAGAATGCACCTTCGGGTGTGTTGCATACCAGGCCGCTTATCTCTTTCAGGCCATCCAGTACCAGGGTCCTTCTCCGTGCATATGCCTGCTGCATGTCGTGTGTTGGTTTTGTATCTCCGTTCAGGGCCGCAATGCTTGCACGTTGTGCGATGGAATTTGTACCCGAAGTGTATTGTCCCTGGATCTTTTCGCAGGCTTTCGAAATTTCTGCATTTGCTGCGATATAGCCTATGCGCCAACCGGTCATTGCATATCCTTTGCTCATTCCGTTCACAATAACCACCCGGTCTTTTATGGATCCGAACTGCGCAATGCTTTCATGTTGCCCGTTAAAATTTATGTGTTCATAGATCTCGTCACTGATGATATAAATATCCGGGTATTTCTCAAACACATCGGCAAATGCTTTAAGTTCCTCCCTGCTATACACCGACCCGGTTGGGTTACATGGTGATGAAAAGATAAATGCCTTGCTTTTTGGGGTAATGGCAGCCTCCAGTTGCGCTGCGGTGATCTTATAGTTTTGAGCGACCGTACTTTTTATGAACACCGGGACACCTTCCATCAGTTTCACCATTTCACTGTAACTCACCCAATACGGGGTTGGTATTATGACTTCGTCACCGGGGTTGATCAAAGCCATCACCGCATTCATGATACAATGCTTTGCACCGGTCGAAACCACAATGTTCTCCGGTTTATAATCCAGGTTGTTCTCGCGTTTTAATTTATCGCAAACAGCCTGCCTCAGTTCAGGAAAACCGGCAACCGGGGTATAAAATGTAAAGCCTTCATCCATGGCTTGTTTTGCTGCATCAATAATATGTTTAGGGGTCACAAAATCGGGTTCACCTAAACTAAGGCTGATCACATCATGTCCTTTTGCAGCAAGTTCGCGGCTCATTTTGGCCATTGCAATGGTTTGCGGTTCGTTTATATAATCTAAGCGTTTGGCTAATTGTTGCATGTTTTAATCAAAGTGCGAATATAAACTTTGGCAACTTATTTTATTTAGTAACTTGCTTTTACATAACCTGATGAAGAACCGCCTGTTCAATTTCCTGGTGCTCATGCTTTTTTTGAGCTGCAGCAAGGATAAAAATAATCAATTGCTTGGCCCGGGCATTATCTTATCTACTGATGTTCCGCCCCCGATGTGGTACGACCTGAAAGATTACCTGAAGGCGAACGGGGTAAAAATAACATTTTATACCCAGGGGTACCAGTTGATGGATAGTGCCGGAAAAGCGCAAACGCGGTTGTTAATTGCCGATGGCCACGAGCTTGCTCATCATACCACAACACACCTGCATGCTGACGATTTTTTAAGCTCGCACAGTATTGATGAATACATGCAGCAGGAAATTTATAATATGGATGCGCTGATGCAAAAAGATGGCTTCACCACCACAACCTTTGCGTATCCTTATGGCGATTTTACAAACAAAAGCGATGAGTACCTGCTAAAACGCTTCAAAAATATAAGGAAGATCATTAGTCCTTATGCGTACCGGAAAATTGAGGATACAGACCAGGTTTATTACCGGTACAAAGGGGTGAAGGTATTTTATGCATGCAGCATTGATAAAAAAGAAAAATACCCCGTTGAAGAGATCCTGGATGCGCTGGATAAGGCAAAGTCAAGCAGGAGCGCACTAAGCATGTATTGCCACATGATCAGCAAGGGAGAACCGGAGCTGAATACCGTTTATGCGCTCGATTTTGCAGATCTTGATCGCATCATACAACGTGCAAATAAACTCGGATTAAAGTATTACAGGGCATGCGATCTTACAGAATGAAGCCCTTATTATTATTTCTTTCCATGTTTTCATGCGCTTTTTGTAATGCACAAAGTGTCTCTTTTAAAAGTTTAGGAATAAACCTGGGCGGGTTAGCCGAAATGTATGATGTGCATACCAATATCAGCATTTTTAACGATCACCACCAGGTTGAGCTTGGCTTATCGTGGAAGCCCGTATCAAACAAGTTTGCTTATTATGGCGACTTCACTTATGTTGTTTTCCCCGTGCAATACCAGTACCATTTTATGGTTAAGAAAGTGGTGCATCTGGACCTGAATGCCGGGTTGCAGTTTCAATATTATGTGAGCGCAACCTTACCCGATTATTTAAAAATAACCCCGGCAATAGGGTTATCCTATACCAAAAAAATGATGAAGGATAAATACTATGTGAGGGGCGGGCTGCTTGCCTTTATTCCGGCATTTACCCTTATTGATAAATATGAGCTATTCGGTTATACCGGAAGCAGCTGGCTGGTATGGCCGCAGGTGGGCTTAGGCAAATACCTGCATTAAGATGAACAGGTGCTGTGTTTACAAGCGCGGTTTTAATCAGCCGATATGACGTTAAAAACCGGTTTCAGGCAAAATAATTTCGGATTTTGTGGTCAAATTTTCAGCATGATGTGGGCATTCAAGCCAAATTTTCTTAAAACCATCTCTTGGAATTGATGTTGAAGAAAGAGTGAAACATTGAACCTGGAATGCTCTTTCGGATCCCGGGTTTGATCATTCGAATTTTAACAAACATGAATTTTAATAACTTCACAATAAAATCACAGGAAGCAGTAGAACAGTCGGTACAAATTGCCATGCAAAACGGGCAACAAACCATCGAACCTGCCCACATTTTAAAAGCACTGATAAACGGTGACGAGAATGTGGTTTCCTTCCTGTTTAAAAAACTGAATGCAAACCAAGGCCGCATAGAAAGTGCTTTGGACGCGATGATCTCCGGGTTTCCTAAAGTGAGCGGTGGTGATCCTTACTTAAGCAACGATTCAAACCAGGTTCTTATAAAAGCACAAAGCTTTTTAAAAGAGTTTGGCGATGAGTTTGTGGCTGTTGAGCATATCCTTCTGGCCATGCTTGACGGAAAGAACCAGGTGGCCTCTTTGTTGAAAGATGCCGGCCTCAATGAAAAAGACCTGAAGAAAGCGATTAAAGAGTTACGGGGCGATAGCAAAGTAACTTCGCAGGGTGCAGAAGGGCAGTATAACTCCCTGAACAAATACGCAAAAAACCTGAATGACCTTGCACAGCAGGGAAAACTTGATCCGGTGATCGGCCGTGATGAAGAGATCAGGCGCGTATTGCAGATCTTATCGCGCAGAACAAAAAACAACCCGGTGCTGATCGGTGAACCCGGTGTGGGTAAAACCGCCATTGCCGAAGGCCTGGCCCACCGGATCGTAAGCGGTGATGTTCCCGAAAACTTAAAATCAAAGAAGATCTACTCGCTCGATATGGGTGCGTTGATTGCCGGGGCAAAATATAAAGGTGAATTTGAAGAACGTTTAAAATCGGTTATTAAGGAAGTAACCTCGGCCGATGGCGAAATTGTATTGTTCATTGACGAGATCCATACCCTGGTTGGTGCAGGTGGCGGGGGCGAAGGGGCAATGGATGCCGCCAATATTTTAAAACCGGCTTTGGCGCGTGGAGAATTGCGTTCAATTGGTGCAACAACCCTGGCCGAATACCAGCGCTATATCGAGAAAGACAAGGCGCTCGAAAGGCGTTTCCAGAAAGTATACGTGGAAGAACCGGATACTGAATCGGCCATCTCCATTTTGCGTGGGCTTAAAGAGCGGTATGAGGTGCATCATAAGGTGCGCATAAAAGATGAAGCCATCATTGCTGCCGTTGAACTTTCGCAGCGTTACATCAGCGATCGTTTTTTGCCCGATAAAGCCATTGACCTGATGGACGAAGCAGCCAGTAAATTAAGGCTGGAAATTGATTCTGTGCCCGAAGAGCTCGACCAGCTGGAAAGAAGGATCATGCAGCTTGAAATTGAACGTGAAGCCATAAAACGTGAAGGGGATACCGGTAAGGTAAAACAACTGAGCGAAGACATTGCAAACCTTCAAACCGACCGCAATACCCTGAAAGCAAGGTGGCAAAGTGAAAAACAAGTAGTTGACGGCATCCAGCATGCAAAACAGGAAATTGAAAACCTGAAACATGAAGCGGAGCTTGCCGAACGCAATGGAGATTTTGCAAAAGTTGCCGAGATCCGTTATGGAAAAACGAAGGAAGCCGAACAGCGCCTGCAGGATTTTCAAACTAAACTGATAGAACAGCAAGGCGACAATGCCATGGTGAAGGAGGAAGTGACCAGTGAGGATATTGCCGATGTGGTGGCGCGCTGGACAGGCGTTCCGGTGACACGGATGCTGCAAAGCGAACGCGAAAAACTATTGAACCTGGAAGAAGAACTGCATAAACGTGTGGTGGGGCAGGAAGAGGCAATTGTTGCGATAAGCGATGCGATAAGAAGAAGCCGTGCAGGATTGAGCGATCCTAAAAAACCGATCGGGTCGTTTATCTTTTTAGGCACAACAGGCGTTGGAAAAACCGAGCTGGCAAAAGCACTAGCCGAGTTTTTATTCAACCAGGAAAATGCACTGGTGCGTATTGACATGAGCGAGTACCAGGAGAAACATACCGTGAGCCGCTTAATTGGCGCACCTCCGGGATATGTGGGGTACGAAGAGGGCGGACAATTAACCGAAGCCATTCGTAGAAGGCCATACAGTGTAGTGTTGCTGGATGAAATTGAAAAAGCGCATCCCGATGTGTTTAATATCCTGCTCCAGGTGTTGGATGATGGCCGTTTAACGGATAACAAAGGACGTGTAGCCAATTTTAAAAACACCATTGTGATCATGACCTCCAATATCGGTTCGCATATTATACAAGAGAAGCTGGAAGATTATAATGAATACAATAAAGAAGAGAAAATGGCGGAAGCCAAGAACGGGGTCATGGATGTGTTGAAGCACACCATTCGTCCCGAGTTTTTAAACCGGATCGATGATGTGATCATGTTCACTCCGTTAACACGTGAAAATGTGCGTGAGATCGTGGATATCCAGTTCAAATCGATCCAGCATAATTTAAGCGAACAGGGCATCAGCTTCAGCGCAAGCGAAGAAGCATTGGATTGGCTGGCACAATTGGGTTATGATCCGCATTTTGGCGCACGGCCTTTAAAACGGGTGCTTCAACGCAAGATTCTGAACGAGCTGTCGAAAGAGATCCTGATGGGAAATGTGAAAAAAGATTCCAGCATTTTACTCATGCTTGATGATAAAAAGCAGCTCTTGTTCAAAAACGATTAAGTCAATCTTCTTATAAAAGAAAATCCCTTTTACACATGCTGTAAAAGGGATTTTTTGCTATAGTGATTAACCATTTTATATTGATCTCATTTTAGGGCCAATGACATGGTTACATTATCTTCATACCGGCTTTCGCTTAACCGGAAATAACCTTTTTGCCGGCCGCTTTCTGTAAAGCCCATTTTGGCGTATAAGGCAATGGCATTGCTGTTCGGTCCCACCACTTGCAGCCATAACAGCTCAATAGGGCTTTTGTGTTTAGCCCAGGCAATGGCACAATCAAACAGCGCTGTACCCAAACCAATGTTCTGCCATTCCTTTAACAGGCTTATCCCGATCAGCGAAGTGTGTTTGATCCTGTTCTTTCTTCCCCCGGTCAGGTCTATGTTTCCAATGATCTGTCCCTTGTATTCGGCTACCAGCAGCAAGCTGTTATCATGATCGAGGAACGACCGGATCCATTCCCGTTCCTTTTCAACCGTAATATCAAACTCCTCGTGCGTGGTAAGAAGATAGGCGCTGTCTTTCACATAGGCTTTTACGGTATCGAGCAGGCGTTCCGCATCGTTTGTTCCTGCTTCACGAATGAGTACATGGACATTGTTTTTCAGGGTAACCGTAACCGGGTCAAATTTCATGAGGTCAAAATAAATAAAAATTGCACGACAAATTGATACTGACATAGGGTTGTCATCATGCATTTATTCCTTTGCTTCAACAAATCAATACAGATATGAACATCATCGAAATTCTTTTGAGTGAAATGGAGCAGGAAGCCCAAACCACCCGTAAAATGTTATCACGCGTGCCGGCAGATCGGTTCAACTGGCAACCGCACGTAAAAAGCATGCCGCTTCAGAAGCTTGCCGTGCATGTGGCCGAGCTGCCATCGTGGGTAACCATGGCCGTTACAACCGATGAGCTCGACTTTGCAAAAAATCCATATGAAACGGAAGACATAAAAACCAATGAACACCTGCTTGATTATTTTGAGCGCTCGCTGGCCAACGGGAAAGAACACCTGGAAAACACCAATGAAGATGTGTTGAAGCAAAACTGGACCTTGCGGAACGGGGATGAAATATACAGCAGCAGCTCGAAGCTGGAAGTGATCCGTATGGCATACAGCCAGATCGTTCATCACCGCGCCCAGCTTGGTGTGTACCTTCGTTTGCTCGATATTCCGATTCCCGGAAGCTATGGGCCAAGCGCTGATGAGGTGAGCTTTTAATTGATATTTAAAAATTGCTGGCGGCTGTTTTGACCCCGTCAGCAGTTTTACATATGGTTTTGATTCTTTTGGAAAGAAGCAGGGGTTTCCTTGCTGTGCTTTTTGAAAAAGCGGATGAAATAAGAAACATCATCAAAGCCCAGGTCGAAAGCGATCTCTTTTGTAGATCGATCCGAAAGGGTGAGCACCCGTTTCGCTTCCAGCATGATCCTGTCGGCAATTAATTCAATGCTTGTTTTGCCAAGTGTTTCTTTTACAATGCGGTTAAGATGGCGCGCACTGATGTTGAGCATGCCGGCATACTCTGATGGCGATCTGATGCTTTTGTAACTGGCATCGATAAGTTGTTTAAAAGCCTCTGTTTTTTGCTGGTAAACGGAAGATTGAACCTGTCGTACGGAATGAGTTTTATAATGCCTGCTCAGGTCGAGATAAACCAGGTCTATCAAAGCAACCAGCGTTTGAAATTTCAGCAGGCTGTCTTCCTGTTGCGATTCTTTTATGATCCGTTCGAAAAGAGGTTCTATGTTTTTCCCTGCTTGCCGGTCGAGGTAAATAACCGGGTGGTTCTGCCAGGAAGAAAAGAAAGCATAGTCTGTGATCTGCTTATTTGCATAAGTAAGGTTATAGGCTTCACCCGAATGAAAGAAAATATAGCCTTCTGCATTCGAAGACAAGTTCCATGCGTGCGTCTGCCCGGGTATCATTAAGAATGCAGCGCCCTTTTTTACGGTGTAGGTATTAAAATCAATATCGTGGGTGCCTGTTCCTTTTGTAAACAGAACAACCAGGTAAAAATCGTGCTTGTGCGCCTGTGCAATAAACGAATGCAGCCTGATGTGCGCTGCAAGCGTATTGGCATAAAACGATCTCTGGTAGATCCTGAAATCTCCTATCTGATATACAGGTGGGTTCATTGCTTGGATCAAAGATAGGTGCGAATGTCTGATTTGTGCTGTTTTATGCTAAAAATGTGCATGCAACAAATCCCTTTAACAGCAGAACTTTGTACAGCAAATAATCACAACTACCATGTTACGTTTAACAGGAATTTTAGCAGGCAAATGTCCCAAATGCGGAGAAGGCGATATCTTTATTTATCAAACGGTTTTAAAGAACATCCTCGCTCCCGTTATGCATAAAAACTGCAGCCATTGCGGGCATGTGTACGAAAAAGAATCCGGCTTTTTCTGGGGAGCCATGTTTGTAAGTTATGCCTTAACCGTTTTGGAAGCTGTAGTTACCTTTATCATATGCAGCCTGTTCTTTACCGATATGTTTGACGACCGCGTGATCTGGATCATTGCTGCCATTATTCTGGTGCTGGTGAATGTGAACTTCCGTTACGCGCGCATTTTATGGATGTATATTTTTACATCCGCAAGTAGAGAATTGTAATCTATCGCATGAGCTACCGGATCAGTGTTCTCATTACAGCCATTCCATCTTTCGATGAGACTTTAATGATATAAAGGCCTTTATTCAGTGCAGAAAGATCAAGCGTATACGTGTTGATGCCTGCAACGGTTTCCCATTGCAGAATTTCCTTAACAAGTTTTCCTGTCAGGTCGAACGCTTCGATTTTTAGCTGCCCTTTTTGTTCTGTTGAATAATCAACCACAAACACCCCGTTATTGGGGTTGGGAAACAAGGCACAATCAAGTTTTGCTCCTGCAAAGGAATATAAGCCCGTTTCCTGCGTAGCCCGTTTAACAGCAGCATACGCATTGATCTTGCCATATCCCCAGGTGTTATCGCCCTGCGAAGGAATAATGCCGGTATGGGTATCGGTAATGGCTGTTTGCTGGATGATGCGCTTGGTTTGTGCAGGAGACAACAAAGGATTTGCTTCCAGCATCAGGGCCACAATTCCTGAAGTAACAGGGGCAGAAGCAGATGTTCCGGTAAATTCACAATAATAGAATTTTTTATTGCTTAAAGGTTCGGTATAGGCAGCAACCAGGTAAGCGCTGCGCGCTCCTGCAGGTGTATACTTTGTTTCGAATGAACTTACTGCGGTAGCCATGGTTAGTCCCGGGGCTGTAAAATCGGGTTTAGATAACCCGTTGGTTAGCGGTCCGCGGCTTGAGAACGGGGCTATTTTCCCGGTCGTGTAATTATTGTATCCGTAAGATTGCCCGTCAAGCGCTTTCCAGTTTGTTTTTGAAATATGGGCGCCTATCAGCAACACCGATCTTGCGCTGCCCATGTCGCTGGTGGTTGATTGCGTGTTTCCCGAATCTGCCCATGAATACCCGAAGTTGCTGAAATCACTCACAAAACTATTGGTGTAACCATAATAGTAATATTCATTCCATAAATGCAGCGTGCCATCGTTTGCTTTCACGCTCACCAAAACGCTGTCTAATGTTTTATTGAACAGGTTGATGGTGAGCCTGGGCTTGCCATTGTATTCGGCTTTGGAAGTGATGAACTGAACGGTACAGGTATCAGTTGAAACATCATTGGTGAGCACCATGTTATGCACCTGGTCGTCAATGCAGATAAAGCTGGTGCTTTTAGTTTCCGCACCATTGCTGAACAAGCTTACTTTGGCACAAAATGTTTTGGCCGAATCGCCCCAGATGTCAACCCAGGTGCGTTTGTAATTGGCCGGAACAAAATCAAGAAAAGTGCGCAGGAGGGTATCATTGGTGTTGAATGATTTGGAAAGGTGGATCTTTTCTTCGCCATCATTTCCTGCGCTCATTACAATGATTTTTCCCGCGCTGGCCATGTTATCGCAGGCTTCATTGAACAGTGTTGTTCCGTCATGCGGACCAGATTGAGATCCCCAGCTGATATTCACCACAGCCGGCTTATTCACCGATCCTGCATAATTAAAAATATAAGCGATGCCATCTAAAAAATCAGAAAAACCACCGGTAAGCCATTGCTGCTCGATCGAGTCGCGCCTTACACCAACAAATACCAGGTCGGCATCATAAGCAATGCCGCGGAAGCGGTTGTTCGTTAAGCTGCCATATCCCGAACCGCCTGCTATTCCGGCCACACAGGCTCCATGTGTTTGCTGTGCATTATCCGTTCCGCGGGCTTTCATGGCATTGGTATCCGTTAACTCATTTCCATAGTTAAAACCTGCAGGCGGAGTTCCGTTGCTGTTCAGTTCCCACACCCGCTTTATGCGGTAACGGCTTCCCAGCGTGTCGTAAACAGAAGGATGCGTATAATCAAATCCAAAATCAATTACCCCCATCACCACGCCTTTTCCGCTATAGGCCTGTGGCAATGAAATACCTTTCTGCACAGAATCGGCACGTGTGTTTGTGCGCACTATATTCAGGTCCGGCTTCACGGGCTCGTCAAGCTGGATGTAGCTGATGCCTTCCAGCTGCGTGAATTGCTGCAGCTTGTCTTTAGGAACCTTTACCGTCCATATATTGCCTGCCTTCGTTCCGATGTTAATTTCCAGGCCACTTAATCCCGCATGCGCCTTAGCCGCATCATTTACTTTGATGAGTGCGCCCACCAGTAATTTTCCATCGGCTGTTTTTTTAAGCACAAGCGATTGGTCTGCACTTCCTTTCAGAAACTGTTCATCGGCAATGCATTGCCTCGTTAATGGCGAAAGCTTTGCTTTTTGCTGGGCAACTAAAGTGCCTGCAGAAATGACCAGGAATAAAAAAAGGAAGTTCTTTTTCATACGTATAAAATTGAATGGAACAAATTAAGTAAAAAGGAGACAGCTTTACTCATTTCTTTGCATTTCAGGTGGTTTCACGGAGGCTGGTTTATTCCATCAATTGACCGTAATTTGCGGCACTTTTAAACGCTACTCATGCAATTCAACAAAAAACACCACAGCAACGACACGCTGATACACTTATACAAAGGCATGCTGAAACCCCGCATGATCGAAGAAAAGATGCTGATCCTTCTTCGCCAGGGCCAGGTGAGTAAATGGTTTAGCGGAATGGGACAGGAAGCGATCAGTGTGGGGGTTACCCAAGCGCTGGATAAGGACGAATACATTCTTCCCCTGCACCGTAACCTTGGTGTCTGGACGAACCGCGATATGCCTTTTGCAAAGCTGTTCTCGCAGTGGCAGGGTAAGCTTAACGGTTACTCAAAAGGCCGCGAGCGTTCTTTCCATTTTGGAACAAATGAGCATCATATTGTGGGCATGATCTCGCACCTGGGTGCCATGCTGGGTGTGGCCGATGGAATTGCACTGGCGCATAAATTAAAAGGCGAGCAAAAAATAAGCGTGGTTTTTAGTGGTGACGGAGGTGCAAGCGAAGGCGATTTTCATGAGGCCATAAATACAGCTGCAGTTTGGGACCTGCCGGTGATCTTCCTTGTTGAAAACAATGGTTATGGTTTATCCACCCCCAGCAATGAGCAGTTCCGCTGCAAAAATTTTATTGATAAAGCAATAGGTTACGGCATACAGGGTTATAAAGTTGACGGAAATAATATTTTAGAGGTGTATGACATGGTGAGCAACCTGGCTGCCAGCATGCGCGCTAACCCAAGGCCGGTGATCCTTGAAGCAATTACCTTCCGCATGCGCGGGCACGAAGAAGCTTCCGGAACCAAGTATGTTCCGCAGGAATTGTTCGATGAATGGGGCAAAAAAGATCCGATCTCCAACTATGAAGCATGGTTAAAGGCAGAAGGTATTTTAACCGATGAGCTGATCGCTTCGTTCCGTGCAGAGTTTAAAAAAGAAATAGAAGAAGGTGTTGAAAAGGTGCAGGCAGAGCCTGATATTACCCCTGATACTGCAACAGAATTAGCAGATGTGTATGCCCCTGCTCCGCAACAAACGGCAACCGATCATGGAAACCTGCAACATGTAACCATTGCACCGGTGAGCAGCAACCAAAGCAAAAAACGCCTGGTGGATGCCATAAGTGATGGGTTGAAACTAAGCATGCGGAAACATGAGAACCTGGTGCTGATGGGGCAAGACATTGCCGAATACGGAGGCGTGTTTAAGATCACGCAGGGATTTGTGGAAGAGTTTGGCAAAGGCCGTGTGCGCAATACGCCTTTGTGTGAAAGCGCCATTCTTGGTGCAGCTTATGGTTTATCCATTAAAGGCATGAAAGCCATGATGGAAATGCAGTTTGCTGATTTTGTGAGCGTGGGTTTTAACCAGATCGTAAATAACCTGGCCAAAAGCTATTACCGCTGGGGACAGAATGCCGATGTGGTGGTAAGGATGCCAACAGGAGCAGGCGTGGGCGCAGGGCCTTTCCATTCGCAAAGCAACGAAGCCTGGTTCTTTCATGTGCCCGGATTAAAAGTGGTTTATCCAAGCACACCATCGGATGCAAAAGGGTTGCTGGCTGCTTCCATTTCAGATCCCAACCCGGTATTGTTTTTTGAACATAAAGCTTTGTACCGTTCGGTGGAGCTGGAAGAAGAAGTGTATGATGATTATTATGAAATTGAACTGGGCAAAGCCCGTCTGGTGAAAGAAGGAAACGAAGTGAGTATTATTACCTATGGTGCGGGCGTGCATTGGGCCAGCAGGCATTGCAGCGAAACCGGTATCGATGCTGATATCATAGACCTGAGAACGCTATTACCCTGGGACAAAGAAGCGGTAGAACGCAGTGTGAAAAAAACAGGTAAGGCATTCATTTTACATGAAGATACATTAACAGGCGGGATAGGCGCGGAGATCGCTGCGCATATTGCAGAACATTGTTTTAAATACCTGGATGCACCGGTAAAACGCAGCGGAAGCCTGGATTCGCCCGTACCATTTAACGTAGAGCTGGAAAAGAACTTTATGCCGAAAGAACGGTTTAAAAAGGAGCTGGAGGAGCTTGTTAACTTTTAATTCATTGTTATGGAAAAATCCGAATTAGCTAAGAATATATTGATGACAGCAACACCTTTAGTTTCTGCAATTACCGAAATATTTGTTAAACCTAAACTTGCAGATATTGCAAAAGGACTGAAGCTAAAAGTAAATAAGATTGAGTCAATATTTGAAGATAAATTCAATGAATATCTTACTAGGTCATACGAAAAATACTCCATAATGAACACTATAGTTTTTCATAATCAACAACGGTTACTGAAAGATCTATATATCCCTTTAACATTGGAAAACACCGATCAAGAGCAATTTACTATTGACCGATTTGATAAAAACTTTCTTCCAGTTTATGAGAGAATACTTATAACAGATACAGCTGGAATGGGGAAATCAACATTGTTAAAAAAGATTTTTTTATCTGTTATAGATGAAGCTGTAGGAATACCAATTTTGGTAGAATTAAGGCGAATATCAAAATCTAAAGACATTATTCAAGAAATAATGGACCAAATAAATTCAATTTCAAAAGATTTAGATAAAGACTTTATATTAAGATTAATTCAGCAAGGAAATTTTGTTTTTTTGTTTGATGGATATGATGAAATACCAACCGAGAATAGAGTTGAAGCTACCGAGCAAATTCAAAAATTCATAAATAAGGCAGGAAAAAACCTCTTTATATTAACATCTAGACCAGAATCTGCGTTGTCAGCTTTTGGCGATTTTAAAGGGTTTAGTGTAAAACCCCTTGCTAAGAATCAAGCATTTGATTTATTACGAAGGTATGATGGCAATGGCAATCTTTCAAAAGAGCTGATAAAAAAGCTGCAAGGCAAAACTTATAATAATATTGATGAATTTATTACTAATCCATTATTAGTATCTTTATTGTTCGCAGCATTCGAGCATAAACACACTATACCAATTAAAAAGCATATATTTTATAGACAAGTTTATGATGCATTATTTGAATCTCATGATTTGACAAAAGGAGATTCATTTGCAAGGGAAAAATTTTGCAAACTTGATGTTGATGAATTCCATAGAGTTCTACGTCATATTGGCTATAACTGTTTGATAAAAGGAAAGATCGAATTCACAAAAGACGAAATATTAGATTTAATAAAAGATGCAAAAACTTATGTTAGTGGGATTAGCTTTAAAGAATCAGATTTATTAAAAGACTTAATTAGTACAGTTCCTCTATTTACAATTGATGGAATATACTATAAATGGTCTCATAAGTCTCTTCAAGAATATTTTGCCGCACAATTCATTTTTCTTGATAGTAAAGAAAAACAACGGGACATTTTACTTAAAATTTATAAACATGAGAATGCAATAAAATTTATTAATGTTTTAGACTTGTACTACAGTATTGATTATAGATCCTTTAGCGAAACAAT
>JAZKGM010000251.1:0-24040 GCA_040385895.1 Bacteroidota bacterium
ATTCAGAAACGGTATACTTAAAGGGTTTTTTGTTGACCAATATGGAAGCAAAAAATATGTAGGTCCACAGGCGCTTGCATTATATGCCGCTTCAACTGGTGGGGCTGTTTTTCTAAATGAAAATTTTGTACATGCAGGTGTGGGTATTAAACAGAACTGGAATAAATACTGGGCTTCTATCTATTTTATTGATGAAGTTGAAATGCTGTTTCAAGCTGTCAAAGAACTGGGATATTCATTTGTTAAGTATAAGCAGATCGTTAACAACATGAAAGATAAACAGTACCGGGTGAACATGGATTATTTATCTTTGGTTTTGGGTAGAAGGGGCTTAAGCTGGATGAAAATAATTAAAATATATGGATTAAGTTTTTTAATGGTTAATCTTTTGATAAGCCCGTTTATGATCATTAAAAATCTTAAATTCGCCACTTCTTTGAAATCTATCCTTCGCTGAAAGAGCGAAAAAGGGTTTGGTTAACTAATGCAGTGTTTAATGGAAATTAAATGTAAAATTTGTCAGCAGTCTACAACACAGGTATTTAAAGCGACTATTTTAAACAAATATGAAGTTGCTTATAACAGGTGCAATTCATGCCTGTTTATTCAAACAGAGGAACCGTACTGGCTTGATGAATCTTATGAAAGCCCCATGAATATTAATGATACAGGCATTGTAGTACGAAATGAAATTTTGAGAAAAAGGGTTACCTGTTTAATTTTCCTTTCATTGAATAAAGAAAAACCTTATCTGGATTATGCCGGAGGCTATGGTTTGTTTACCAGAATGATGAGGGATATTGGATTTGATTTTTACTGGATTGATCAATATACAACTAATCTTTTAGCAAGGGGCTTTGAGCATAAGGAGCATAAAAAATATGAAGCAATAACTGCATTTGAGGTCTTTGAACACCTTTCAGATCCTGTTGAAGAAATAAATAAGATGTTCGGTTATAGCGATACAATAATATTTTCAACCTTATTGGCACCGGCAAGTGTTCCTGATAAAAGCTGGTGGTACTACGGATTTAGTCATGGGCAACACATTTCTATTTATAGCAAAAGAGCACTTCAGGTTGTCGCCCAAAAATTAGGAGCAAACCTGTATACTAATGGTCTTGATTACCATGTATTATCCAAAAAGCAACTGAATAAGGTGGCAATAAAATGTTCTTCCAGGCTCTATAAATACGGATTATATAACATCTTTAGATCAACGTTAAAAAGTAAAACGCAAAGTGATCACCTGCTGCTTTCACGTAGTTAATTATGCTATCTTTTTAATGATGCAATAATGGCTTAAACCCATTATAGGAAATTCAATTTAGTAAGAATACCTCTTTAGCTCTTTAGAAAATCAGTCGTAATCATACATTATGGATGAAGCCATTCACAGGCAGGGTTGGTGCACTATATGTAAAGCAGATTTTTGTTGGGAGATTATGAAATTTTATGGTCTCCTCAATAAACCCCGGCACTATTTTTACACGGTTAAACGGAAATGAGATTTCTTTAAGACGCTTAGTAACCCGGTCGACCTCCGAAGCCATTGTTCCAAGATTAAATAAAGTTTAGATAAAGAACTAAGCGGCACTCTTAATTATTTTTTTAATCATGTTAAAATGGTTTATTTGATAATCTATTCATAATGTAAATAAACCCTGGTTTGAATAGTAAAAACTAATTGCTCCTTAGATTTAATGCGTATTCTTTATGATGATGAAATATTTTTCAGACAACGTTTTGGCGGTGTTTCACGCATATTTACTGAATTAATAAGATATGTAAAGGATCGAACCCAAAATGAATTATTGTTTGATTGCGGATACTCCGAAAACGAATATTTAGTTGAGCTTTTTCCGCATATCAGCTCTTTTCTTAAGCCGTTTAACTTCCCTCTAAAGGGGAAGCTGATACGTAAAATATATGGCAATTATTCTCATTTTAAAACCAATAAACGGTTAATACAAAACGAGGTAGATATCTTTCATCCCAGTTTTTATGCAGATTATTATTTAAAAAGTTTGGCCGGATCTAAAACGAAACTGGTATTTACAGTGCATGATCTTATTCATGAACGCTATCCCGTTAATAATCAATATAGACAAATCGCGAAGATCAAAGAAAAAAATCTTCGTGTGGCGCACCAGATTATTGTTGTATCCGAATATACGAAGAAGGATTTGTTGAACATTTATCCTTTTGTAAAAGAAGAGCTTGTTCATGTAATTCCGCTTGCCCAATCTTTACCCCTTACCGGAATTGATCCGGGGTTTTTCCCGGGAAAGTACATACTTTTTACAGGCGAGCGGGGTGGGTATAAAAATTTTGAGACCTTACTGAATAGTTTTGCCAAAGTACATTTGATCCATAAAGACCTGTATCTGTTCTGTGCAGGAGGCAGACCATTTAATACCTCAGAAAAGGATTTGATGAGTTCACTTCATATTACAGACTTCGTGCTTCAAAAACAGTTGACGGATGCGGCCCTTAAATATGGCTATCAGCATGCCCGGCTTTTTGTATTTCCCAGTTTATATGAAGGTTTTGGAATTCCGGCACTTGAAGCATTTGCAGCGGGTACTCCTGTTATATTAAGCAATCGTACAAGCTTACCTGAAGTTGGCGGCAATGCTGCTTTATATGCAGACTGTGCTGATGCAGAGCAATTGGCACAAGCCATATTATCAGTTCTTGAAAATGAAACATTAAAGGGTCATTTGATACAAAAAGGATACGCAAAGGTGGAGGGCTTTACCTGGAAAAAACATGCAGAAGCCACTTTAAAAGTGTATCAGAAAGCACTGCAATGAAAATCCTTCTCATTGATAATTACGATTCCTTCACCCATATGCTTGCCGATTATGTGAGGCAATGTGGTGTGGAATGTTTCGTAATCAGAAATGATCATATCGATTTAAAAAGCGATGAATTCATAAAAACATTTGATGCGTTCATTTTATCTCCCGGACCTGAAACACCTGCTAAAGCCGGATTAATGATGGATTTTATCACCCGCCACCATCAACGCAAACCAATGCTTGGGGTGTGTTTAGGCCACCAGGCTTTAGGCGAATTTTTTGGCGCTGAACTCGTAAAAGCAAGCTTGCCCAGGCATGGTAAGGTAGACGAGGTACGTCATCATGATCATGAATTATTTAATCATATCCCCTGCAATTTTAGGGTTACCCGTTATCATTCTCTTATCCTTACAGGTGTTAAACAGCCTATAACCACTATCGCCTCCGGTTTAAATGAAGAAGTAATGGCGCTGGCACATTCCGGCCTTCCTTTATTCGGCATTCAGTTTCATCCCGAATCATGCCTTACAGAGCATGGACTTACCATAATTAAAAATTACACTGAAATAGTCAAACAACACTTAAGATAAGTTTATTTTTCTATCTTTGGTACAAATCCTGACTGTAGCAAATGGACATTGAAATAAAACAAGAAGGTAAATACAAATACATAGAAGAAGGTGAAGGCGATGTGCTTTTGTTACTCCACGGTTTATTTGGCGCATTAAGTAACTGGAAAGAAGTTACCGAACATTTTTCAAAGAAGTATAAGGTAGTGATCCCGCTGATGCCCATCTTTGAGATGAATATTTTAACATTAAGTGTTGAAGGGCTTGCCAATTTTATACACGAGTTTGTTCAACATAAAGGTTATGCAAAAGTTAATCTTTTAGGAAACTCATTGGGAGGCCATGTTGGCCTGGTTTATTACAAAAAACACCCTGAAAAGGTACAAACATTACTATTAACGGGCAGCAGTGGGTTGTATGAAAATGCAATGGGAGGAAACTATCCCAAAAAGGGAGATAAAGCATTTATCAGGAGCAAGATCGAGCTGACATTTTATGATCCGAAAGCCACAACGGATGATCTTGTTGATGAAGTATATGATACCGTAAATGACAGGTTAAAAGTGTTACGGATATTAACCATGGCAAAATCAGCCATCAGGCATAATATGCGCAAGGATATCCCGAACATTAAAGTTCCTGTATGCCTGATATGGGGCGCTAACGATACAATTACCCCACCCAATGTTGGAGAAGAATTTCATGAACTTCTTCCCGATTCAGAACTTCATTTCTTAAATGAATGTGGTCATGCTCCTATGATGGAAAAGCCTTTGGAGTTTAATGCCATAGCAGATAAGTTTTATTTAAAACAACTTGGAAAATGATAGCCTCAGAATTATTGTCAGACCAGATCATACCACTTAAACGCAGCGACCTGTGTGAAGCAGCTTTAAGTTTTATGGTTGATTCCAGGGCAACAGAGATGCCCGTGGTTGAACAAGGAAAGCTGGTTGGGTACCTCCGTTTTAACAAAGCAGATAAAGCAAGGGAAAAAACAGTGGGAATGGCGATGGATAATAGTACCCTTTTTATTCCTCCCGATATCCATTTATTTGAGATCGTAAAAATAATGAGTGATGCCCAGGCTACAACCATTGCAGTTTGCGATGTTAACCAGGCATACCTGGGTGCTATTTCTCTTACAGACCTGTTGAGGTCATATACGAAAAACACGGCAGTTACAATGCCCGGTGCAATTGTTACCCTTGAAATGTTCCCGCGCGATTATTCCTTAACCGAAATATCAAGGATAACAGAGCAGAATGATTGCAAAATAACCGATGTGTTTATCCGCAACCTCGACAACCAAAAACTGGAGATCTCGCTTAAATTCAATACCGTTGAAATTAAAAGCGTGTTGCATGCACTTGAGCGTTTTGGATATTACCTTAAATCTGTACACCAGCTCAGTGATATTAAAGGAGACATGGACAATCGCCTTAACTGGCTGATCAAATACATTAACACTTAACCTATGAAACTCGCTATTTACGGCCGGGTTTATAAAAAAGAATACCAGCAGCAGCTACAAGACCTGTTTGATTACCTCCATGAAAATGAAATTGAGTTTTACGTGGAGGAAAGTTTTCTTATTCAATGCAAACAAGCACAACTGCGTATCCAGCAAACCGACACATTCGAAAGCTATGCCTCGTTAAAAATACATAAGGTAGATTATGTGGTAAGTATCGGGGGCGATGGAACCATCCTCGACACCCTCACTTATATACAAGACCTGGAAATACCCGTACTTGGTATAAATAGCGGGCGGCTTGGCTTTCTAGCCGGGGTTAGCATGAACGATGTGAGGAAGGCATTAGAGAATTTATCAAGAGGCCACTATTCGATCGACAGCCGCGCAGTGCTTCAGCTGGAGTCGAACCGAGAACTTTTTGAAGGAGCTAAATATGCGCTGAACGACTTTGTTATTCATAAAAAGGACAGTTCATCCATGATCATTATTCATACATACATCAATGGAGAGTTCCTGAACTCATATTGGAGCGATGGCCTTATCATCTCATCGCCAACCGGCTCAACCGGTTATTCATTAAGCTGCGCGGGCCCAATTATGTATCCAAGCAGCTCCAGCTTTGCAATCACGCCAATTGCACCGCATAACCTGAACGTGAGGCCTATTGTAATTTCAGATGAAAACGTATTATCCTTCGAAATTGAAGGAAGGGCAACGAGTTACCTGGTTTCGCTCGATTCAAGGTCGGAAACCATTAACCAAAATGTTCAGCTGGCCATCAAAAAAGCAAATTTCACGTTTAAACTGATCAGGTATAATGACGATAATTATTTAACCACCCTGAGAAAAAAACTCATGTGGGGGGTAGATAACAGAAATATATAAAACCACTTTTGCACAGCTTATTATTGTTATTGTTAATAATTTACGTAGTTTTGCTGTAACTCAATCACTCACTATGAGAATACCATTTCGCTTATTTGTTATCTTATTTCTAATAACAGCTGCAAAAACAATTTCTGCCCAAAAGGTAGATGTGGGCTTGCTGCTTGGCGGTTCTTATTATTACGGTGATGTGGTTAATGAGGTTGAGCCTACAACCATAAGGCCTGCTTTTGGTGCATTTGTTCGTTACCGCTTAACCGACCGCCTGGCTTTAAAAGCTTTTGGCGGATATGCAGTGGTGAGCGGTGATGACCAATTGAGCGAAAGCACCTGGCAACAGCAACGCAACTGGAGTTTTGAGTCAACCATTATCGAAGGGTCTTTACAGGCCGAGTTTAATTTATTGGAAGACCGCAACAGGGGCAGAAGATTTGCCAATCCGTTTATTCCATATTTGTTCTTAGGGGTTGGGGGCTTTTATTTTCAGCCTAAAAGCGAATTTAACGGCACTTTGCAAAGTACCGCAGAACTTCAATTATCAGGCGTGGCTTATTCCCAAACGGCAATTGCCGTTCCTATGGGCATAGGGTTCAGGTACTATGTATCGCATAAAATCCAGCTTGGCTTTGAGTTTGGGATGCGTTACACCACCACCTCATATATTGATGATATCGGAGGAAGTGATGTGTATGTTGATCCTTCCACTACCCCGTTTCCTGATGTTACAAGGTATTATTATGCCCGTTCAGTGGCAAACAACAACCCGGGCGATCTTCGTGGTAAAATGGGTTTAGCAGCATTGAAAGTAAACGATATTTATTTTATATATGGTTTAACCGCTTCATACACGCTGGGTAAAACCAAAGGTGGCGCTGGCGGATCAAGGGGTGGTAAGCCAAGTGGTAAAGCCATTCGTTGCCCGAGGTTCTATTAACAGCTGATCTCAGCGGTTTAGTTTAACGCCTGTATTTATCGCACCGTTAGCTTTTTTCTTAAGTTTTTTTAAATACATTTGAATTATTAAGGCACCTCTTTCATATCAAAACGAACAGGAGCTTGTTAATGCCCTTAAAAGCAAAAGCAAGGATGCGTTTAGTTATCTGTATGATAATTATTCGAACGCATTATTTGGTGTGATAAAAAGAGTGATTGATGGCGAAGAAATAGCCAATGATGTATTGCAGGAAGCCTTCGTAAAGATCTGGAAGAACATTGACAGCTATAACGCTTCCAAGGGTACCATTTTTACGTGGATGCTTAATATTTGCAGGAATACTGCCATTGACGAAGCCCGGTCAAAAAATTTCAGAAAAGAATCACAAAACCAGAATATTGAAGATTACGTAAGTGTTGTAGACAGACAGAATAAAGTGGAGATGAAAATCGACCACATCGGTTTAAAAGATGTAGTAAGGAGTTTAAAGCCTGAACATAAAATATTAATCGATAAAATTTATTTTGAAGGCTACACGCATGATGAAGTCTCGAAGGAGTTAGAAATTCCATTGGGCACTGTAAAAACGCGTGTCCGGGCTGCAATGTTGCATTTAAGAGACGTAATGAAAGTTAAAATAAATTGAACACAAGCGAATACATATCGAGCGGAATTTTAGAAAGCTATGCTTTAGGTTTCTGCAGCCAGGAAGAGGCAGCAGACGTTGAACGCATGTGTTCGCTTTATCCTGAGGTGAAGGATGAGCTTGAAGAGATCCAGTCGTCTTTAAATAATTATGCAGGATCACATGCAGCAGCACCAAAAGCATCTACAAAATCAAAAATATTTGATAAAATTGATGCCTTGGAAAGTGGCGATGTATTTGTTTCCGCAACACCAGATCATGGTGGTGCCAGGATCATACCGATGGTGCGCTACATGGCCGCGGCAAGCATTGTGCTGCTAGGCTTAAGCATTATAGGTAATGTGGTATTTTATAATAAATGGAAAGCCGCGAACGAGCAGGTTATTGCTCTTAATAGTGAGAAAAATGTGCTTGCCGATAACCTTAAAACAAACCAGGTTAAGCTTAGCGACATGAACAACAGCATGGCTGTGATGGGTAATCCGGACATGACACGTGTGATGATGAAAGGATTGCCAAAATCACCGGAAAGCCTTGCCGTTATTTACTGGAATAAGCAAAACAGCCAGGTTTATATTGATGTTAAAAGCCTTCCTTTACCTGCCGAAGGCAAACAATACCAGCTTTGGGCAATAGTTGATGGGAAACCGGTTGATGCAGGAATGCTTCCGGTTGAAGGGATTGCAGGGGCAATGATGAAAATGAAAGATTTTCCTTCAGCCCAGGCATTTGCCATCACACTTGAGAAAGCAGGTGGCAGTGCAAGCCCTACCATGGAAGAAATGATCGTGATGGGCGCTATTTAGTCCCCTTTTTTTCCTACAAACTCTTTTAAATAATCAGGTTCAAAATAAGCGAGGTCTTGGAATTCCTTAGCCATGAATTTTTCATGCGCCAATATCCCCATACCTTTTGAACTGCAAATGGCATAAGTAAAAAGGGCATTTTCACTGGTAATGGTTTCTGAGCATTTTTCTGATCCGCTCCCTAAAAAAGCAATGCGGCTGTGTGCTAATTCTTCTGCATAGCTGGAGCTATCGATGATCTTTGCCTCAACAGGGCTTAGCTCCTTTAATTCATGGTTGTAGAGTGCGGTATATACCTCCATTCTCCGGGCATCGATCATTGGGCAGATCAGCCCGGTGTAACCCGGGTTTTCTAACATGAAAATGTTTGCAAGGCTTTTTAACGTACCGATAGCGATCAGGGGCTTTTTGGATGTATAGCATAAACCCTTGGCAGTGGCTATTCCAACCCGGAGGCCGGTATAAGAGCCGGGCCCTTTGCTTACTGCAATGGCATCTAATTGACTAAAACTTATTTTAGCCTCATCCATACATTGTTTGATTAAACCGGTTAGTGCCGAAGCATGTGTATTTCCATCCTTTATTTCATAAAGACTGAGCAGGGTATTGTTTTCAAATAAAGCAACGGAGCAAACGGGGGTTGCGGTTTCAATACATAGTATAAAAGCCATGGGCAAACTTAGCCAATTAGCATGAGCGCAACAATTGTATAGAGTTTTTGGGCTAATTTTAATAAATTCGCAGGAATAAATGACGAAGCGCTGGATTCCTAAAAATCAACCCGACAAAGAAACTGTTGAAAAAATTTCTTCAGCTATTAATGTAAATAAAATATTGTCAGGCGTTTTGGTTCAACGCAACATCAATAATTTTGAGATCGCTAAAAAATTCTTCAGGCCACAGTATGCGGATCTTCATGATCCTTTCCTGATGCTTGGTATGGATAAAGCCATTATCCGCATTGAACAGGCATTGGCTAAAAACGAAAAGATCCTGGTTTATGGCGATTATGATGTGGATGGAACCACAGCGGTTTCCACTGTTTACTCATTCTTCAAATCTATTTATGCCGATATAGATTTTTATATCCCCGACCGTTACACGGAAGGGTACGGAATTTCTTTTAAGGGAATAGACTGGGCGGCCGAACACGATTTTAAACTGATCATTGCGCTTGATTGCGGGATTAAATCAATTGACCGCGTTAATCATGCCACAACAAAAGGCGTGGATTTTATTATTTGCGACCATCACTTACCTGGCGATGAAATTCCGGCAGCATCAGCCGTTCTGAATCCTAAACAACACGATTGCAAGTATCCTTTTAAAGAGCTTTCGGGCTGTGGCATTGGTTTTAAACTCATCCAGGCCTATGCCCAAAAACATAATATCCCTTTTTCTGAGGTTGAAAAGTGCATTGACCTGGTGGCGATCAGCGTAGCAGCCGACCTTGTTCCCATCCTGGATGAAAACCGCATCCTGGTGCATCATGGATTAAAAAAGCTGAAGTCGAATCCGAACAATGGCTTAAAAGCCTTGCTTGAAGCATATGCCGAAAAACCGGAGTACGGGGTTACTGATGTGGTGTTTTTTATAGGACCCAGGATTAATGCTGCCGGGCGTATTGCCGATGCCAAGGATTCGGTACGTTTAATGACCTCGGAAAATTATGCATCGGCTAAAGAAATTGCCGAGCTGGTTAACCAGCATAATACGGAACGCAGGCTGTTTGACAGTGATATTACGCAACAGGCATTTGAAATTATAAAACACGATGAGCAATTTGCCGAACGCAAATCAACGGTATTGTTCAATAATGCCTGGCACAAGGGTGTTATAGGCATTGTAGCATCAAGGCTTATCGAAAAATATTACAGGCCAACGATTATTTTAACAGAAAGCAACGGACTGGCAACGGGAAGTGCGCGTTCTGTGGATGGCTTTGATCTATATAGTGCAATTGAGGAGTGTAGCGATCTGCTGGAGCAATATGGTGGCCATACCCATGCCGCAGGCTTAACCTTAAAGCTTGAAAATGTTAAACCGTTCAGTGAAAAATTTGAACGCATCGTTTCAACAAACATTGAAGAGCGGAGCCTGACCCCCGAAATTGAATATGATGCCGAGATTCCTTTAAGGGCAATTACGCCAAAGTTTTTCAACGTATTGAAGCAGTTCGCACCTTTTGGTCCGGGCAATATGAGCCCGATGTTCATGAGCAAAAATGTGTGGGATGTGGGTGATGTAATGATTGTTGGAAATAACCACTTAAAAATGAGCATTACCCAGGAAGAAGGGGGCCGTATTTTTAAGGCGATCGCATTTGGTTTAGGTGAGCATTATGATAAGGTTTCACAAGGCATCTCGTTCGATATCTGTTACACCATTGAAGAGAATTACTTTAACGGCCATGTGAACCTTCAATTGAATATAAAAGACATTCTTTTCAGAAGCTGATCATCTTTCAATAAATAATATTCAGCAGACCACCAGCCACAGTTTTTATTCCCGGATCAGTGTGATGGTGCCATGGTCATCAAGCGTGTACCCTTGTTTTTTCCTGATCATCAGCACATAGTAGTAAACTCCCTGGGGTAAATCAGTCCCGCTCTGGCCCTTGCCGTTCCAGCAATTGTTGCCATTAGTGTTCTCATAAACCACCAGACCCCAGCGGTTATATACTTTTATGAAAAACTCGTCACATTTTTCACTTACACCGGTTATGCTGTAGCAATCGTTAATGCCATCCCCGTTTGGGGTAAACACGTTGGGGATCTTTACTTCCCGGGCCGAATCGCCATCAATGTAATAGATGTATTCTGCTGTATCGGCACAAAAAGTGCCCGGGCTGTAAATTAACGAAACGGTGTATGTATTTGTTTCCAGGTAAGTGTGTTTGGGGCTCAACTCTTTGCTGCTGTCCCCATCGCCAAAATGCCAGGTAAAAGGAACACTGCCTGTTGCCGATAAGTTAACAAACTCAACATCCAGGGAGCAGCTGTCGCGCCTCATTACGAAGTCGGCCGAAGCAAACAAACTTACATATACATTCTTTTCAATGGTATCAATTACTTCACAAGAATTGCTGTCAATTACCACAAGCTTAAGGCTATATTTACCTGCTGTGGTCAACGTATCAATGTAAACACTGTCTGTACTTACTAAAGCATTATCCAATAGCCAATAAAACTGTTTTCCATTCACCCCTGTTCTGGCAGCATTGATGTATGCAGGTGTACACAGCATCGAATCTTTAAGCACAATATCGGCCCATAATACATGGGCGTTTCCCCTGTAATCGATTGATCGCGTGGCCGTATCAGCACAAGGCGTATTGGCGTTTGTTATTAAGGTAATGAGGTAAGTGCCGTCACTTCCATACTCATGCACGGGATTTTCTGTGGTTGACGTGTCTCCATCACCAAACTGCCAGTAATACCTTGGTGGAACCAGGCTTTTAGAGCTTGTTCCATTGGTAATAATCATGTTGGCAGAACAGCTGTCGCGTTTAACAGAGAATGCAGCTTCGGCAGAAGGATAGCTGGATATGATCTTTATGGAAGTATCATAAGAAATACAGGTAGCCGGGTTGTAAATCACAAGTTTGATTTCTGTTGTTCCCGAAACCGTAATGGTGTCGGTAAAGTCGACATTAACGCTATCCACAAGACTGCCGTTCACATGCCAGTAATTTTTTGTGTTGTTGTAACTTTTATTGGTAATGGTAAAAATGCCGGGCTCGCAAATTGATAAGGAAGCCGGTATTACACTAAACCCAGCGTGCAAAGTTGAGGAGTTATAGTTTACAGTAACCGGCTTGATCATGCTGTGGTTACAAGGGAAATTTTTGTTTGCTGTAAGCACCACCATGTAGGTTCCTGTATCGGCATATTTATGAAAAGGAGCAGAATCTGAACTGAAAGTGCCATCGCCAAATTCCCAGTAATAAGCAGCCGTGTCACCCGGCATAATGAGCGACAGGTTTGTGAATTTAACCCCTACCACACAACTGTCACTTTTTGTTTCAAAATCAGGATACGTATCGGGCAGCACATAAAACGTCTTTTGTGCCGAATCTTTTTTAACACAAGTGGTAGAATCACTAACCACAAGCTTAACGGTGTACTCACCTTTAAAAAAGAGGGTATCAAATGCGGTTGATGCAGTTTTAACAAGGGTGTCGTTAATGTACCAGTCAAAAGAAAGCCCGTTAACCCCCGTGCTTCTTAAATTAACCATCGAAGCTTCGCAACGTAAAGTGTCTGATGGAGAAAAATCAACCACCAGTTTATAATCGGTGGTATCATTAGTAATACTTTGTACAGCAGTATCAGCACACGCACCGCCTTCGCTGATGATGAGTTTTACATCAAAAGTGCCGTTGTCGGCAAAAGTATGTACCGGGTTTTGTAATTTACTGGTGTTTCCATCACCGAAATACCAGGTGAACGGAACTGTTTCGTTGTTTACAACAGAGCTGGTGTTCTTAAAATAAAAAACAGGCGAACAGGTATCTTTTACAACCGTGAAGCTTGCATTGCCGCCTCTAAGCACACTAAATGTTTTTGTTATAGAATCCCTGGTGTTGCATCTCACGGAATCAATAACAACAAGTTTCATCGAGTGAGGTCCGCTGGTGTTGATCACTTTTGAATACCGGTAATTGGTATCGGCATTTATGGCAACATCAACAAGAACGTTGTCGAGGTACCAGTAAAAGTATTTACCGTTGAACGAGGTGTTCTGAAACACGAAAAGTGAATCGGTGCACCCGTTGCGCGGGGTGATCTTAAAATCGGCAGTCAGTGTATTGCTTTTTCTGAAATCAAGCTTTAACCCGGCATTGCTGCAATCTTTACTTAAATTATGAGGCGAAAAGCTGCCGGCAGTTGTAGGGAAAGAACCCGATTTGCCCCTGACACAGCTGGCGCAAACCGATTGATAAATAATGCCCCGTTTGTCATACCTGCTGGTGCCTCCATCTACGTGGTCGCCTTCCCCAAATTCACCAAAGTAGGTTGCATACACTAAATTATCCATGGAAGGGCTTAATACAAAAAACCAGAAATCGCTGTTGTCTGTATTGGGTTGGATCGCGTCTGCACTTACCGGCAAAGAACTTGTGGTGCTTTTAAATGAATGATCCAGTTCCGAGTAGCGCGACCCGTTGTTGATCCCGCCCCATACAGAACCATAGATCTGCCCGCAGATGTCAACCACGAATGCGCTGGGCGGTAAAGCGTTATTGGCAATGGAATTGCCTAACCGCGTTGATGATAATACCGTATTAAGATCCGGGCTGAAACGTGTAACAAAAATGGTTCCGCTGCTATTGTTGTAAACCCCGGGTGTTACGCTTACGCTATCAAATGCCTGCCCCATTACTACGATGTTCTGCTGGGGATCAAGCTTTACAAAATAAGCCTGGTCATAAGCCTCGCTGCCCCAATACCTCATGGATGTAGCCGAAGTAAGGGTAGGGTTGAACTTTGCTATGAATGCATCTGTGATGCCGCCCCTGTAGTTTGCAGCAGTAAACCCAGGGTTAGGACTGAAATCAGTACTTTGTGTGCCACCGGCAACAATAATATTTCCACTTGCGTCAATGTCTAAAGAATACAAGGCATCCTGGTTGCTTTTGCCAAAATAAGTACACCGTTTAATAGTTGTAAGCGCGCTGTCAAATATGGCGATCACACCATCCTGCTTACCTCCAGCAGTACTTTGGTATGCATTGCTGGTAACGGGGAGGTTAGATGACCATGTTGAAGATACAAGAATTACATTTCCCCCTGTTGTAACCTGCACTTCACCCCTGAATTCGTCTGAATAGTTCATGAGCAAAGTATCAGCACTGTTTAATCCGTCAATGCCATTGCCGCCCAGGTAGGTAGACCCAACCAATGCACTTCCGTCTGCTGTAAAACGTGTTACCACAATGTCGAAGCTGTCGTTTTTTATTTTATCAAAACCATTGCTGCTTACCGGAAAGTTAGGCGATAAAGTAACACCCAGTACGATCAGCTGTTCATGCTTATCCACAACAAGACTCACAGGGTAATCGTTTAGCCTCCCGCCAAGGTATGTAGCATACAAAAGCGCACTTCCGTCATTATTGTATTTGCTGATAGAGATATCGCATGGAAGAGAAGCCTGCGGCCATTCTCCCACGCCACCGCCCCATACCGTTTGGAAGGCACCGGCTGTAACCGGGTATTTACCTCCATTAAAACTGCTTGGGTTACGAACGATGCCTGCGGTATATAAGTTCCCTTTGTCATCATATGTGGCTGTGTGACCAAAATTGTTAACGTTACTGCCGCTGTACGTGCTGAATATCAGCCTGGGGTCTATTACCAGCACTTCTGAGGGATCGTAGGCACCCAGCCTGAAACTAACGGTATTCTCTTTTAAGATAAATTCACACTTTACCTCATGCTGCACGCCATTTATGCGTTGGTACGCATAGGGTTTTGTTTCGATCCAGTTATGTACACCCGTATTAATATTGAGATTGCCATTTTTGAGGAATAAACGATTGGCCCCCGAGTATGTCATTTTTATGGCTTCCACCGAAGCATGAGGTGCCACGTAAAAGTCGTATTTCAGGCTATTGGAGGTGCCATGATAAACCCTTGCATCTATTCCCTGATAAAGGGCTTTGTAAAAAATGGAGTGATATTGCCTCACATCAGTTTTCCAGCGGGACTGGTCATCCCCTACAAAAAAATTGATGCGGTGTTTTTGTTCGTTTTCCCCTGTTAACCTGGCGTCTTCATTGCCACCTTCGAATTCCATTCGGACAGCATGCCGTTTGATGACACCCGATTTGAACAAATGAGGGTTCAGTTTATGACTAAAAAAGTCGGCAACGTCTTTCTCATTTTCAAAAAAATACTGAAATGCATTCTTCTCAAAATAAACCTCTGCAGCATTTAAGTTCAATACAAACCTGGAAGGATTGTCCCATTGGCCCGAATTACTGATAAACCCGGTAGTAATGTCGCTCGAATCCTTGACGTGAGCCGAAACGTTGCTACTCATTATCAGCCAGCATATAAGAATAAAATAGTGTATCCTGTTTTTCAATGAGTTGCCGTTTGCGGAGTAATTGCTAAGTTAGATAAATAATGCATTAATTGCGTTGCATAAAGAAAGTTTTAACAAATAAAGCAGGGCTTTGCAACCTTAAAACCATTTCTTACATCTGACACTTAACCGGCTAAAAACGTGGATAAAAAAAGTGAGAAAGACCTGATCAACGATTGTTTACATGGGGATCGCACAGCGCAAAAGAAACTGTATGATTCCTATTCGCGGGTTATGTATGGCGTATGTGTGAGGTATAGCAGCAATCTGGATGAGGCGAAGGATATTTTGCAGGATGGATTTGTAAAGGTGTTCACAAAATTAGACCAGTATAGCTACAATGGTTCTTTTGAAGGATGGATGAAGCGGATCTTTGTAAATACGGCATTGGAATTTTACCGCATTAACAAAAATCACATGTACCATAGTGATGTAGATGCAGCAGTACAAAAGCCCCATCACGATTTTACGGTGGAGCGCATGACCCAGAAAGAGATATTGAAGGTGATGAATGAGATGGCCCCCGGTTACCGCACTGTTCTTAATCTCTTTATTATCGAGGGATACGGACACGCAGAAATAGCAGAAATGATGGGAATAAGCGAAGGCACATCAAAATCGCAGTTGAGCAGGGCCAGGGTGTTATTACAGCAGGAACTGCAAAAATTTATGAAAGCAAAAATTGAACAATGAGTAATAAGATAAATATTGATGAACTGTTAAAACAGGAGCTTGGAAACATGACTCCCGAGCCCCCTGCAGGGATCTGGGAAAATGTGAGCAACCAGGTACAGCTGGCACAGCCTGCCGCTCAAACTGTTAATTCAGTTGTTTCAGCAACTAAAACCGTACTGGTTGGCAGTAAGGTTATTGCTACAACGGCTATCGTGCTTATAACGACCGTGGCCGGTTTTGTAGGCTATAAGTTATATAACAGTGATAAAAGCACGGCAGGATCCATTCAACAAACAGTTGTCGAAGAACCCGGAGAATCCCAGGCATTTGCTGCTCAACCAGCACTGGATGCAGCTGTAACAGCTGAACTAAAAAATGAAGGGGCTCCTGCAAGACAAAAAACTGCAAAAACCCAAACAAACGCGGATAGAAGCAGCCAGCCAGCCAGGCCGACAAAAGAAAATGGCGTTGCCCAACCGGTATATACGGATCAGCCTGATAAAGCAATAGATCCAACTGATCCTTTGGTGGTTCCTGATCAGCAAGCCAATGCCCAGAATGAAACCATTGTACCCAAACAAAATACAAAACAGGAAGAAAAACAGCTTTCGCAACCAGTGAACAATGAGCAAGAAGAGCAAAGCCCAACATTTGAGGCTCCGTTTATCCCTAATGTATTTACCCCTAATGTTGACGGGAAAAACGATGAGTTCGAGATTGCCCTGGAAAATGAGCTGTTGTATGATTTAAAGATTACAGACCGGAAAGGGAATATTGTTTTTGAAAGCAGGGATAAAAACTTCCGCTGGCAGGGTGTTAATATTTACACGGGAAAAACCTGCGAAGAAGGATCGTATGTTTATGCATTTAAATACCAGTTAAAAGGCATGAAGGATGCCGAAACCAGGTCAGGCTGGATCAATTTGAGATTAAGCCAGCGACAATAATTTGAAAATTTAAATTAAAAGTATATGTTAGCACATTATTATCAATTAAAAATCAAACCGGAGGATTCTGCCCAGGAATTACACCGGCTAACAAAAACAACAAGTAGAATGAGAAAATTACTACTATTATTTTATGTTCTGATGGCGGCAAGTTTTGGTATTCAGCAGGCAACTGCCCAGGATTTGCGTACTTTTCCAGACCCGATCTGTTTGGGTAGTTTCACAACTACATCAATAAATAATCTTTCGACTCCTTTTGATTCGATCCAGTTTGATTATAACGGGGACGGGATTCCGGAAGCTACGGTAAAGACTGGTAATGCACCAACCTATACGTATCTTTATACGACCAATGGGGATAAAACCATTACGGCAAAGATCTATTCTGCGGGGAGCTCTACTCCACAGGTGCTTACCATTCCTAAAGTAACCGTAATTACCCCACCAAAACCGAGTTTTAATCTCCTGACCAATAGAACACAATGTTTTATAGGTAATGTTACAGAAATTGAAAACACTTCTATCAAAGGTGACGGGGATATTACAAAAGTAGAAATCATATGGGGCGATTTGACAAAAACCATTCTTCCCAATCCCCCCAATAATATTCCGGGCCAGAAGGCAACCCATAGCTACACGTTCCAGAACACCTTTACCATAACCATGATTGTGCAAGATGGTTCAGGGTGCCAGGATACAGCTAAAGCTACAACAACGGTTACTATTAAACAGGACCTTACGCCTTCATTTACAGTTAGCGGTTCACGCGGATGTATGAAATCGTGCTATACCCTTCTTAATACAACTCCCGTGGCATTTGCCGATCTAAAAACGTATACCTGGGATTTTGGAGATGGCCAGACCACTACAAGGCAAAGGCCTTTTGTGATGCCTACTGATTCGATTAATTACGATACGGTGCAGCATTGTTACACCAAACCAGGCAGGTTTTTTCCTTCTTTATATATTGAAGATGTAACTGGTTGTAAAGGAAAGTATACTGTGGGCGCTAGTGATAACCCTCCTGAGAATATTTTCTTTGTGTTTGATATCACGCCTACCTACACCAATGCAGATACTACCCGCAGAGCCGATTCGGCTTGTTTTGGAAGTCCGCATGATGCTACGATATTTTTCAGACAAACCCCGGTAGAACTGGCGCAACCCGGAGAATGGACCTGGCTTTTTGATAACCCTGCGTCTTTGCAAAATAATGTTGACCCTGGAACCACCTGGTGGCCAGGTCACCAGTTTGTACGTGATGTTCCCGATAAATGCGATTTCAATGTTTCACTTAATGTGCGTGTTCCGCCCTGTAACCTGACCAGTAGTATTAGCGTAAGGGTACTTGGACCAAAGGCCCAGATAACATCGACTGTACCAAAGGTTGTTATTCTGCCTTCGCAAAAAACACAATGTGTGATCAACGACCTGGTAGAATTTCCTAATACTTCAAGCCATTGTTATGCAGAACATGTGTGGCGTAAATGGGATTTTGGCGATGATTTCGCTCCGAAATGTACCTCATTTCTTGTACCTAACGCAGGCTGGCCGCAGCCGGGCGGTTGGGTATATAACATGAACCCGCCACAGGCGTTAACAAACAGCCATGGGTATTTTATACAAAATGGGGTGACTTATGCCGGTAAACGTGTTGATTGCAATTTTTCGCATGATTCACTTCCGGTTCATAAATATGAAGATTGGGGAAAAATTTATGAGTGGCACCGTGACGGGCATGATTTTATGCCATGGGATTTTAACCGCTACACGCGTAATCCTGCAGATACCGGTTCTGCACCCGGGTCAAAGATCTGGGTAAATGACAGGGATACCATGTTATGGGGTAAGCCTGTGTACCTGAATCCCACCACAGGTGAAATGGTAACTACCCAGCTACCGTATACCGATCCTATTTTCGGTAATATTCTTTTCCCACGTATAGATACAATAACGGCCCAGCAACCACAGGATCTTATTCCCCTGAACCGCATTACTGTGCAGAGGGGAACACCTGATCCATTTGCATTAGATCAAGGGGTCTATAATATTTTACCGCGTGGTATGCTCATTGATCCTAAAAATCAGCCAACCGGCTTAAATTATTTTGCAAATGGCCGTTTGTATAATTACCCGTATAGCAAAAGATTAAACGGGCAAAGCAGCACGCAGAATTTATACGAGTATATATTTTACAGGGAAATTCAAAAATGCCATACTGTAAGGTTATACCTGGCAGATAGCTCGAACAATGGTTCAACGGGTAAACCGCAAAGTGGAGTTGATTATATGATGCTGGATAGTGCCGATTGCGGACATGATGCAACAGTACAATTGGCCCTGGTAAGACCTGATGCACGTGGATTAGGAAAAACAGGTAAAGAATGTACAGGAGCCTATAATCCTGAAGGAACCAATGGAAACGGTATTGAGTTCCGCCTGGATGCCGCAGTGTATACTGATTTTTTCACTAAACAGGTAAGCCAGTATCCGGGTATTAATCCTAATTGCGGGTCATCCTTTATCTTATTAAATACCGATTCGCTTGCCGATCGCCTGGATGCAACCCCTTGTACCTTAGATGGTTTTGTAACCTTCCAGGGAGGTACTACACCGGGTGGCTTAAACAGGCCAACCTTTAACACTACCGCTGACTGGGCTAACCCGATGACCGCCTGGATGACACCGGATGGTGTAAGAACATGGTGGCATTACGGGCCTAATGCACCGCAAAATGCAGCGGCCCCGGCAGATGCTAATGGTTATGTAACAGTAGGTTTGGTAATTGGAGCCGGTAGTATTGGTAACCCGCCACAACCACTTTGTATCAGTGATACAGTATGGTACCATAATTTCCTGTTCTTCCGTAAAGCAAATGCAGAGTTTTTCCTTGATCCTACTTATAACCCGTTAACCGGTGCGCCAACCACAGGCAGGTGCAAAGAGTATTGTAAAAATGATGAGATCTTATTTGTTTATGCAGATACCACGCAGGATAGTGTTGCTGTAAGTTACATCAACTGGGGTGATAACTCGTATACACTGGATAGCTTTTTTTACACGAAAGACACTTCGGCTGCTGCAACCGCACTAGGCTTTGTGAAAGGCCTTAGAAGGGCCCGTTACCACCTCCATACCGGGATCTGCGGCTATGATGCACCAACGATCTATAAAACCGAAGTTTTTCCTTATGGCACACCAGGTCAAAAAGTAGATACTGTTTGGCATGAGAACTATTACAACAGGTTATTCCCTTTAAATCCAAACGGGTCTTTGCAATTGTTAGGGCTTAACACAACAGGAGATTCGATTTTAATCAATGAGTGCAGTGTTCAGTATTGGATGGCGTTAAAAGATACGCTGAAAAACTGGTACATAATGGAGATAAGGGACAGTGCTTATGGTTTATGGCCTTTAAAACATAAATATTGGAGCAGCACTTTTGAAAACGGTTGTAAACTGACAAGTATTGCAGGTACAGGCATTGCACACGATATTTATACCACTAAAGGGTGTAAGTCGGGCGAAATCAGAGGACTTGTGATCCGTGGAACCATTGATACCTGTATGGTACGTAATAGCAAACTTGAGTTTGATACCATATTCTGTGCAGGCGAACCGGTTCATTTTTATGATTCAGTAAGATATTGGAGACCTGATTGCTCGTTTACAGAGCTGCCGTTTAATCCAAACAGGGATTGGGGTGCAGTGGGTAATCCACCTGTTTTAGGAGCTCCTTATATTAATTACCAATTTGACACTGCCAACTATTGGGCGCGTGAAGAAACAAATCCTAATGTATTCAGGGCACAGAACCCGTTATTTCCATATATTGAAAAAATGTACTGGTATTTCGGTGATGGCGATTCAGCGATGGGAACCAAACCTGTGCATACATATAAAAATCCGGGCAGGTATGTAGTAACCATGAAAACATTTGACCGCATGGGTTGCTGGGATACGAGCTGGTGCTATGTATATGTATCAGAACCTGTGGCCAAGTCTGTAGTTAAACCTGGCTTGTTCAATTGCAAATCTCCGGTTGAGCTTTGGGACAGGTCTACTGTACTTACAGGCGGTCATGACAATGCAGATAGCGTTAAGTTTAATTACTGGTGGTTTGGCGAAGATAAAACAGCAGATACCTTAACAAAATTTGACGGATCTAATACAGACACGGCTACATATGTGTATCGTACAAATGGCGTATTTAGTGTTAAGCTGGTGATAGAAACCTTCCAGGGTTGTAAAGACACCGTTTACCAGGAAGTGTTTGTGGAAGGTCCCCGCCCTAAAATTAAAGTGATTACCGATACGATTGGTTGTGCTCCGTTTAAAGTTAAGGTTGTTAATCTTGCTGATACAGACGGGCCTCCTACGGCTCAGAAACTTACCCGTTCAACCATTATATATTGGGGAACTGCTGCGGCTAATCAAACCATTACACTTAATCAGTTTGATACGCTTGAGTTTGTTTATCAGGATAGCGGGACATTTTATGTATTTGCGAAAGGAGATGATAATGATCCGCCTAATAACAATGCGGGCTGCCCTATTGTTACTTTCCCGGATACGGTTAAGAATTTTATGGCACCTATACGGATAACAGTTAAGTATTCATACCCTGCAAAAATGGAAGTGAACCCTCAGATTGTGTGTGTTGACCAGCCGTTTGAGGTGATTAACCTTTCGGATACAATAAGTTATACGGAGTTTAAATATTCGATCTATACAGGTGATACCCTTACAGAATTGGATACGGTACGGAAAACCAATACAGAGAACAGGTTTACCATGAGCATTGACAGTATAGGCAGGTATCTTGTGTTGCTTGAGCCAATGGGCTTTGCACCCGGGTTACCACCTTGTAAACGATACGATACCGTTGAGATCAATGTGGTTAAGCCAACTGCGTTATTTGACATCGACAGCACATTTGCCAACCGCAAACCGTCAGAGTTCAAGTTTACCAATACTTCAACAGGTGCTGACAACTATACCTGGGTTGCGTATAAAGGAAATGATTTCAGTAACGTATACAAAGGCCCTGAAGATGTAGTTCAGGCTAGTCGCGACTGGTATATGGACCTGCAAACCGATACAGGAGACTTTATTGTTTGCTTAAGCGCATATACAGCCGATCCTGCAAAACCGATCTGTTTTGATTCAATTTGTAAAAAGATCGATTTCAGGTTTGTTGTGAGAATGGAAATATTTAACGTGTTCACTCCAAACAATGATGGTCCGAATGATGTATTCAATATTGACATTGAAGGTGAAACAGAATACGACCTTGTTATTTACAATAGATGGGGAACAAAAGTGTTTGAAAGCAAAGACAAACAATTCGACTGGAATGGTAAGAACATGAATGATGGTTCAGAATGTCCGGGAGGAACATACTTCTATGTGTTTAAATACGGATTACAATCCGGTAAAAAAGAAACACTCAATGGAAGTATTACCCTGATAAGGCAATAATCTCTAAAGCGTTAAAAAGAACAGCCCTGCATTGCGGGGCTGTTTTTGTTTCCGGCTGTTTTAATACAATAGGTTTTGTGTAAGTTTGCAGCCTTATAAATCATCATCACTATTAAAAAATGAAAATTGCTGTTGTAGGGGCAACCGGGCTGGTTGGTTCCATTATGCTTAAACTCCTGGCCGAAAGAAATTTTCCGGTTACCGAATTGATTCCCGTTGCTTCAGAAAGGTCTGTAGGAAAGGAAATTGGGTTTAAAGGAAAAAGCTATAAGGTTCACAGCATGCAACAGGCAATTGACGCAAAACCTCATATTGCTCTTTTTTCGGCAGGTGGAAACACTTCGTTGCAGTGGGCAGAAGCTTTTGCAGCTGTTGGCACTTTTGTAATTGATAACTCTTCGGCATGGCGTATGCATCCCGGCAAAAAATTAATTGTGCCGGAAATTAATGCCGATGCATTAACACCCGATGATAAGATCATTGCCAATCCCAATTGCTCAACCATACAAATGGTGCTTGCATTAAGCGGTCTGCATAAAAAATACATCATCAAACGCATTGTGGTTTCCACCTATCAGAGTGTTACCGGCACTGGAGTAAAAGCCGTTAAACAAATGGAGAACGAGCGCAATAACACGACCGGTGAAATGGCTTATAAATACCCCATTGATAAGAACTGCATCCCGCAAATAGATGTGTTTATGGATAACGGGTACACCAAAGAAGAAATGAAAATGGTGAATGAGACCAGGAAAATTATGCGTGATGAAAACATACAGGTAACAGCAACCTGCGTGCGTATACCTGTAATGGGCGGGCATAGCGAAAGTGTAAATGTGGAGTTCAGAACTGATTTCAACCTGGGTGAAGTACGGGATATATTAACCTCAACTCCCGGTGTTGTGGTGCATGATGATATTGATAATTACATTTATCCTATGCCTTTAATAGATGCATATGAAAAAGATGAGGTGTTTGTTGGCAGGATAAGAAAGGATGAGACCCAGCCTAATACACTAAACATGTGGGTCGTTGCTGATAACCTGAGAAAGGGTGCTGCTACCAATGCCCTGCAGATTGCAGAATACATAGTGGCCAAAGGGTTTATTCCCGGAACTCATCAACCTGTGGCTTAACCGGCTTGAGCAGCTTACCTACATATACAAAAATGCAGTTGGCTTTACGCAACGGGCAGGACAAGGAACAGGTGTGGGTGGCTTATAAAGGAGTGATCTACGATGTAACAAAAAGCCGTTTGTGGAGGAGTGGTAAACATTATGAACACTGGGCAGGGCAGGACCTCACCGAAGAATTAAAAGACGCGCCACATAGTGCAACCGTTTTTGATAAATTTGATATTATTGGATACTTAGAGAAATAACATGGCAACTAAAGCTTTCAGTTTTGACCCATACATCATGAAAGGAATGACGTATGATCTATACCTGGACCTGACCAGGGATTTATTGAGTGAGGGAAAAACCACGGGCCCTAACCAGGGTGCAGAACTTGTTGACTACACGAAGCTCAATTTGCAACGTATGGAGCGCTTGAATAAGACCATTGAGGTTCTGGCTGAACTGGAAAATAAGGTAATGGCAATTGGCACTAAACAAACATGGCTTTGTATAACAGAAGCCTGGTGTGGAGATGCTGCACAAAATCTTCCTTTATTTGCAAGGCTTGCAGACAGCAATAAAAATATAACGTTTAAGCTGGTGTTGCGT
>JAZKGM010000252.1:0-278 GCA_040385895.1 Bacteroidota bacterium
TTGTGGGCGTCAATAAATTTACCTCACACAACGAAACTCCCCTGGCGTCAGTTAAAATTGATGAAACTATCCGGGAGAACCAAACCCAAAAATTGTCTGTTTTGAAAAGCCAAAGAAATAATGAAGCAGTGGAGGCTTGTTTAAAGACGATAGAGGAAAAGGCCATTGACGGGGGAAACCTCATGCCGGCGGTGATAGATGCAGTGGAAAAGTATTGCACGCTCGGAGAAATATCGGATGTGTTGAGGAAGGTCTTTGGCGAACACAAGTAAAAACTG
>JAZKGM010000252.1:288-2186 GCA_040385895.1 Bacteroidota bacterium
TATGATCTTCAGCTGCCACTTAACAATTCCCTTATTACGTTAAAAGCGCCAGGTCTCAGCCAGGATGGGGTGGTTAAATTGGCAAACACTTTACCGGTACAGGAAATAGCTAAAATGCTGCAATAAAGAAGTAAGCTTAATATGTTTAAAAAAAGAGGGTGTCTCAATACAATGAGGCGCCCTTTTTCCATTCAAATGAGTCAAGGCAAAGATTTTTCCGAGTAATATTGGTAATGAGCTGACAGGTCATAGAATAATTTAAAACAAGCCATTTTCAGGCTACTTTTTTTCTCAGGTTGTGGGCCAGAGCGAGTAAGCCAGTTTCAATGGTCACTTTTTCCATACCCCGAAGCATAAACCGTTTAAAGTGATGGTTATGTTTGATTGCTGCAAACACGGGTTCTACATCGTAACAACGTTGCTTTCTCTTTTTGATACCTTTTGTTGTTGTTAGTCGCTTATCTGCCTGTTGTTTTAAGCGGTTAAGATTCTGATTTATCTCAATGGTCCGCATATTCTTTCCAGGATTGCACTGCCCTTGTAAAGGACAGCCATTACATTTAGTGGTACGATACTTTGTGATCGTTTGCTTAAAGCCGGTCGTGGTGATCCGGTTCTTCATCCCTATATTGTTCATCCTCTTGCCTGATGGGCAATGGTAACAATCCTTCTCAGCATCATAGCTTAGTTTTTCAGTGGCAAATGGGTTTTTATTAAGGGTTCTTTGATGCCCGTTACGATCGAACTGATTATGCTTTACATAGGCGGTTATTCGTTTTGTTTCCAGCCATTGATAATTTTGTTCCGAGCCATAGCCTGCATCGGCTGTAATACAGGAAGGCTTGATCCCCAGCCCTTTTATATGTTCGGCCATATGGGAAGGTAAGGTTCGTGTGTCTGTAGTATCCTGATGCAAACTGTAAGAGGCAATAAACTGGTTATTGGTACTGATCTGAACATTGTAAGCGGGTTTTAACTGACCATTTCGCATATGATCATCCTTCATCCGCATAAAAGTGGCATCCTTGTCTGTTTTGCTATAGCTACTCCGGTTATCGCCTAAAATCTTCTCCTGGACCTCATATTTATCCAGTGCCGCCGGCCAGTGTTTTTTGGCATAGTTAAGCTTTTGACGCACTTTGGGTTCAATAGGTTTATCCTTCAAGGCTTCATTGATTCGGTCAACGGTCTGCTCCACGGTCTCCCTGTTGATCTTTTTAAACCCGGATGGATCGGTGTCATCCAGTTCAGATGCCGCTACACCCAGGGCATACTTCCATAGTTGATCTAATTGTTGCCCGATCCGCTCGCGACTCGTTTTGATGGCTTTCCCCCACACAAAGGTGTAACGGTTTGCGTTGGCCTCTATCTTGGTACCATCTGTATACAAATCCCGGATGTTAAGTAATCCTTCCTCGCAAAGCATGAGTACTACCTGATTAAAAATCGGTTTTAGTGTTTTCTGCAAACGCTCTCCCCGAAACCGGTTAATGGTATTATGGTCAGGGGTTCGCAGGCCACTGAGCCACATGAAGTTTATGTTCTGACGAAGCGCTTCTTCAATTTTACGACTGCTATAAATATTATTGATGTAGGCATACACTATTACCTTCAACAGCATCCGGGGATGATAACTGCTCGTGCCGCCCGGACGGTATTGCCTCACGATTGGCCCTATATCGACCTTATCCAATACCGCACTCACCGCTCGAACAGGATGGTCAGACCCTACCAGTTCATTGAGATCCAGGGGAAGAAGAGAGCCTTGATGTTGCAGGTCTTGCTTGAATACAACTTGAAGTGTTTTACCCTTTGGCATACTTTAAAATACAGCAAAAATTAGGCTGACACAGCCTCCAAAGACCCCATAATTTATACAGCAATATTGTGCATAAACC
>JAZKGM010000253.1:0-6864 GCA_040385895.1 Bacteroidota bacterium
CATTTCATACACACCGGTGTTTCACTCAAAGATCGAATACTTTATTACCAAGGTAACGCCCCAGGTTCCCGACTCCATCAACAGGGCCATCGATTACCTGATCGACCAAACCTTAAAAAGCAGGGAAACCAGCAAATGGTGTATCTACTGGATCACCGATCATTATGAAAAATCGCAGTACATGGGAATGGATGCCGTGTTTGTGCACATGGTTGATAAGTACTATAAGGACACCACGCGCACATTCTGGATAGATGAAACCCTGCGCTTTAAAATTACCGACCGGGCCGATAACCTGCGCAACAACCTGTTGGGTAAGATCGCCCCTAATTTAAATATGCCTGACACGGGTTTCACCATGAGGGCCATCCACGACATTAAGGCAAAATACACGATGCTGCTTTTTTGGGATGCCACCTGCGGCAGGTGCAAAGAAGAAATTCCAAGGCTAAAAGTATTGTATGACAAACTGAATAAAGAACAGTATTTAAAAGGCCTTTATTTCCAGGTATACGCCATCAGCATGACCACCGATGCCGAAGAATGGAAAAAGTATGTGCGCGACAATAAGCTGAAATGGCTGAACGTGAGCGATCTTTATAACAATACCAAATACCGTAAGTTCTACGACATTTACAGCACCCCGGTTATTTACCTGCTTAATGAGAAGAAAGAAATAATAGCCAAACGCCTGAGCGTGGAACAGGTAGAAGAATTTATAGAAAAAGGAATTGAATAATAAAAAGCCCGTTGCAACAACAACGGGCTTTTTTATGGCAGCAGTATTGCAACGAACCAGGCATGAATATAATTGCAAAACATGTGATGATCATTTGTTGTTGGATGATAATAAGCACCGCAGTAACAGGCACACCTATCCATAAAATCATGTCCCAGCAAAAAAACATCCCTTACCTCGACAGTACATCAGGCAGTTTTCACCCGCAGCGTAATTTACTGGATATGTACTGGCCGGCTGTTACCGAAAACTGCCCGGTGCTGATCTTTATTCATGGCGGCACATGGATCTCCGGCAGCAAGGATATGTATGCAGCGCTTGGAGATAATTTTGCATCGAAAGGAATGGTTACCGCCATTATTAATTACAGGCTTGGCGATATTGCCAGCTACAGCCAGATGGCCGATGACTGCGCTGCTGCTGTAAAATGGGTGTACGAAAATGCAAAGCGGTACAACGGCAACCCAAACAGGATCTGCATAAGCGGGCACTCTGCCGGAGGGCACCTGGCTGCATTGGTTACACTCGACCAGGCATATTTTAACAAATTACATATGGTGAACCCGGTAAAAGCCTGCCTGCTGATCGATGCATTCGGGTTAAATATGGAAACCATCATTAAAAGCCCCCTGGTTACCATGTACCGCTCTTATATTGCAAAGGTGTTCACCAACGACTCGCTTCAATGGAAAAATGCATCTCCTGTAACGCATGTCCACCAAAAGCAGGTGCCTTTTTATATTGCTACCGGAAACAACAGTTACCCTTTCCTGTTAAGCGACAACGAGGTTTTTATTCAAAAACTGCGAAACCTGGATGCGAAAGTGGTGGTTGAAAAGATCCCCGGTAAGAACCATGCAGAAATGATCGCCCAGCTGCAGCAAAGCTCGAACATGCTTTACAACAGGATGATCTCTTTTATTACTGATCACACACAATAATTCCATTTTATATGAGCCATGCATTTATCCGTGAATCTGACGACCAGTGGCTCGATCAGATCCCGCCCACGCTGAACGCGTTAATTGTATACATCAGCAAAGAGAACAACGGCATCCGTGCCAGCGAAAAAAGAAATTATAAAGATGAAAGCACCGGGAAAACGGTGCATGTAATGAGCAATGGCCTGAGCTATTCCATTAATGAAGAAGGCAAATGGTTTATGCTTGACTAAAAAAAGGTCAGGAAGCTTTCTTTTTAAGGCTTGCTTTCAACTGCTCCATCAGGTCTTTTGATTTGCTATGCACCACTTTAAGCTTTTTAGCAGCCGGTTTTTTACCTTTTGCTTTTGCCTTAATCACCTTTAACAGGTCGGCTGCATACTGGTCTTTGAACTTGGTGATATTGAACTTTTCACTATACTGATCAATAAGTGACAATGCCATTTTAAGCTCGGCCGGCTTAACGGCTGTTTTAGCGGGCAGGTCAAAATCTGCCGTATCCCTCACCTCTTCCGCAAATCGGATCTTACTTAACACGATCATATCCCCCATTGGTTTTAAAACCGTAAGTGCAGCAGCTGTACGCATTACAAACTGGGCTATGCCTACCTTGCCCGACTTTTTCAGCGCTTCCCGCAATAGCGCATAGGCTTTAACTCCTGATTTTTCAGGTTCAATATAATAGGCGTTTTCGTAGTAAATGCTGTCTATTTCCGATTCATCCACAAAATGCTCCACTTCTATGATCTTGCTTTTTTCGGGTGCGGCTTCTGCAAAATCGTCTTCATCCAGTAGAATATAATCCTCATTGAAAAGGTAAGCTTTGCCAATATTTTCCCATTTCACTTCTTTACCCGTGTTTTCATTCACCCGCTGGAAATGGATCTTCGCCATATCGCGCACATCAACCATATCCAGGTCGAGCGTACTTTGTTGTGTGGCGCTGTACAGTTTCACCGGGATATTAACCAGCCCGAAACCGATTGCGCCTTTCCATATTGCTCTCATATCTTTACCGTTTGAGGCATAACAATGTGCGATTATGATGCCAGGCGGCAAAAAAAACGCTCCCGCAACAAAGCTGCGGGAGCGAAAAATAAAAAAAACCAGGAAGTGATTACTTCTTGATAATGCGTTGTGTTTTTACCTCGTTGCCGTTTGTGATGCGGATGAAATAAATGCCTTGCGGAAATGCCGATGTATTTACAGTAAATGCATGATCGCCTTTAACGTGTTCAGTGGTGTTATAATGCACTTTACCGATCAGGTCGATCACTTCAAAAGTTACAGCAGATGCAGTTGCACTGTTATATACAACAGTGATCTTGTCGTTAAACGGATTCGGGGTAGTGGCAACAACCGCTGCTTTCGCTTGTTCGGTGGTTACACAAACTGATTTAGACAATTCTGAGTTGCCATCATAATCAACCTGGTTGAGGCGGTAGCAAGCCGTACCTGTATAATTTCCCACGTCAACAAACGAATAAGACATCACTTTATTGGTGTTTCCTGCCCCTTTAACCAAGCCGATCACCTCGTATTCCGAGCCGTTCAGGCTGCGTTCAATGTTAAAATGGGAGTTGTTCTTTTCACTGGCTGTACTCCATTTAACCAGGTTACCGTTAGGAGTGTTTGCGGCAGTAAGTGAATTGTATTTAACAGGTAAAACATTTGTTCCGGGAGTAAATGAAACACCTCTGTAAACTGTATTTGCACTTGCAGTAGCCAGTGTAAGGGCAGCTGATGTTGATCCTATATCTGTAATAGAAATTATCCTGTTTAAAGAAGCTTCTGCAGTAACAGCAACTATAACCGGCCTGGTTCCGCTCCAATTTACTGAAAGAGCACGCGCACCTACCGTGGAAGTTGTTCCGGTTCCCAGTGTATAAGCTAAAGTCCATGTAGAACCAGCTCTTGTCCATTTTTGAATTCCACCACCCGAAGCGATAACACGGTCATCAGAAATGTAACAGATGCTTGTATCCGGGTTAAAGGCAAAGCCGTATGGTGAAGAACCGGTGCCGGTAGCGATATAAGGAGTTGCTGTATTGCCCGAGTTTACAGGTAGTGCTGCACTGCTCATACGGTAAACGCCTGATGTTCCAGAAGCAGATGTGTAAAAAAGCCTTCCTGCAAAAATGTTAATGTTTCTAATATTAGTTGTGGTATTAGAAACTATGGTATCTAAATTAGATGTAGAATTTCCATGTGCAATTCCGGTAACACCTCCAACACCCCAATAAGATACACCATTGCTCGCCACACAACGAGGATTTGATGCAGAAAAGTTAGTAGCTGTTAATGTTGGCATGCTAATCACTCCGGAAGCATTAATACTTACTACAACCCTGCTTACTGCTGCCGATGTGGAAGTATTGATTGCCGCTGAATAGGGGTATGTAGATTTATATCCGAATAAGTTAATAGAACTTGCATTAGAGGCTAATGTAAGCTGGCCTTCAGAGGTTGCTGTTGCACCAAGTGTTACCGCGTTTGCTCCTGTGCGCGGCAATATAACCGAGTTTACGTAAGATCCTGTAGCTGTGATCTGATCAATAGCCACCGCAGCGCCCGTATTAGCAAGAGTAGTAACGCTATCACCCAAACGAAGTATAGCAATGTTTCCAACTGTCAATGTTTGCGCTTGTGCTGTAAGCACAAAACCAAAACCCAAAAAGGATAGTAATAATTTCTTCATATTATGTTTTTGTTATCTGCTGCAAAAATAAGACTATTAATCCAAACCTTACATTACCAAATTGTAATGTTAAAAACTATACGGTAATTCCCTTTGCTTTGTCTAATGCGGCCTGTAAACCGCCCACATTGGTGCCGCCTGCCGTAGCGTAGAAAGGTTGCCCCCCTCCACCGCCCTGGATCTCTTTGGCCAGCTCTTTCACAATATGACCGGCATGCAGGCCTTTGTCCTTTACCAGGGTATCGGAAATGATCACGCTCAGCATCGGCTTTTCATTGATCACTGCACCAATTACACAGAACAGGTTCTCCACATCATTCTTCAGCTGGAATGAAAGGTTCTTCAGCTGCTCAACCGAGTTAATCTCCACTTTGGCAATAAGCGTGTTGGTGCCATTCGTATGTTGAATTTCAGGTTTCAGGCTTTCTTTTATGGCTACGGTCTTTTCATTTTCAAACACCTCCAGCTTTTTAGCCAGCTCACTTTTGTCGGCCAGCAATTGCTCGACCGATCTTTTAAGGTCTTTGGCGCTTAATAAGCTTTTCAGCTCGTTCACCAAAGCCCACTGGCTGCTTACCAATTCTTCCACGGCATCGGCTGTAATGGCTTCGATCCTGCGCACTCCGGCAGCCACTGCGCTTTCGCCCGTTATTTTAAAATACCCGATCTGCCCGGTCGATTTCACATGTGTGCCCCCGCAAAGCTCGCGGCTGTACTTCTCGTCAAAGGTGATCACGCGAACGCTTTCCCCGTATTTTTCGCCAAACAGCATCATGGCACCTAATGTTTTTGCTTCTTCGATCGGTACGCTCCTGCGCTCGTCCAATGCAATGTTCTCCCGGATCTTTTCATTCACGATGCGTTCCACTTTTGCAAGCTCCTCAGCCGTCATCGCGCTGAAATGCGAAAAATCGAAACGTAAATATTCGGGGTTCACCAGCGAGCCTTTTTGCTGCACATGGGTTCCCAATACTTCACGCAACGCAGCATGCAGCAAGTGCGTAGCCGAGTGATTATTTTCAGTCAGCTTGCGTTTTTGTGCATCCACCTGGGCCACAAAATAATTGAACGGATCTGTGGGTACCTTTTCAGTAATCAGCATGATGATGCCATTCTCTTTCACCGTATCAATAATATCCAGTACTTCCCCGTTCTTAAAATAAAGCTTCCCGGTATCGCCTACCTGTCCGCCACCTTCGGGGTAGAAAGGGCATTGGTCGATCACGATCTGCACCAGTTCTGTCTTGCCTTTTTTTACTTTGCGCAGTTTTAAAATAGCAGCCTGGTCGGCTTCCAGCGCATCGTAGCCTGTAAAGTATTGGCTTCCGGCAGTTCCTTCATACACCGGAACCCAGTCATCGGTGGTGAGCTCCGTGGCTTTGCGGGAACGGTCTTTTTGTTGCTGGAGATGTGATTCAAAACTTTTTTGATCTACAATTAGTCCGCTTTCTCTAGCAAGAAGTTCAGTTAAATCATAAGGAAAGCCAAATGTATCATAAAGTAAAAAAACTAAATTACCTGATATCGTCTTTTTAACGTCATCAGAGAATATTGGTACTTCATTAATTAAATCATTTCTTAAGCTAATTGCATTGTCAAAAATATTGATCCCTTTATCCAACGTTTTCAAAAAGCTTACCTCTTCTTCTTTCACCACCTTAGCCACAAAATCCTTTTGCGCATGCAATTCAGGAAATACATGTGCGAATGAATCGGCAATCAATAAAGCGAGCTTATATAAGAACGGGTCTTTCAGGTTGAGGAACTGGTACTGGTAGCGCACGGCCCTTCTCAGGATCCTGCGGATCACATAACCGGCACCGTTGTTTGCAGGTAATTGTCCATCGGCAATGGTAAAACAAATGGCACGGATGTGATCGGCCATTACGCGCATGGCGATGTCTTGCTTGCTGTCGCTGAATGTATAGGTGATCTTTGATTCTCTTTCGATCAATTGAATGGTAGGCACGAACACATCGGTGTCGTAGTTGGATGATTGGCCTTCGATGGCACGCACCAGCCGTTCGAAACCCATCCCGGTATCCACGTGTTGTGCAGGGAGCTTTTCCAACGAACCGTCTGATTTACGGTTAAATTCCATGAACACGTTGTTCCAGATCTCGATCACCTGCGGGTGGTCGTTGTTCACCAGTGTTTTTCCGTCCACCAGCTTGCGTTCCAGGTCTGGCCTCAGGTCAATGTGAATTTCTGTACAAGGACCACAAGGCCCGGTATCGCCCATTTCCCAGAAATTGTCTTTTTTATTCCCGTTGATGATGCGGTCTTCGTCAATGTATTTTTTCCAGTTGTCGTAAGCTTCCTGGTCGAAAGCAAGGCCTTCTTTTGCATCGCCTTCAAAAACGGTTACATACAGCCTGTCTTTTGGCAGCTTGTACACTTCGGTTAATAATTCCCAGGCCCATTCAATGGCTTCGGCCTTAAAATAATCGCCAAAGCTCCAGTTGCCCAGCATTTCGAACATGGTG
>JAZKGM010000254.1:0-10045 GCA_040385895.1 Bacteroidota bacterium
GTATCAACAGCTACCTGCTTAAAAGCACCGCCATTGCTGATAAAAAATTTACTCCCGCCAGCAAAATTACGATGCGCAACCAGCTTATCGGCTGCATAAAAAGCACCGGCCTCCTGCTGGTTGTAAGTAAAAGGTATTGCCTGCTGTTTATTGAACGATACATACATTTTTGAATCGTATGTCCAGATGGCCGATTTACCACCTGCGGCAACATTAAAAGTAGTTCCTGCAGATGGCCCTGTTTTTATAAGGTTCTGGCCATTGGCTCCAAGAAACAGGGTTGCAGAAAAGGTTATTGTGTATAGTGTTTTGATCATTTAGCAAAGGTGGGCTGCACCAATGACAAATGATCTACGTTGATTCACGTAGTTTGTGCTAATCCTCCTCGTAAAAATCGATCAGCCCGGCCATATACGTTTCGTTCCAGCCTTCCACGATATCTTCATAAGCCTCATCCGGTATGTTGGTGTGCTTAAGTTCGAGCGAAGTGCCGTTCTTATCTTTATGCAGTTTTAAGGTCACCACCGATGGCTCTGCTTCCTCTTCTCCAAAATGCCATTGCTGCACTATTTTTTTCCCTTCTTCCAGCTCCAGTATCTTACCAACAATGCTTCCATCCCACATGCTGAACTCCGAACCCGGTTCTGCTTTCATTTCTGCCACATCGCCCGTCCATAACTGTATGGTCGTTTCGTTGGTCAATGCCACATAAACATCTTCGGGTGGTGCCGGTATGATATAGTATTTTTTAAAATCGCGCATCAGTTCGCTTTATTCTTTATGGGTGTTTATTGTGCTATCTGCTTCACTTATCTCCTGTTCCCCTCCGCAGCAGGGCATTACGTTCTGGTTGCAAACCCGGCACTGGTAATGGCCGTGTACATATACAAAGCCGCTGGCATTGCCACAATAAGGACATTGTTCGAAACCAAACTGCATGCTTATTGGATCACAAAATGGGCTTCTACCTCGTAACGGATCTTGAGCTTTTGCATTTCGATGGGTTCCTGTGCCGACTGGTCAGACTCCATGGCCATACCTGCTTTATTGCTCCTGTACAACATCGGTTGGTAATAACCCATGTTATTATCGCGTTCGCGCACCAGCATAATGTCACCTGCCTTTTTATTAATGGATTGAAGCATTTGTTCGGCCTTTTCCTTGGCTGCTTTTAGTGCATCTATTTTAACCTGCCTGCGGTACTCTTCCATTTTGCTGTGGCCCGTGCGTTGGATATGCACCGATTCGATCCCTTTTTTATCAAGCGACATCACAAGCTGGTTATACTTTTCAAGGTTATTGAACTTAATAATATAGACCTTGGCATTTAAAAATTCGCCACGCTTATTAGTTTTGTAGTCGTAGTCATAATTGCCATATACATTTTCGAGCGAAAGCTGCTTCGCGTCAATGTTCAGCTTACTTAATACACTCCTGAAATCTTTTTCAATGCCATCGATGGTTTGTTTCTTCCGTTCTTCGATGAACTCGCGGAGGGTAACGCTTACATAAACTTCGTCCGGAATGATCTCCATTTCTGCACTTCCCGTAACTTCAATAATTGGTTTTGAATACAAAGGGGCCTGGGCCTGAAGCGTTGAATATGCAAACGTGATGCATACCAGGGCAAAGAATAGCTTTTTCATGTTTTTGTGTTTTAAAAAAAGACGTTGGCAAATATCATGCTTCTTTTATCAAAAACCTGCTTACTAAAAAAACAGGATACCTATTCCCTTATCAATGTTACTGTTCCGTGGTAAACTTCATCCTGCAACTGGTTAAATAACTTGTATTTAAATACAACATAATATACACCTTCCGGACAATCGCTTCCATCATTTTTATTCCTGCCATCCCAATTCACCCCGTCATTATAAAAACCATCCCTGTTCCCCTCAAACACCAGGGTGCCCCAACGGTTGTAAATAAACAGCTCATAATTGCTCCAGCCTTCAATGTCGATATCGAACGCATCGTTTTTACCGTCTTTGTTCGATGGGCTAAATACATTCGGGATCTTTATGGACGAGCGCACCGGTAACAGCTTACATACCGAATCCATGCAATCCAGATCGTCAAAGGCCATCAGGCAAACCTTGTATTCGTTATTTTCTATAACGAAGGTGTGCAAAGGATCTTTTGCTGTTGATGAATTTGAGGAAGAGAACGGCTGGCCGAAATCCCATAGGTACCTTGATGCAGACTGCGATTTATTGGTGAACGCAAAAGTAGGATAGCTTCTTAAATTGTACTCAAAATCGGCTATGGGTTTGTTTACGATGATCTGTTTTTGTGCACCCAAAACACATTGCCCGTTTGCGGTGATGACCGGTTTTACCACAAGCGTATACACCCCTCCCGAATCGTAGGAATGCGAAGCCAGCGATTTTATGGCCGATGGGGTATTGGCTGTCGAATCACCCCATACCCATTCGACCATGGCCACATAAAAACTATCTTTAACCGTGGCTGTAAACACTTGGTCAATGCATACCTTATCTGCCGAAACAATAATCAGCGTATCTGACTTAAGCACTGTAACGGTGCGGTTATGGAACGGGTTGCTTGCATCTACGTATGGAAACTTAGCGGTACAGTTCTTAAACGACCCTGTTACCGGGTTAAATACATCCTCTTCACCCAACAGATCGATCTGGTATACCCCGGGCACGCTGTACGTAAAATACACATCGGTATCCTTATCGGTGGAAAGCACGGTTTGAAGCGCGTCATTAAAATACCAGATCCAGTTCTTCAATTGCTTTTGTGTCTGGTTGCGCAGTTTTACCGTAAAAGGTGAACAACCAAATGTGTCCTGAATGATAACAAACATCGGCCGGGGCCCTATGATCACGAATTCTTTTTCGGTTTCATCCGTACAACCGTATATGGATTCAACATACAATTTTGCTTTAAAGATGCCGTTCGAACCATAAAACACACTTGGCTCCATGAGCAGGCTTGGCGGCCTGTCGTCACCAAAGTTCCAGGCCCTTTCAAAAACATTATACTGCCTGCTTAAGGTATCATCCTGCGTATAAGAAGAATCAATGAAAGAAACAATGGTTGGCGCACAATAAAAAGTATCTGTGAACTGGTAGATCTGCGCTTTAATGGACCGCACCGTTACCGAAGCGCCAGAAGTGGTATCAAAACAACCTGTAATGGTGCTGTCTTTAAAGGCCACCCTTACATGGTAAACCCCTGGATTTGCATACTGATGTACCATGCGGGGCAATCCCAATATCCACTTTCCGCTATCGCCAAAATCCCAGTACAGCTGCTCTTTACCCTGGTTCCTGCGTACAGTGTCGCCCCAGAAATCTAATGCCGGATTTGCATTATAAAAAACGCTTGCTTCAAGATGCGCATCGACACCGGCACATAGATCGGGTGTGGAGGTTTGTAAAGCACCGCTTTTGCCAACCACAATTGTTTTTATTTTTGATGCAAAGCAGCCATTTAAAGTGGTGATGCCAAATGTTACCGGGAAAAAGCCACCGTTGGCAAATACGTGCGACTGGGGCTTAATAATGGAATCCGGGGCCGTATAAGGGATACGTACAATGGGCGTGCCGTCAGCAAAGAACCAGGTCACCTCTTTCAGGTCCTGCATGGTGGAATCTTTTGGTGTGAACTTAAACGCATAAGGCTTGCATAAGCCACTGCCCTGGAACACAAAATCGAAATCAACAGGCGGGGCAAGATCAAGCTTATGGTGATACCAGGTGGTGTCGTAACAGGTTTGGCCGGCCGCATTTTTGCCGTTTATAACCACGATACCGTACACAAGGTGGCCGGTTGAATCGCAGAGGTTAAGGTAGGAATACTTAAACTGTTTCCTAATCCCCAACGTATCTATCTTTATCCAACCTAAGTTGCCACAGGCCGAATCAGGCAACAGCCATACTTCTTCGGGGCCGCATGAAGGAAGCAATCGTTCCAGCATAAAAGTTACATCGCGCGAACATTGATTCTGCACGATATAAACACGGGGCAATGGTGGCACCACGGTTGAATCCCACCCGGCCAGCGGTGCCCCTATACGCAGCGAAACGGAATCCACATCGGAACAGCCGAGCAAAGGATCGGTTAATACCAGTGAAGGCCCGTAACAGTACTGGTTGGGATGGCTGTAAAAATGCTTCACCCGCAGCGAATCGGTGGAGTAATTGCAATTCACACCGATATTCTGGCCCAAACGCGTGCTGGTGGTGCAAGGCGGTGCAAACGGGTCATTGAAGTTCCAGAGGTACTGAACAATGCCGTTATTGTATTTACAATTCAGATCGGGTGTGTTAAAATAAACCGTATCCTTCGGGGTGCACTGGATCCAGTTCATCGGCTTGATCGAATCGTTATACATGGAGGCTGCCGGCCCGTAAACAAACACCTGCGTATCACTTTCGAAAGTGCAGCCATTGTAAAAATAAAACAACTTTACATTGAACAGGCCGCAGGTTAAAAACGTATGAGAAAAAGAGGGCTGGCTAAACTGGAACACCAGCTTGTTGTTTGCATCCGTTATCGTCCATATAAAATTACCCAGCAACGTAGGGTTTGAAAACCTGAACTCATTGTTCTTAAAACAGCTTTTGTTCGAGCTCTTCACACTAATGGAAGAATCGGGGGCGAAGCTGATAATATCGTACCCCAGGTCAACACTGTCTATGCACCCGTTATTGTCTTCAATAACCAGCTTCGGCTGAAATGTCCTGTTCCCTTTGTAGGTATAGGTCAATGTGCGCCATGGGCTTGTAAAAACCACGTTCGAATCAACGATCCACCATATCCTTCTCGAATTTGTTGCATCATATTGGGAAAGGTTTTTAAACTCTACCGTGGTTTCATTGCATTTAATATCTGACGAAGCAGTAAAGACCATGATCTCGCGTTTGGGGAATACCGTCACCGAATCAATATACTGGTTGATGCAATTATTGGAATCTGTTACCTCGATTACCACCCGGTATTTGTCACCTGCCGCGTCAGTATATTTATGCGAGAACGAATTGTTATACGGCACATTTTCCTGGTTGATGGCCCCGTCATCAAAAACAAGCACCCGCTTTTTTATTGGCGCATTGCTTAAACCCGGTTTTGAAGAGTCTGCAAAAATGAAATTGTTATTCTCAAAACATTGCGAATAGCCGTTCTGTAAAAAATATTTTGCAACTGGCTTATGCAAAACTTCAACGCTCAAAGGGGTGGCGGTGCATGATATTCCTGTTCTCCGGTAAATGGTTAACGTAATGGTGAAGATTCCCGCATTCGGGTATTGGTATGTTGGGTTCCTTTGGGTACTTGTACTTCCATTGCCAAAGTTCCAGTTCCAGGCGGTATCATTCACATCGGGGGTGGTAACCGATAAGGTAACCGTTCCTCCCAGGCATATCTTTACACTACTGGCCTTTATCGTGCAGTTTTGCGCCTTTGCCGTGGCAAACGCGATCAAAAAAAACAAAACCAGGGGTATTTTTTTGTGCATGTGGGTTTAAGTGATGGAAAGATAATGCTTTTACAACAGACATATATATGCAACAAATGGTTGTAAGAATATTTTAAGATTTAATCCTTATTTCTTATCAGTGTGATGGTGCCGTGGTAAACCTTATCGTGCGGCTCATTAAGAAACTTATACTTAAACACAAGGTAATACACCCCGTCAGGGCATTCACTGCCATCATTCCTGTTCTTCCCGTTCCAGTTTATCCCGTCATTTTTCAGCCCGTCCTTTTTTCCTTCAAACACCAGCGTGCCCCACCTGTTATAAATGTACATTTCATATTTTTCCCATCCTTCTATGTCTATATCAAAAGCATCGTTGGCCTGGTCGTAATTTCCCGGTGTAAACACATTTGGTATGTCGATCGAAGGCCTCAACAGGATCAGCTTACAAACAGAATCCATGCAGCCGATGTTATCAAAGGCGCTTAAACACACAATGACATTCCTGTTCTCATTCACATACTTATGCGAGGGATTTGTTTCGAAAGAAGTGTTTGTAGCCGAAGAGGGCTGGCCGAAATCCCATAAATAACGCACGGCTCCGACCGACCTGTTCATAAAAGCAAAAGCAGGATAAGCCGAATCGTCATAATCAAAATCGGCAAACGGAAACTGCACATGTACATTTTTCCCGGTGCCTGCAACACATTGCTGCCGCATTGTAATCACAGGCCTTACCTTGATCTTATACGTTCGGTTGGCAACATAACTGTGCGCAGTTCCTGCAGCGATCAGCCCTTCAAGCTCTGCCGTGCCGTCATCAAAGCCCCATTTAACATGCGTAACCTGGTTTGTTCCCCCGGCCATTAACACGAGTTCTTCTCCTAAACAGATCGAATCTTTTGAGTTGATGGATAAGGTATCCGTTTTCAGCACGGTGACCTGCCTCGGGTGAAAATCGGACGGATTGGTGAGGGAAGGGAATTTTTCGCTGCAGTTAGAATAAGTTCCGGTGGTGGTATTATAAATGCGGTCTTCACCGACCAGGTCGATTTTGTATGTTCCGGGAACATTATAGGTGAACAACACCTGCGAATCCCGGTTGGTGGAAAGGATCTGGCTGGTCTCCTCATTAAAGTACCAGATCCACCCGGCCAGTTGTTTTCCGGTTTCGTTTTTAAGCTTAACAGTAAAGGGGCTGCAACCAAACGTATCGCCAACAATTACGAACCTGGGCTGAGGTCCGATGATGACAATGTTGAACACCGTATCAGAAACACAGCCCTGTTGTGCAGATACTTTGAGCCGCGTCCGGTAAGTACCGTTCAATCCATAATAGATCCCCGGGTTCCGCAAATAGCTTTCCGGCTTTTCGGGTCCGAAGTTCCATAAGCGCTCCGTAATGGAAAGATCCGTTCTTGTCGAATCATTGAGCAATACATAAGATGAATCGATATAATTGATGATGGTGGGCGCGCAAAAGAACGTATCGTTCAGCATCGCAACGTTCGTTACCAGGCGTGAGGCTTCAACCCGCATGCCTGGCTCCACTATCGTATCATAACACCCGGTAAGTGTGCTGTCTTTTATAATAACAGATACCTGGTAGGTGCCCGCACGCTGGTAAACATATTTCATTTGTTTGCCTGCCCTGTGCCAGTTCGTGTCGTCCCCGAAATTCCAGTAAAGTGCTTCTTTACCCGCCAGCGCACGCGTGGAGTCGCCCCAGAAATTACCATCATACTCAGCATAATAATTGGGGTATGCTTCAAAACTAACCGAATCCGGAAAACAAACCTTTGGCTTCAGGTTGATCAGGTTCATGTATTTTCCAACCCGGACGGTATCCCTGAACCCTGCGAAACAACCTGTTTTAAACTTATAGCTCACCGTGTAAGGATATACTCCCGGTTTTGCGTACACATGAAAGAAACTTTCCAATATGGTATCGCCAGGTGAGGTATATTGCCTGGTGTAGTCGGCAGAGTTGTCTCCGAAACTGCAGGTGATCTCTTCTATCCCGTAATTAACGCTGTCTGTTATTTCAAATGCCACATCAAAAGGTTTACACGTATTGTTACTGATCGTGCGGTGCTTCAGCTTTACCTTTTTATTATTGGGAAGCTGCAACCGGTACCACGCGGTATCATAACAGGCATTTGCACCGTTTCCTATCACCCCCACCACTCCGTAAGTGACCATAAAACCGGGAGCGCACCTGCTTTCATAATTAACCCACCCTTTTGAAGTATCCAGCTTCGTATCTATCCATTCATGCGGAATGCATAAAGAATCGCGAAGAAAGTACATCTTTTCCGGCCTGCACACAGGTATGATCTCATCAAAATTAAACTGTATCCAATTGCTGCATGAATCACCGAGATCGTAATTATAATACACCCCCCTGCGCGGAACGGCAAGGCTGGAGTCCCACCCTACGTCAACCTGCGAAACGGTTACATTAGACGGTGCCACAGCCACACACTTGGTCACACTATCTACAACCATTAAATAAGGCTGGTAACACCTGTCTGATTGCCGGGAATAAAAATGCTTTGTGCTTCCTTCATCCGTGCTGAAGTTGCAGTTTAACCCCACATTGGTTCCGTTCTTTGTATTCGTGGTGCACGGTGGCGCAAAATCGTCACCGAAACCCCACAAAAAATGCAGGTCATTATTGAGCGTGTCACACGCAGCATACACACCTGTAAACTCTACCGTGTCGGCAGCTACACATTGGTAGCGCGGACTCGATGCAGCCTGCACAGAGTGGCCGATCACAAAAACCTGCGTATCTTTAACAAAGCGGCATTGGCCATTCTCCAGTTCAAGCCGCACGTTAATGGTGCCGCAACTTTTAAATTCGGTAATAAATGCAGCAATATCATCCATCTCCTTGTGCATATCCGCATTGCTTAATGTCCATTTTAACAAGGTGGTATTAACCGACCCGTTAAAGAATTCAAAGCTATTGTCTAAGATGCATTGAACCGGATCGTTAATATGCAGTGCGGTATCCAGCACACTCCTGTTAATAAAAACCCGGAGCGAGTCCCTGCTTACGCACCCGTTCGTATCCATGATGATGATTGCCGTCCTGAAAACCCCTGAGTCTGTAAAATACCGGTGAGTTAACTGGTTGAACGGGGGAGCATACAATGTATCACCATCACCGGTAAGCCAGGTGATCTTTGCGGTGTTTGCCTGGTTATAAAAACCGTTGTGTTTAAATGAAACATCTGTGTAATAACATTCGTTTGTGAGCGATGCGGTTAAACCGATCTTATTCATTGCCGGGTACACCACTACCGAATCCAGGTGTTGCGCAATACATCCGTTGGTGTCTTTCACCTCGAGCACGATCTTATACTTACCCCCGGCAGGATGCAGATAATGGTGCGGAAGACTGTCGGTAAAGGGAGCTTGCTGGATCACAAAAGCCCCGTCATCATAGATCATTGTACGCTGCATAAGCGGAGCCCCGCTTAAACCCGGCCGTGACTGGTCGTTAAACGCAAAATGATTTGTTGTAAAACATTGCTTGTAAGGCGTGTTATTCGTAAACCCCGACACAGGCCTGGTCACTACTCTTATTTTTATGGAAGGTGCATCACAAAAAACGCCACCCTTAAAGTATTTACGTAATGTTACGGTATAGATGCCGGCCGATTGGTATTGATAAGACGGGGAGGCCTGGCTGCTGCTTCCGCCATCCCCGAAATTCCAGCTCCATGCCGAATCAGCTGCTGTAAGCGGTATGCCTGAAAATGTGGTGGTGGCCCCTAAACAAACCTTTGGAGATGTTGCATGTATGCTGCATTGTGTGTATGCAGTAGCGGCAACAAAAACACAAACAAAGGTTAGTAAAATACGCAGCATAAGCGGATTGTAAATTAACCAACCGCCTTCTTAATATTTAGTTAAAAACTAACGGATGCGTAACCTCCGCCCGGCTTTAAGTTTTGTTTTGGTTGAGATGCGGTTAAGCTTAGCGATCTGCTTCACCGTTACGCCATTCTTATAAGCGATCTTACCAAGCGTGTCTCCTCTTTTCACTATATAGTAACGCGAACGCAACTTTGTTTGCTGCACCTTATACAGATGGCTGAAACAGCTTTTATCGATCAGCAGCGTATCGCTTAATAAAGAACCGGAAGGAAAGCTGATGATCTTGTTAGGATCTACTTTTTCCCCTTTAAAACGCACCTCGAAATGAAGGTGGGGCCCGGTGCTTCGCCCCGTATTTCCCGAAAGGCCAATGATCTCCCCGCTGCGTACAGGCTTGCCCGGGTAAGCCAATAGCTGGTCGAAATGTGCGTATAAGGTTTCAAGCCCGTTGTAATGGCGGATCAAAACCACGTATCCATAATCGGTACTGCGTTTGGCCACGCGCACCACCCCGTCAAATATTGCATACACAGGATCGCCAACCTCCATGCGCACATCAACCCCATAATGGAACTTTGGTTTACGCGCCCATTTGCGGAACCCGAACGTAGAAGTAATATCGCCAATAGCAGGTGGGTGAAAAGAACAATCCATGCTGTCTTTCAGCTTCAGCAGGATCGTATCGTTCATGTCCTTTAACGAAACCTTG
>JAZKGM010000255.1:0-20582 GCA_040385895.1 Bacteroidota bacterium
GTTATCGTATCGTTCACCTGGTTATCATCCATAAAACCATTCGGGTTATGCAGGTAAACCTTATACGTAGTGCTTATACCTCCCGGGATTATTGCATTTTTCGACACATTCAATGTAACCTGCACCTCGTCATTAGTTGCAAGGTTTAAACCGGTAAATGCCGAATCCTGCATGCTGGCTCCATTTACGGTGTGGCGGAGGTTAAAAGAAAAGATCGTGCTGATCCCGTAGTTTTTGATCACTACCCTTACTTGTTTGGACCCGCTTGACAACGCAGTGTCAGGAGAAAGAGATGCAACAAGTCCAAGATCGTTCGTTAATCCGGAAGGGATCTCAAATGCACCCATATCAGGCGGGTTGTTCCTTAATGAATCATTGATATCGCGGTTGGTGATCGATGGAACATTGATCCCGTGGTTGGTTGCCGTTACAGGAATAATATCCTTGTTGGTTACCAGCTGTACATAGCCTGAATTATTGTTTACAGAATTTACCCCGCCCGATGTGGCTGTGTTAAAGTTTAAAGAAGTATAGTTTGTTCCGTTAACCTGGATCAGCGTGGCCGGGCTGCCTTCTTTGAAGTAATTATTATAGTTTAAACCTCCGGTAACAAAAGTTACACCCGATACGGAACGGAAAGGAAGCACATTGGCCCCGGCCGTTACATGGTTAACCGAGAAAATATTATTGCGGCAATCCAATAAGGTTGATCCTGTAATATACAGCGCACCCGATGTGGTTGCTGTTGCTGTTACAGATGGTGTATCGATCAGTACCGAATTGTATATGATGTTCCAGTTAGGTGAAGAAGTGATGTTAATACCGTTATAAGAAGATGTATTCCTGAATTTACCGCCAACGCTGTTGTTGAGCATGTTTGGCCTTAAACCGGTAGCCGTGTTCGAATTAATATATATACCATATTGACCTGCATCGTATACACGGTTGCGTATCACTTCGGCATTGCTGGTGGCATTGGTGATCACCGAAACCAGGTAAATACCTGTTGAGGTAGTTGAAACCAGGCGCATATTAACCGTGTTGCCAATAACCTTAGGAGCTATGATATTGCTGATGTACGCACCATAATTGTCGGCATTGAACAACTGGTTATTCCTGAAAGATATACCGGTATTGGCTCCGTTTCCTGCAAAATAAACGTTTGAGAACCCACCTGCGATCTTGTTACGTTCTATATCAATATTGGTAAATGTACCTGTTGTTGTTGGGGTAGTCGTGCTATTGTTAACAACCACCGAAATAAAGTTGGTTGTTGCTGCATTCACACCAAGGCCTTCAAAGTCGATCACGCAGTTCCTAACACTTATGTTATTGGCTGCACCCAGAATGTGCAATGGCCATCCGTACGTTGCACCTTTTCCTCTTATGGTGAGGTTACGAAGCGAGATGTATTTCGCACCGTTGATCAAAACAGTATGGCGGGTTGCATTTGTTTGCCCGGCAAATGTGATGATACGTGTTGAATCGTTACCGGCACCTCCGTTAAACAGGATGGTATTGATCGCTGACGAACCCACAACATCATTTAATGTGATCTGCTCTTCGTAAGTACCTTTTAACACATTAAATACCACAGGCCCGCTAACGCCACCGCAATTCAGTGCCAGGGCTGCCGAAGTAAATGAGGTAAAGGTATCAACACCTGCAACTGTAGCAGCTGAGTCAATATAAAACTGGCCGGCTAATGCAGGGCACAGTGGTCCGAACGAGATCGTATCGTTTAACGTATTTCCATCGGTGCTAAAATTAGGCAGCGATGAATAAGCACGGAATGAATACGTAAAGCCGGGAATTATTTTAAACCGTTGGTCTGTTCCGCCAGGTCCGCTTGTTGCGTTAAATTCAACCACGGTAGAATCGCAAGGATTTAAATTACCCGACCAGGTTTGCGATACAGGGGCTCCGCCATTCATCCTGTAAGAGATCTCTGCACCTGTTATGGCATTGCTTCCGTTATTTTTTATTACCACCCTTAAGTTCTGTACACCAACAGAAAGAGGTACAGCAGGGTTAAGCAATTCAACCACCGTAAGGTCATTTGCAAGCGCAGTTGTGTTCTCATCTGCACCTATATCAGGAACAGTACCACGAATGTCACCTTCAAAATCTGTAGGCACCGAAGCAATGGCTACACCCTGGTTACACAATAAATTTGTTTTTAAATTGGTAGACGAGGTGTAGGCCGGGTTGATGTTAACCGAATTGGTATTATAACCCGAAACACCTTTGTAGTTACCTGCACTGTAAACAATGCCATTAAGGGTGATCAGGCTTGCAGGGCTTACTTTATAATAGTTATTATAATTAAGCTCAATAAAGCTGTTGGTTGCATCACTCTGCAATGCAAAGGCCGTTGAATTGGCATTTGTTACCGCAAGGTTATTATTGCGCACATCAAGGCTCGTGCATGACGTAGCTAATCTTAAAGCCGCACTTGTTGTTGATGTTGCCGAATTATCAATGTTGATGCTGTTAAACCATATATCAGCAAAGTTTGAATTCTGGTACATGTAAATACCGCTCGGGTCTGTACTTCTGAAATTTCCGGCCACTACGTTATTGATGATCTTAGACCGCATTGTGGAACTTCCCTGCAGGTAATAAATGATCATCCCGTACTGACCCGCGTTAGTGATCACGTTATTGTTCACTTCTTTGGCGTAAGTTCCGGTGTTTGCACAAAAATTAAAATATAAACCGGCAGAACCTACGGCCCCGGCAGGGTTCATATTAATGGTGTTGAAATTACATTTGAAAGCCGTTAAATAATATGCATATATACCATACTGGTAAGGGTTGATTATTTTATTATTCGTAAACAGGTAATTATTGCTGTTCTGCGTATATGCATAAATAGCCATATTTCCACCTGTTATGGTATTGCTGTCGATTTCAATATTAAAAGCCAGTGAATTGGAGCTGACAGCTGTTGCGGAATTATTAATTAGAATCCCTACAAAATTGGTGTTAAGTCCTGCTACACCGCCTCCGCCAACAAAATCAATCATACAGCCCTTCACTTTTATGTTTGAAGATGCATTACCAAGAATATGCAACGGCCATGCATTACCTGCTCCCGAACCACGTATCGTTAAATTATTAACGATCACATTAGGTGTGTTGTTAATGCGGAAAGTATAAGGGGCTGCTGCAGATGCCGCAAATGTAAGTATGCGGTTAGCCGCGTTACCTGCGCCTCCCTCAAAAGTAATGGTATTGGTTGCCGATGCACCCGGTACAAAATCAAGCGATACCTGCTCATTATATGGTGTGCTTCCAATTACATCAAACCTAACCGGGCCGCTTACCCCTCCGAAGTTCAATGCATTGACAGCGTCTCTGAACGAAACAAAATTACTTGGGCTTGCAGGACTTGCCTGGTCGATGGTGTAATTACCCACCATACCGGTAAAGATCATCGGTATGGTAAAGGTATCGTTAAGCGCATTGGCATCTGTCGACAGGTTAGGGTTATCTGAATACACCTTAATTGAATAAGCCGTATTTGGCAGGAATGTATACTGGTTTCCTCCTGTGAATGTTACTGTTGCTGTTGCACATGGTGCCAGCGAGCCAGAATAGTTAATGGTAACCGGGAAGGCTCCATTCACACTGTAGCTGATATTGGCAGAAGTAATTGTATTGGAACCATAGTTTCTGAGCACTGCAGAAATATTCTGCGAACCCGAAGCAAATGGCAATACAGGAGATATCAGAGACTCCACACCAATATCATTTGGCACAGGGGTAACTTCATATGCTCCAAGATCCGGTGCAGAAGCACTTCTTGTATTGCCCATGATATCGGTTGTAACCGAAGCTATTCCCGTTCCGTTGTTACAAGGGCTTATCGGCAACAGGTTAGTAGGCGAAGTGAAAGTGGGTTTTCTGTAAACAGAGTTTGTATTATAAAAAGTTGCGTTTGAACTATGGTTAATTAAAGTGGTTGCCGATAAATTAACACCACCCGAATAAAATATTGCTTCGGTTAAAGAAGCACCTACTTTATAATATAAGTTATAATCAAATGTCGATCCGCCTATTACAGCATAAGGATAGCCATTAGGCATATAAACAGTGTAAGCCGCGCTGCCCACTCCCGTAACTGCTATAATATTATTTCTTATATCTAATAAAGAAGCACCCTGTGTACAGCAATTGCCCAGGAACATAGCAGCCGGTTGCGTACCGGTGGCAGGAGCGTCAAAATTAATACTGTTATGAAACACATCGAAGCTGTAAACATTATTACTGAAATAAATACCGGCCGGATTGGCTGTGTTCCTGAAACCTCCTGCCAAAGCATTGTTATTTAACTTGCTTCTTGTGGTAGCGTTTGTATTGGAACCGCTAAGATATATTCCGTACATAGCTGCATTGGTAATGCGATTGCTGCTTATGTCATAGAGGTTGGTGGCATTAGATGTAGGTATATTAAAAAAGATACCGTTGCTGTTCAGGTTACTTGACGGGCTCATTGTGAAATTATTCCCAACAACCTTTGCTTCTAATAAGGTATTAAGATAAAGTCCGTAATAATTCGTTGAGTCTACCTGGTTGGCCCTGAAAAATATCCCGTTATTTGATGTACCTGAGCCATAAATGTAATTTCCGTAACCTCCGAAGATCTTATTGCTGTCTATTTGAATATTATTAGCAGTTGTACCCGCAGTGGTAGGACTTGCCGAGCTGTTGTTAACAACCAAAGCGCAAAAGTTGGGAGTTGTATGGGTAGTATATGAGGTAGTGAAAGTAAGGATACAATTCCTTACTATGGTATTACTTGAGTTGTTCAGGATGTGCAAAGGCCATCCAAAGCCTGCACTTGCTGCCTGTATCGTTAAGTTATAAAGACGCACGTACTGCGAGTTATTGATCCTTAACGTAAATGCGTTTGCCAAACTTGTCGCACCATTATATGTTATGATCCGTGTTGCTGCATTACCCGCACCACCGTCAAAGGTGATGGTATTGGTTGCACTAACACCGGTAATGGCGGTAAGATCGAGCTGTCCGCTATATGTTCCGGCTGCAACCGTAAACACAACCGGGCCTGAAACTCCCGATCCGTTAGCTGTACCTCCGTCAGCCCTTGTTCCGTTAACCATATCACTTATCGCTGAAGCGAATGTCTGGTAGTTAAGCGAAGAAGGCGGCAGACTTCCATCAATGGTATAGTTATTACCACTTAAAGCAGCCTGGACCTTAACAGAGCTACAACAGACGATCAGGAAAATGAACAATAATACATTGAGCTTTTTCCCTTGTTTACATAGGCGTTTCAAATAAAAGAAGGGTAACTTATTCATAAATATTGGTATTAATTTCACTTAAAAAAGATTTTAAATATGTGATTGTAATCTCACATTAACAAGATTTTCATCCTTAATTCGTATCAAAAATTATTTACCAAAACTGTCCCGTACGCTAATATTCACTAATATTTAGTTTTTTTATGCTTTTTATAAGTCATGTCATTTTTGCCAAAACCCGCTACATGTTTATGTAGAAGACTGTCATATTTATATTAAAAATAGTTTGCATTGCATACTATCCACAAATAACATTAAACTTGCATTAAAATGCAGGTACCCGATTCTAAACCCGTTTTATTTTTTGCTGACGATACTCCGTTGTTCTATCACTTTAATACGATGGCAAAACGGTATTACGGATTAATGGATGAGGAGTTTAAAGACATCGATATAGAGCGGTATTATTTCATCCTCTCCCTGATCTGCAAACAAAAGAACATTAAACAGCAATTCCTTTGCAACTGCCTTAAAATAGACAAGGCGAGCATGGTACGCGTAATCGATTACCTGACCAGGCATGATTATATTATGCGGATCGTTAACCCAGACGACAGGCGCGAGCATATTATCATCCCAACCGAAAAAGCGCTTTCCGCGCTTCCGCATTTCGAAAATGCCTTCCGGAAACTGAATGATGAATGCCTGAAAGATTTTTCTGCTGTAGAAAAGGATAAATTTTACAGAATGATGGAACGTGTGGTTGATAATTTATCAGCAGCTTCTCCCGATAATGTTTTCCTAAAGATTAACAAATCAAAAATACAATAATTAACAGAAATGAATAAGAAAAGTATACTGTGGATGGTGGTGATAATTGGCATTGCTGCTGCCTTGGTCCTCCCAAAGCTTATGGGCAATAAAAAAACTGCTGCTGCCCCTGCAGGGAAACCAAAAGTGCTTCCTATAAAGATAACGGTATCGGAAGTGAAAAAACAACCCCTTACCGAAGGCTTACAGGTAACCGGAAATGTGCTGGCCATGGAAGAGATCCAGCTGGTGAGCGAAACGCAGGGCCGTGTTGTTAAAATAGGATTTGGTGAAGGAAGCGAAGTGAAAAAGGGCCAGCTCCTGTTAAAAATAAATGATGCCGACCTGCGCGCGCAGTTGCGCAAAGCACAATCGACCCTCAAGCTAAGAACAGACAGTGAAAAACGGAACAATCAATTGTTACAGAAAGGGGCCATCAGCCAGGAAACGTACGACATTGCAGCCACCGACCTTAATTCAAGCGAAGCCGATATTGAACTGCTGAAAGAACAGATCCGTAAAACAGAGATCATCGCCCCGTTTAGCGGAGTGATCGGGCTGAGGTATGTGAGCGAAGGCGGTTATGTGGGTAACACCACACCCATTGCCACGCTTCAACAGTTAGAGCAGGTTAAGGTTGAGTTCTCCATCCCCGAAAAATATGTATCAAAGATCAAAACAGGAAACACCGTTACCTTTACCATAGAAGGCGATGATGAGATCTTCAAGGCAACGATCTATGCCATAGAACCACAGGTTGATGCGGCTACACGCAATGTGGTGATGCGCGCAAAATGCGATAACCGCTCGCGCAGGCTGTTACCGGGAGCTTTCGCCCGTGTAAATGTGCAGTTTGGCGATGCCGGTAAAGTATTAACCATTCCTACGCAGTCTGTGATCCCCATCCTGAAAGGCCAGAAGGTTTTTGTTATGCAGGGCGACAGTGCGGTAGAAAAAGTAATTGCCACAGGCAAGCGCGGAGAAAAATTTATTGAAGTAAAACAAGGATTGCAGGAAGGCGAGCAGGTGATTGTTAACGGGGTAATGTACCTTAAGCAGGGAAGCAAGGTAAGATTGTAGAAGGAAGGTCAACTAAAAAAATCAGTAATGAGTTTAAGTACAACAAGTATAAATCGCCCGGTCCTTGCAACGGTAATGTCTATCATTATTCTGCTGTTCGGGGCTATATCCTATAGTTTCTTAGGGGTAAGGGAATTTCCTTCCATCGACCCGCCTATTATAACGGTACGCACAAATTACACCGGTGCAAATCCCGATATCATTGAAACGCAGATCACCGAGCCACTTGAAAAAGTAATTAACGGCATTGCAGGGATCCGGTCCATTTCTTCGGCCAGTAATTTGGGAAGCAGCAGCGTTACAGTTGAATTCGACCTGAACACCGACCTGGAAGCGGCCGCAAACGATGTGCGCGATAAAGTTTCGCAGGCATTGCGCCAATTGCCACAGGATATTGATGCCCCGCCCGTGGTGAGCAAGGCCGATGCAAACTCGGAGTCCATCCTTTCCATGACAGTGCAGAGCAATACAAAATCGCAGCTTGAAGTAAGCGATTATGCAGAAAATGTGTTGCAGGAACGTTTGCAAACCATTCCGGGTGTAAGCACCATACAGATCTGGGGACAAAAAAGATACGCCATGCGCCTGTGGCTCGACCCGGCAAAACTGGCTTCATTTAAACTTACCCCGCTTGATATTAAAGCGGCACTTGATAAAGAGAACATTGAGCTTCCTGGCGGTAAAATTGAAGGGGATGCCACGGAGCTTTCTGTAAAGACCACAGGAAAATTCACAACAGTTGACGAGTTCAACAACATCATCATCCTGGCCGATGACACCCGTGTTGTGCGCCTGCGCGATGTGGGTTACGCAGTGCTGGGCTCAGAGAATGAAGAAACCATGTTAAAGGAATCGGGCGTACCAATGATCGGGTTGGCCATTGTGCCTTTGCCCGGTGCAAACTACATTGAAATTGCAGATGAGTTCTATAAACGTTACGAGCAGCTGAAAAAAGATATTCCTTCCGACATTAAGGTTGATATTGCTTTAGACAATACCAAGTTCATCAAAACATCGATCCTTGAAGTGCAGGAAACCTTACTGATCGCATTTGTATTGGTGGTGCTGATCATTTTCTTGTTTTTCCGCGACTGGCTGATCGCTTTCCGTCCATTGATCGACATCCCTGTTTCGTTGATCGGTGCTTTTTTTATCATGTACATTTTCGGTTTTAGTATTAATATCCTTACCCTCCTGGCCATTGTACTTGCAACAGGCCTGGTGGTGGATGACGGAATTGTCGTCACCGAAAACATTTTTAAAAAGATCGAAGAAGGCATGTCGCCACGCGAAGCGGCCATTAAAGGTTCGAATGAAATTTTCTTTGCCGTGCTTTCTACTTCCATCACATTAGCCGTGGTGTTTTTGCCCATTGTTTTCCTGGAAGGCTTTGTAGGACGCCTGTTCCGCGAGTTTGGTGTGGTGGTAGCCGGGGCCGTGATCATTTCTGCTTTTGTTTCTCTTTCGTTAACACCCATGCTTAACGTAAAGCTTCAGCGCAAAAACCATAAGCACTCGCGTTTTTACGAAATGACCGAACCGTTCTTTCAAAACCTGAACAACGCTTACGAAAGATCACTGGCTAAATTCATGAAAAGGCGCTGGCTGGCCATGGTCATTATTATACTATCCTTCGGACTTATCTTTTTAATCGGTTCTACGCTGCAATCGGAGCTTGCACCCATGGACGACCGCGGTGTAATGCGCGTGCAGGCAACTGCCCCCGAAGGGGCATCGTTCGAATACATGGAAAACTACATCGACCGCTTATCCCAGCTTGCCATGGATTCTATTCCTGAAAAACGCATTGTACTTACCGTTACGGCACCGGGCTTTACCGGGAGCGGGGCGGTTAATACCGGCTTTGCGCGCATTATGCTTACCGATCCGGGAGAACGCGAACGCTCGCAGAACGACATTGCACAAATGATGAGCCGGAACGTATTGGGATTAACCGAAGCAAAAGCCTTTGTGATCCAGGACCAGACCATAAGCGGAAGCGGGGGGTCGCGTGCAGGGCTTCCGGTTCAATACATCCTGCAAAATCAGGATTTTGCAAAGCTCCAGGCCGATCTTCCGAAATTTTTAGATGAAGTGAACCGCAACCCGACTTTCCTCGGTGTGGATGTTAACCTGAAGTTTAACCGGCCCGAACTGGTGATCACCATCGACAGGGAACGTGCACAAAACCTTGGTGTAAGTGTTCAGGCCATTGCCCAAACACTGCAGTTTGCATACGGTGGTGTGCGTTACGGGTATTTTAACCGCATAGGAAAACAATACCAGATCATTGGCCAGGTAGACCGCGAGAACCGCGATGCCCCGCTCGATCTTCAATCGTTATATGTACGCAATGTACGGGGCGAATTGATCCAGCTCGATAACGTGGTGAATGTTTCGGAACAAAGCAGCCCACCGCAGCTCTATCACTACAACCGGTATAAAGCGGCAACGGTTTCTGCAGGACTGGCCCCCGGAAAAACAATTGGCGATGGCATCGAGGCCATGAACCAGATCTCTGAAAAAGTACTGGACGAAAGTTTCAGCACAGACCTCAGCGGGCCATCACGCGATTTTGCAGAAAGCTCATCCAATACCACATTCGCATTTATGCTGGCGCTAATTTTAGTCTACCTGGTCCTTGCCGCACAGTTCGAAAGCTTCATTGATCCTGTCATCATCATGCTCACTGTTCCTATGGCACTGGCCGGTGCATTGATCTCGCTCTGGTACTTCGATCAAACCATGAATATTTTCAGCCAGATCGGAATCATTGTATTGCTTGGCCTGGTTACCAAGAACGGGATCTTAATTGTGGAGTTCGCCAACCACAAAAAACTGGAAGGCTTTAAAAAACTGGAAGCCGTGCAGGAAGCAGCAGTATCGCGCTTAAGGCCCATATTAATGACAAGCCTTGCCACCATTTTAGGGGCATTGCCAATTGCTTTGGCTTTAGGCGCTGGGGCAAAAAGCCGCGTCAGCTTGGGCATCGTTATTATCGGTGGTTTGATCTTCTCCGGCTTTTTAACCCTGTATGTAATTCCTGCCGTGTACAGTTACCTGTCGCGCGATGCAAAAAAAGAAGAGCACGAAGAAGCGGTGCATGAAACGGAATCAGCCCATGCTGAATAATTAAGAACGTAAAATGAAATTGAGTATCATAAAAAAATGGCTGTACCTCGCATGTGTTGTGCTCTTGTTCTTGCAAAGATCAAGTGCCCAGGATTTGCTTGGACTGGAAGATGCCTTGCGCATCGCACTTCAAAACAACTATGCCATACAGGTAGCAAAAAATGATGCAGAAATGGCCAAAAACAACAACCGTTTGGGTGCGGCAGGCATGCTGCCTTTCGCTACCGGAAATGCCATCCAGGATAACCAGACCGTTAATACCAACCAGGAATTCCTGAACGGCACAAGCAACAACGTGAGCGGGGCTAAAAACAGTTCACTCGTGGCCAACGTGGAACTGGGCTGGAACATTTTTGACGGCTTTAAAATGTTTGCCGCTAAAAACCGCCTCGAAGAACTGCAAAAAGCCGGTGAGTACAGAATGCGCAGCAACATTGAGCAAACGTTTTTAAGGGTTACAAAAGCTTATTACGACATCATGCTGATGAAGCAGCAATTAAGGTCGTTTCAGAAAACAGCAGAGAACACTGCAAACAGGCTTACCATTGCCGATGACAAATTTAAAGCAGGAAAGGCTGCAAAAACAGAATTGCTCCGTGCGCAGGTTGACCTGAACACAGACAAAGCTGCATTGATGCGCCAGGAAAATACATTACGCAATGCAAAAACCAATCTTAATCAATTACTCGCCCGCGATCTGAATACCACCTTCGAAGTACCCGATAGCATAAGCACTTACAACACCTTTAAACTGGAAGAATTGCTGAATAAAACAAGCAACCAGAATGCCAACTTAAACGTGGCCCGCTCAAATGAAAGGGTAAGCCTGCTGAGCATCCGCGAAATAAGGGCCGAAAGAATGCCGACCATTCAATTAAGAAGCGGGTACAACTACAGCAGGCAACAGTCGGAAGCAGGCTTTTTACAATACGCGCAAACAAACGGCATTCATTATGGTGCAGCCGCAACCATCAATTTATTTAATGGTTTTGACGTAAGCCGCAGGCTGAAAAACGCTCAGATAACGCTCAGGCAAAACCAGCTTATTTACCAGGATTCAGCAACAAGGATACAGGCGGCCATTCAACAGGCTTATAATAATTATGTGCTCAGCACCAGGCTGCTTGATTTTGAAAAAGAAAATGTGAAGGTTGCCCGCGAAAATTTTGAAATAGCCGATGAGCAATACAAAGTTGGCGTGATAACCAGCGTAGAATTGCGTGATGCCCAGGAAAATTTACTGGCAAGCGAGATCCGCTTGTTCACGGCCCAATACGATGCCAAGCTCAACGAAACAGAATTGCTGCGGTTAAGCGGGGAACTGGTGAAGTTTTAAACGCAACGCTAATAAATGATTACATAAATTGCCGGTGATTAATGCCTGATTTGATGAAGCAGATACTTTTAATAGAAGATGAAAACAGCGTGGTTACGTTTATTAAAACAGGGCTGTCGGAAGAAGGATTTGAGGTATCGGTTGCGCTGAATGGGAACACCGGGCTGCAGATGGCATTGGCATTTAAGTACGACCTGATCATACTGGATATTATGCTGCCCGATAAAAGCGGCCTGGAGGTGTGCAGGGAGATACGGACGCATAAAACAGAAACGCCAATCCTCTTTTTAACGGCTTTGGGTGCAGCCGAAAACATCGCTTTCGGGTTAAATGCAGGTGCGGATGATTACCTGGTAAAACCTTTTAAATTCATCGAGCTTCACGCAAGGATCAATGCACTGATAAGGAGAAATACTCCTGCCGGTGCCATTGCCGTGGCCGATCCTGGATCTGTTTACACCATTGCCGACCTGGTGGTGGATGATGAGGCAAAGAATGTAAAAAGGGGCGGGATTGAAATTTCACTTACTGCAACAGAATATCGCTTGTTACTGGTGCTGATCAGGAACAAAGGCAAGGTGCTTTCCCGCGTTGACCTGCTGGAAAATGCCTGGGACATTAATTTTAACATGGGCACCAACGTGGTGGATGTATATGTGAACTACCTGCGCAAAAAAGTGGATGCAGACCACAGCAATAAACTGATCCAAACAGTGATAGGAATGGGATATGTTTTAAAAGAGAAAATGTGAAAAGCAGGAACAGCATAGCCGCCTTTTTCTTTATCTTTTGCGTACTCATCATGGTTCTGCTGGGCGGATCGGTCTATTATTTTTTAAACCAGTACCTGCACCTCGATTTTTACAAACGCCTGGAAACCCGTTGCAAAATTGCCGCGCAATATTTCCTGGAAACCGACAGCCTTAAGTCGGAAGCTTTCAAAACGATCAGGGAGCATTATTTTGAAAAACTTCCTAACGAAAAGGAAGCGGTTATATTGATGGATGCTCAGCCGGATCTTGCAGAGGAGGCCAACAAAAAACACTTACCGATGGCTTTTTTAGAGGCAATCTATAAAGAAGACAAAGCCAATTACAAGGACAGGAATACTTTTTATGCCGGTATAAAATACATTCACCACGGTGACCTGTATATTATTGTTGTATCGGCCGAAAACTATTACGAAACCCAGCAGCTTTCGTATTTACGAACAGTACTCCTTGTAGCTATTCTGCTTGTGGCATTATTGGTTTTGTATGTGTCCTTTTACTTTTCAAAACACATTTTCGACCCGGTAAAGAACATTACCGATAAAGTTAAAAACATCAGTTCCGACAACATGCACCTGCGGGTTGTTAAATCAACCAATAACAACGAGATCACTGAGCTTGTAAATACCTTTAATGACCTGTTAGACCGCCTGGAAACAGCCTTTGGCGCACAGCGGAATTTTATCAGCAACGCTTCGCATGAGCTGGCCACTCCCCTCACGGCAATAATCGGGGAAGCAGATGTGGCATTGCGAAAAGAAAGAAGCATAGAAACCTACCAGGCCTCTATTAAAAACATGCTGCAACAGGCCGAACGATTGAACGACATCACAAAGTCATTGTTCTTCCTGGCACAAACCGGGTACGAAGGCAGAAAGATCGCACTCGAAAAGATCCGCACCGATGAATTGCTCTGGGAAATAAAGGATATTATAAACGGGCTTAACCCGGCCAACCAGGTGTATATTGACCTGAGCCTGGCCCCTGACGACCCTAAAAAATTAAAGATAAAAGGCAACCGGCAGTTATTGGTCCTTGCGCTTTCCAACATTGTAAATAATGCCTGTAAATACTCCTACAATAAGCCCGTAACCGTTTCTATTGGTGCCAGTGACAACCAGGTGATGATCGTTGTAAAAGACAATGGCATCGGGATCCCCGAATCGGATATGGCTCATATTTACGACCCTTTTTTCAGGGCATCCAACACCCAACTGTTTGAAGGGTACGGGATCGGGTTACCCCTGTCAAGGAATATCATTAACCTCCACCAGGGAACACTTATAGTTACTTCTGTAGTAAATAAAGGCACAACGGTCCAGATCAGTTTTCCCAATTACAGTGTTTAGATGTTCATTTAAAACTCTAATGCCGCTCTAATCCTGTTCTTATTTCCTCCTAATTGCATGCCGGTCAATTTGCATGTTCATTCTAAACGCAAACGAATAGAATATGCAAAAAACAATACTGATCCCCACAGATCTTACAGTCGAGTCGCTGCATACATTAAAGCTGGCCCTGATCCGGAACGAAGCGGTGCAGGTAAGGATACTCCTAATGTATCCGTATCGCCTGGGCGATTCCATCACCGACCTGTTATTTTATTCACCGGGCAAGATCATAAACAATGAAATAACACCCGAATTCGAGGAGGGCATCTCTATTTTAAAGAATAGGTTCTTCCACACGCTTCATTCGCTTTCAATTCAATTGTTCCATGGCAATAACACGAATGCATTTACACAATATGCAAATGCCTATGGCATTGATGAAATATACCTGCCTCAATCGTACCTGTTAAAAAACGGGAAAAGGGGCTTTAACCTTATTCCCCTTATCGATAAAAATAAATTCATCGTGCACGAGGTGAACTGGGAATCCCGGGAACCGGGCGGCACGAACAGCATTGCCGAATTATTTAACAACTAACGCATAACAATTCCATATGAATAAGAATACATTTCCAACCACTCCGCTGGGCAGAATCAGGTTGTTTTTTACGCTTTTCGACAGCCGTTGGGAGGACCTTACCAAAGCGAACTGGCTGAAAACAGTTTACCGTGATTTCAGTGCAGGGCTTATCGTGGCCATGACTGCAATTCCTATGGCAATGGGATTTGCCATGGCAATGGGTATGCGGCCCGAGAATGGAATTATAGCAGGCGCACTTGCCTGCATTATCGGCCGCACATTTGGAGGCTCCAAGTACCAGGTTTATGGACCTACCGCTGCATTTATTCCTGTTATTGCAGCTTTATTTGCCAAATACGGAACAGAAGCCGGAGGATCGTTTGAGGTAGCGCATGGCTTCCTGATCCTGGTATCTATTATTGCCGGTATTATTTTAATGATCATGGGAACTCTTGGTTTTGGAAAATATGCAAAGCTGGTTCCCAATTCCATTATTGTGGGATTTACGATCGGGATTGCAGTGGCCATTGCCCTCACCAATTTCGAAGACATTTTAGGCATTGAGTCCTTTGCCGACCTCATCGGACAGGATGAGAATATAAAAGGGGGATTGGTCCATAACCTGACTTCCGCATTTAATAACCTGCATAAGCTGAATGTATGGTCAATTTTTCTCGGGGTGCTCACTTTTGCCGTTACAAAAATACTGCTGCGTATTTCCATTTTTATCCCCGGTCCTGTAATTGCCATGGCTTTGGCTACGGTGCTTTCTGCAACTGTGCTGGCCGATAAGAATATTATCCTTGTTAAGGATATTTATGGTTCTATTCCCAATAATTTCTTTGTGTTTACTGCGCCCTCTCTGCCAGGAATGAGTGGTGCTGTTATTTTAGATATCCTCTATTTTGTAGGTGCCATTGTTTTTGTATCGGGGGTTGAAAGCATTTTATGCTCCACAATGGCCGACAAGCTGGCTAATAATAAAGGAACACCGTTTAATCCCGACAAAGAATTTTTCGGGCAGGGAATGGTGCAGATCTTTACTCCGTTGGTTCAGGGTTTTCCCTGCACTGGTGCATTGGCCCGCACAGCAACCAGCATTAAAGCCGGGGCACAAACCCCTTTGGCCGGGTATTTTAAAGCTGTTCTAAAGCTCATTATGGCATTTTACCTGGCCCAGTACCTCGAACTGATCCCCATGGCCTGCATTGGTGGTATTCTTGTTTGGGTGGCCAGTAACATGATCAAACCTTCGGAAATAAAAGAAATAAAACACCTGGGCAAATTTGAATTTGCAATGATGCTTTACACAGCAATTATGGTTCCTGCAACCGATTTTTTAACAGGTGTCCTATCGGCATTGATCATCTATTTCGTGATGAAGAACATTTTCATGAAAAACACGCAGTGGGTGAAAGACTAAACGATACTCTTTGGCCACTAGCCCTAGAAACAAGGGAATCTCATGCGGCTGGCCGAACAGAACGGCTGTATGCAAAAACGCCACTCATTGCTGAGTGGCGTTCCCTTTTATCTTCCTGTTGATTTTATGGCGACCAACTTGATCATTCCTAATTTATTAAACAGCTTTATGAACGGGTAAACCGGGTCTACCTCCCACCATTTAGCAGCAAAATTTGGTCTTGCTCCTGCATGGTGATGGTTATTCTGGAACAACTCGCCCAGCATTAAAAAATCAATGATCAATGTGTTTTTCGAATGGTCCTTTTCACCCGGGAAATTACGGTAACCGTATTTATGTCCCGCCCAGTTTACCACAGCGCCCTGCACAGGACCTATTAAAAAATGGACCGGCAGCAATAAATACATCCACCAATGCGTGGCGAAAGCAACATAAAATGCTACATAAGCCAGGCCAAAGCCAACGCGCGATACCCAGCTGTCGGCAATGCGGTCGATAACAGGGTATACCGGGAAGTTCTTGTCGAATTTTTCTTCAATTTCCATCGTACCATGTAATACGCCATTGTACACTTTGCGGGTGTGCATCATCATGGTAAAAACTTCTTTAAAGAAATGAGGTGTATGCGGATCTTTTTCGGTGTCGCTGTATGCATGGTGCATGCGGTGTAAAATAGCATAAGCACGTGCATTCAGGTAAGAAGAGCCTTGGGTTACCCAGGCATAGATGTACCAGAATTTTTCCCAGAAAGGCGACATGGTGAACATTTTATGCGCTGCATAACGATGCAGGTAAAACGTTTGGCCGAATAATGATAAATACCAGTGAGCAATAAAAAATATTAGAATAATCATTTTAAAAAATTACCCGGCAAAAGTACCTGATTAACACGTTTAAGCCAAATAATTTATGTCATATTCAATTTACTCAACCACGCCACCTTAAGGCACTGATACTGCACAACTACCAAAGGGGTTGGTGCAATTCATCAAAATAATAAAGCAGGGAATCGTTGACCTGGAGCGGGTACGGATTTTTCTTCATGAACAGTTCCACATTTTTTATCCGGTTGTCGAGGTCGGGATGCGTACTGATCAGTTCATTTACCTGCACATTGTCTTCTTTTTTCAACTGTTCAAACAATGCCTTCATACCCGATGCGCTGACGTGATTCTTTTTCAGGATCTGTAAGCCATTATTGTCTGCTTCTGTTTCCAGCTCACGGCTGTAGCTCAGGTTCCGCAGCTGGTGCGCGTTCTCAACCAGCACTGCTGCAATCCCATTTACATCGCTGAAGAGCACCGAAATGAAAAGATACCCGGCAAGGCTCCTGAACATGTTTCGCGTGGCGTGTTTCAGCTCCACATGCGAATATTCGTGCGACAATAAAGCAGCCAGCTGGTCAGCACTTTTCATGTCTTTCAAAATGCCGTCATACACTACAATTCCTCCGCCCGGCAATGCAAACGCATTCACGATGTCATTTTTAACAACCGTAATGCGGACCGGGTATTCGCTTTTTATAGCAAGCTGCCTGAAAAATCCATTAATGGCCTCCGTTTTAGCCGTATCAATATGTTCTTCGCTTAAAATACTTTCATACAACTTACCGCCCATCTCAATTTCGTATTCTTTGGGAAAAACACGTGCCCCATAATCGGCAATTACCGGTAGCAGAAAGAGGTAAGCCAGCCAGATGCTGAGGCCTACACCCACCACCAAAGTAAATAACAAAGGCACACCCGTTAAACTGATCTTGCTTAAAAACCCGGTATTGTATTCGCGCCTGTAGCGGCTTATAAAACCGCCATCGGTAACTTCGAGCTGCTGGTAAGGAAAAATTTCTCCATACCGCAACGTGACTATTCCGCCCGAAAGCTGTGTGTGGTGAATATGCTGGCTGTTCCACTTCTGTTCCACATATTCTCCCGCATCATTGGTGTATTGAATAAGCAACCCGTTATTCAGCCAGGTGATATTTACCGTATAGGGTTTTGACGATCGGCCATCGAAATAACGGCCCTGGTACACTAACTCCATGGAAGATTGTTATACGATTCCAAGATCTAAAAAATCAAGTGCATCTTCGCCTGTTGCATCCTTAAACTCGTCTTCGGTTTGAGCGATCAGGTCGAAGTTAATGTGTTGCGGGATATCAATATTGTTCAGTATGAATTTTGCCGTGCGCACAATAACCCATGGCGTTCCAAGGCCAAAAGTGAACAACGTTAAAAACAGGTTCACGATCATGAGCCCGAAAAATTCGCCACCCGAAAAATTTGGTTGAAGATAATGCCGCTGGCCATTTTGCTCCAGGTAAGTATGTTTGGCGAAATAATTCATGTATTCTGTACGGTACCAGAAAAAGTAAATGCCCAGCGTTAAATACGACAGGATAATGCCTTTAAAATTGATCCAGAACAACTGTCCCCCGTTTCCGTCATACCCGAAATAAACACTCCCGAAACGCATGTTGCCGATAATATAGGTACGCAGGGAGTTGACAAACCAGCTATAGTAAATACCGAAAGTAAAAAACGTGACCAGGTAGCCCACTAAAAAATCACCCATTAACCTGCCCCTGTCTCCTCGATACCCAAAGTGGATCCCGCGCCAGCTGGTGCGGGAAAGGCGGTAACGCAGCGCACCATGAATGGCCAGCGGAACAAGAAATGCAAGGCTCACCATAAGTGCCAGCGGAACTATTGAGGCAATAGCCGGGTTACCGGAAACAATAGCTGCGATGATGATTCCATAAAAAATAACCAGCACCACAAAGAGCTTAATAAACCCTTTAAACAATTCTTTACCCGTTCCGCTGAATACAAATGCGGTGTTGTTGAGGTAAGCATTCTGGTACATGAATTTAAGCTTTGCCACACGTGCCCATGGATAATACAGGCCAAGGGTTAAAGCTGTCAATACCCAGTTAAGGAGCATGATACCAAGCAGCTCGGTGGCATTGCCTTTAAATTCAATGGCATTAGGCTCAGGCTGAATCATGCTTTCAGCGTTTTGGCCGCTTGTTTCTACAATTTCCATAAAGTTAGGTTTTAGGGGATAAAGTTTCGGTAAAAATATTATTTTACTTAGAATTATTATAAATGTTTATCGCATGTGGTTTTTGTTTGATAATTAATGATTTAAGCCTGATTACTTTTTTGCGCAAATTTAGCAAAGGCCTTTTATTATTTGTAAATTGCGCCTCGATTTCAAGAGTGCTTTAACTAAATTATTATTATACGATGTTCGATTTAGAAATGATTAAAGCAGTGTATGCCCGAATGGATGAACGCATTGCTGCAGCCCGTAAAGTGGTGAATCGCCCCTTAACCCTAACCGAAAAAATATTATACACTCACTTAACGCAGGGCGAAGCAAAAGAAGCTTATAACCGGGGTAAAGACTACGTGGATTTTAACCCGGACCGTGTAGCGATGCAGGATGCAACAGCGCAAATGGCTTTGTTGCAGTTTATGCAGGCAGGCAGGCCTAAAGTGGCCGTACCATCTACCGTTCATTGCGACCATTTAATAACAGCCAAAGCAGGTGCAGCGACCGACCTGGCTTTTGCAACCAAAGAAAGCAAAGAGGTTTTCGATTTTTTAGGCTCTGTTGCCAATAAATACGGGATCGGTTTCTGGAAACCGGGTGCAGGAATTATTCACCAGGTGGTTCTAGAGAACTATGCATTTCCGGGTGGCATGATGATCGGTACCGATTCGCATACGGTAAACGCAGGTGGTTTAGGTATGCTTGCCATTGGTGTGGGTGGTGCCGATGCGTGTGATGTAATGGCAGGCCTTCCATGGGAGCTTAAATTCCCTAAACTGATCGGTGTTAAACTTACCGGGAAACTGAACGGATGGGCTGCACCTAAAGATGTGATCTTAAAAGTTGCCGGGATCTTAACCGTAAAAGGCGGAACCGGTGCCATTGTTGAATATTTTGGTGATGGTGCAACATCCATGTCGTGTACCGGGAAAGGAACCATCTGTAATATGGGCGCAGAGATCGGTGCAACCACTTCCACATTCGGGTATGACGAATCCATGGAGCGCTATTTACGCTCTACCGGTCGTGCAGACGTAGCTGACGCGGCCAATAAGATCAAACACCACCTTACGGCCGATACAGAAGTATATGCCAGCCCGGAAGCCTATTTCGACCAGATCATTGAAATTAATTTAGATACATTAGAACCGCATTTAAACGGACCTTTCTCACCCGACCTGGCTACCCCTATCAGCCTGATGAAAGAAGAAGTGACCAAAAACAACTGGCCTTCGAAAGTGGAATGGGGACTGATCGGTTCATGCACGAACTCTTCATATGAAGATCTTTCGCGCGCAGCTTCTATTGCTAAACAGGCTGTAGAAAAAGGACTGGTAACAAAAGCAGAGTTCGGGATCAACCCGGGTTCGGAGCAGGTTCGTTTTACGGCCGACCGCGATGGTTTTATCAAATCATTCACCGACCTGGACGCAACCATTTTCACCAATGCTTGTGGACCTTGTATTGGCATGTGGGACAGGGAAGGTTCTGAAAAAGGAGAAAAGAACACCATTGTGCATTCCTTTAACAGGAACTTTGCAAAACGCGCAGATGGAAATCCAAATACATACGCTTTCGTGGCTTCACCCGAAATGGTGGCTGCATTGGCCATTGCCGGAGACCTTACTTTTAACCCTTTGACCGATACTTTGATCAATAACAAGGGAGAGGCTGTTAAATTAGATCCTCCTTCCGGTTACGAATTACCTGCTAAAGGTTTTGCGGTTGAGGATGCAGGATACCAGGCCCCTGCCGAAGACGGGAGCCTGGTGAAAGTGGCGGTGGACGAGAAA
>JAZKGM010000255.1:20592-24712 GCA_040385895.1 Bacteroidota bacterium
AGTTGATGTTTCCCCGGAGTCGGATCGTTTACAATTACTCGATCCTTTTGCAGCCTGGGAAGGCAGTGATCTGAAAGGCTTGAAACTATTGATCAAAGCAAAAGGTAAATGTACAACCGATCATATTTCGATGGCGGGCCCCTGGTTGAAATACCGCGGGCATTTGGATAACATTAGCAACAACATGTTGATCGGTGCGGTAAATTTCTTTAACGATAAAACAGATTCTGTAAAAAATGAGCTCACCGGTGAATACCAATCGGTACCTAAAGTGCAGCGTGCATACAAAGCACAAGGCATAGGAAGTATCGTGGTGGGTGATGAGAACTATGGCGAAGGTTCAAGCCGTGAACATGCTGCCATGGAACCCCGTCATTTAGGCGTACGTGCCGTACTGGTAAAATCGTTTGCCCGTATCCACGAAACCAACCTTAAAAAACAAGGTATGCTGGGTTTAACATTTGCAGATAAAGAAGACTACAATAAGATCCAGGAAGATGATGTGATCGACATCATGGGCTTAACCACATTTGCACCAAACAAACCATTAACATTGGTGCTGAATCACCTTGACGGATCAAGCGAAGAGATCAGCGTAAACCATACCTACAATGCCCAGCAGATTGAGTGGTTTAAGGCCGGTGGCGCATTGAATATCATCCGCGCGAGTGTAGCGGGAAAATAAGGGATCAGTATTCATGATGTCACTGCATGGGAACGAAGTAGTCTGACATTTAACTCAACATATAAATAAAGAAAGCGGCTTACGGGCCGCTTTTTATTTTTAAATTTTTATTTGCATTTCTCCTTTTCAAAATTAACTTTGCATTACAAAGTACTTTTAAAATGGCAAAAGATTCGGCTTTTGAAAATGACCTGGCTTCGATAAGGAACATCATGGAGCGGTCCACCAAGTTCATCTCGCTTAGCGGACTTTCAGGGGTATTGGCAGGCATCTTTGCCTTGGCCGGTTCTGTGGTGGCGTACTTTCTCATCTATTATCCCAACTCCCCTTTTGGCTTCCGTTTTTATTATGTGAACGAGCAGCTCATTCTATCATATTTATTTTTAACTGCAGGCATTGTGCTGGCTTGTTCATTGGCAGCAGGCGTGGTACTCACCATCCGTAAGGCAAAAAGATCAGGCCTTAATTACTGGGACAAAAATGCGCGCAGGTTATTCATCAACATGTCGTTACCATTGGTAGCCGGTGGCATATTTATCATCGTGCTGGTATCAAGGGGCTATTTTGGAATTGTGGCTCCTGCTTCCCTCCTTTTTTATGGATTAGCCTTATTAAATGCCAGCAATTTCACATTAACCGATGTACGTTACCTGGGCATTTGCGAAATTGTGCTGGGCTTACTTTGCGCCATTCTTCCGGGTTACGGACTAATTTTCTGGGCAACCGGGTTTGGCGTGCTTCATATTGTTTACGGAACCTTAATGCATAGCAAATACGACAAGTGAAAGATCCGTTCGAACATTTTGATAAGGCTTTCGAAAACAAGATCAGGCTGCAGATCATGTCTGTGCTTGTTGTGAACGCGTATTATGAATTTAATACCCTGAAGGAATTATTGAATGTAACCGATGGTAACCTGGCCTCTCATCTTAAAGCATTGGAAAAGGAAGAATACATTGAAGTGGTAAAAGGTTTCAACGGGCGTAAACCCAATACAAAATATTACGCCTCTAAAGCAGGCAGGGCCGCTTTTGTAAAACACCTCAACACCCTCGAAAAATTGATCAATACACAGAAGAACTGATTTTTTTATATTTAAACTTTGAAATTCAAAGTACTTTTAAACCAACAAATATGAACACAGAAAACACAAGACCCGCAAACAGCATCAGCACCTGGCTCAGGGAGTCGGTTATGGTAAAGATCACAGTCATCGGACTGCTTATTTTATTCCTTCTTATCCCTTCTTCATGGGTGAATTCGTTAATGGAGGAACGACAGGGCCGTGTTACAGAAGCCATTGAAGAGGTATCGCAAAAATGGTCGACTGCGCAGCATGTTACCGGCCCTATGCTGGTACTGCCTTACAAAAAAACGATCATCACTAAAATTACCACAGCCGATAAAAAAACGGAAGACAAAATAGAAACCTATACCGAAGAGGCATCTTTCCTCCCGCATGAATTAAACATAAACGGCAACCTTAAACCCCAAAACCTTACCCGCGGTATCTTTGATGTGGTGGTATACAACTCAACCATTGCCATGAAAGGATATTTTGAAAAACCCAACCTGGCTACGCTCGGAATAAAACCCGAGGATGTTTACTGGAACAAAGCTTACCTGGTTAATGGACTAAGCGACCTGAGGGGAATTGGAGAGAACCCTAAGATCAGTTTCAATCACACCGTTTACCAAAGCGAACCTTCCAATATGTTTGAAGAGAGCAACCTGTTCAGGAAGAACTTTTCATCGTTCGTTAGGATAAGCCCGTCAGATAGCATCATTCCCTTCACCATCAGCTTTCCGCTTAAGGGCAGCAGCAATTTGTATTTTTACCCCATGGGAAAATCAACCCATGTTACCCTGGCAGGCGAATGGAGCAACCCGAAGTTTGATGGCTTTTACCTGCCCGAAAATAGGAATGTTACCGAGCGCTTTACAGCCAACTGGAAGATCCTGAACTTTAACCGCCCTTTCCCGCAACAATGGGTAACTACGCCTGCAAATATCGAATCGACCGCATTTGGCGTTAACCTGATCATGCCTGTTGATCAATACCAGAAAAGTATCCGGACTTCCAAATACGGTATCCTTATTATTCTCTTAACCTTCGTTTCTTTATTGCTCATTGAGCTTATTGTTAAAAAGCACATCCATCCGTTTCAATACACGTTGATTGGTATTGCATTAACCATATACTACACGCTGCTGCTGTCTATTTCCGAACATATCGGCTTTAACTTCTCTTACCTCATTTCATCTGCGGTTATCATTATGCTGATCAGTTTGTATTCGATAAGCATCTTTAACAATAGGAAGATCACTGCACTGCTGGCATCGTTGCTCACCATTTTTTACACTTATATTTTTGTGATCACCCAGCAACAGGATTATGCATTGCTGCTTGGAAGCATCGGTCTTCTTATCATTATTGCCGTATTGATGTACGTATCGCGCAAAATAGACTGGTATGGCGCACGAAACAAAACCATTCAACAACATGAAAACGAAACAACAGCTCACTAAAAACATCAGAAGGTGGATCGCCTTTTTTATGGTTGCTTTACTGGTTAGCGGCATTACTGCCTTCCCGCTTCAAAGCGAGTTGGAAGTACTGGGCCGGTTTGTACATTTAATGCCTGCCGGGATCGGTAACTTTATTAACTCGGTGCGGGAAGCCGTTACGTTTATAAATGCACATTATCCCTTCCTGGCATACGGAACCGACTGGCTTGCCTTTGCACATATCGTTATTGCCATTGCTTTTTACGGCCCATACCAAAACCCGGTTAAGAACGTTTGGGTGATTGAATTCGGGATGATCAGCTGCTTGCTGGTTTTACCGCTTGCATTTATTTGCGGGGCCATCAGAAGCATTCCGTTCTACTGGCAATTGATCGACTGCTCATTCGGAATAATAGGGATCCTTCCCTTATGGCACGTGCATAAGCAGATCAAAAAACTGGAAAACTTAAACACAACCCTTAACCCTCAATAGCATGAGCTCATTAAAAAAAATAGCCGTATTTGCCTTAGCTGTTTTATACAGCATTATTTTCTGGAACGAAAAGCTCGGGATCAACCTGTTCTTTTTCACCTCCGCGCTGTTGGTTATCCTATATACAGAGAACAGGGCATCCTTCCAAAACAAAACCGTAAAAATAACCCTGGTCGGCACCTTACTTTCAGGTATCATGGTTGTTGTTTTCAATTCGTTTATCAGCAAGTTCAGCCACATCGTTTCGTTCTGGATCATGATCGGGTTTGTGCAGCAAAGCAGCCTGCGTTCTATTTATTATTCCCTGCAATATTCGGTCTTAAATTATTTAAAAGCTCCGAAGGCTTTGTTTATGGATTTAACTTCCGGTCGTAAAAGTAAGTCCAAAACAGGTTTGTTGTTTTACAACCTGAAGCTGGTGTTTATTCCCATTG
>JAZKGM010000256.1:0-729 GCA_040385895.1 Bacteroidota bacterium
CAGAGCAAAAGAATCATCTGAAAGCTTATGGCGTGGCCTATTGGGTGCTTAAGCAGGATGTGGATGTAGACTGGCTGCTGAATTACCGTGATGGTAGTTTTATGTTGCCATATACCGATCTCATCGAAAAAGAATGCCGCATACGTGGGGTGAGTTACGAAGTGATCAGTGAAGCAGAAGTAAGCTTAATTCTTACCGAAATTGCAAAGCCCGATGTGAATATGGAATTGGTGAAATTACACAAAGCGCCAAAAATCGCTGTGTATTCACCCAAAACAAAACAACCCTGGGATGATGCGGTAACCATGGTTTTAACATATGCCGAGATCCCATACGAAACCATTTTTGATGATGAAGTGCTGAGCGGAAAACTGCCTACCTACGACTGGTTGCACCTGCACCATGAAGATTTTACCGGTCAGTACGGAAAGTTCTGGGCCAGCTTTCAGAATGCTGCATGGTACCAGGCCGAAGTGAGAGAGAACGAAGCCATGGCGGCAAAACACGGGTTTAAAAAAGTGAGTGAGCTGAAGCTTGCAGTGGCCAAAAAGATCCGAGATTATGTAACAGGCGGGGGCTTTTTATTTGCCATGTGCAGCGCCACCGATAGTTATGATATTGCTTTGGCAGCAGATGGGGTTGATATTTGCGAAAGCATGTTCGATGGCGACCCGGCTGATCCGTCAGCCGATTCGAAACTGAATTACAACAATACCTTTGCGTTTAAAG
>JAZKGM010000256.1:739-6531 GCA_040385895.1 Bacteroidota bacterium
GATTTCAAACTGAAAATGAACCCGTACGAATACGAATATTCGTATATTGATAATACGCCCGATACCCGCCCCATTAACGAGCAGAATGATGTGTTCACCTTATTTGAGTTTTCGGCAAAATGGGATGTAGTGCCGACCATGCTTTGCCAGAACCATACAAAAGTGGTGAAAGGATTTTACGGCCAGACCACTGCTTTTAGAAAACAATTTATAAAAAGCGATGTGCTGGTGATGGGTGAAACCAAAACCTTAAGTGAGGCCCGTTATATCCATGGTTCTGCAGGTAAAGGCACCTGGACCTTTTATGGTGGCCACGATCCGGAAGATTACCAGCACCAGGTGGGCGAGCCGCCCACAGACATGAACCTTCATCCTAACTCACCGGGCTACCGCCTTATATTAAATAACATTTTATTTCCTTCTGCCAAAAAGAAGAAAATGAAAACATAATATAATCGGGATGTTGTAAAATGGTGTTAACGCTTTCATATAAGAATTGAGGAAGTGCCACAGATTGCACAGATTTAAGCTAAAGAGTTGCAAGGCAAGTTTCCTTACATCCTATTAATGATCAGGTAAACGCTTAACTGGACGCTGTATATGTGAAATCCTGCCTTGGCGGAACACGTTATCGCGTTTCATCTACACTTGTCTATAACATAACCAATATAATCAATCACCCGGAAAGCGTAACCAGAAGATGTTCCCCGGTTATTTTTTTGAAACAGAGCTGATAAACTGGCTTACATCGCTGGTCCATTCGTTCCGGTAACGGGTCAGGTAATTTTCATGACCGGCAAGCGGGTAAAGCCTCAGTTGCTTGTACCCTTTAAGGTTAGAGAAAATGCGATCAATCTCATTCTTATTCACCTTTGTATCCTGTTCTCCATATAACAAAAGCGTAGGGCAGGTGATGTTCCTTGCATATTCCACCGGCTTATGGCTAAAGGCGTTAAAGCCGTTTTGCAGGCCCCCCCAAAACACCAGGAGATTGGCAAGCGGAAAGGCCGGAATATGCATGGTTTTAAAACGGGCTTCTACGGTTTCGAGCATGGTGGCGAAAGGACATTCGATAATGATGGACCTGGCATCAAGTTTATAATCATTCTCTGCCTTCATAATGGCAACGGCTCCCATGGAGGTGCCAAACAAAATGATGTTCTTTTCACCCTGTTCTTTTACATAATCAAAGGCGGTTTTTACCTCTTCTGCCTCATAAAATCCAATGGTGGTCTGGTTCCCTTCCGAGCCTCCCGAACCCATAAAGTCAACCATAAAAATGTTATACCCAAGATTTATAAAGACCTCGGCCTTGTCGAGCATCGAAGATTTTTCGCCACTGTAGCCATGAAACAGGATAACCGTGCCTTTGGCAGAGTCGCAGCGGATGTTCCAGCATTCGATCTCTTTATTGCTTTTAAGCTTAATGGTTTCAAATGAGTAAGAAGGCTTAGTTATATTGGAAGGCCTCGGATTGTGAACACCGAACACCAGGGCTGAAAGCTTCCGGCTAAAAGAGAGTTCTTTTGGGTCTTTGGTTTTATCGGTAAGTGAAGTATCGAAATGGGTAAATTTTGAGGCCTGGAAATAAGCCAGGAAATTGATCATGATTAATATAACAATAGCAGCAATTAACATAACATGATTAAGTTGCTTTTTACTTCTGAATGGTTGCAGGTTCATCTGTTCAATAAACGTACCACCTGTTCAAATGGTATCCATGATAATGATCCCTTGTTACATCAACGATCAAACGTTGGATAAAGTTTTAATGCTGCTGCATAAAAAAAGCGGATGATTATTCACCCGCTTTAATTTTGTGCTGTATTTTATAATGTCACTTCCACCTCGTTCATCACAAGGTCTTCCAGTTGTTCGCGTTTCCTGATCAGGTGTGGCTGGCCATTATAGATCAGCACTTCCGCAGGCCTGGTGCGTGCATTGTAATTGCTGCTCATGGTAATGCCGTATGCTCCTGCATTTTTAAAACAAAGGATATCGCCCTCGTGTACTTCGGTTAACTTACGGTCCCAGCCAAAAGTATCGGTTTCGCAAATATTGCCAACAATGGTATAAATGCGTTGTTTGCCATTCGGGTTGCTGATATTCACGATCTCATGGTAGGAATCGTAGAGCATGGGGCGGATCAGGTGGTTTAATCCACTATCAACCCCCACAAAAACAGTAGCGGTTGTTTGTTTGATCACGTTGGAGCGAACAAGAAAATAACCCGCTTCGCTCACCAGGAACTTACCCGGTTCAAACCAAAGCTCCAGCTGTTTTCCATATTCTTTGCAAAACTCATTAAAACGATTGCCAAGCAGTTTGCCAAGTTCTTCAATGTCTGTTGTTACATCTCCTTCTTTATAGGCCACTTTAAACCCGCTTCCGAAGTCGATAAACTGCAGGTCGGGAAAGTCTTTTGCCGCATCAAATAAGATCTCGGCACCTTGTAAAAATACACCCGGGTCTAAAATATCGCTTCCGGTGTGCATGTGCAGCCCGTTTATATCAATGTTATAGGTTTTGATCACGCGCAGTAAATGCCTGAGCTGGTAAATGCTGATCCCGAACTTGCTGTCAATATGGCCTGTGCTGATCTTGCTGTTGCCCCCAGCCATAATATGAGGGTTCAAACGCACACAACAAGGTACCGTATTGCCATACTCGGCACCAAACTGCTCCAGTATGCTGATGTTATCAATGTTGATATGCACACCAAGCCCGACCGCTTCTTTTATTTCGTCAATACCCACACAGTTGGGGGTGAAGATGATCTCATCTGCCGTAAATCCCGCACGCAGGCCCAGGTACACCTCATTAATACTAACCGTATCCAGCCCGCTCCCTTCTTTTTTAAGAAGGCGTAATATGGCTGTGTTGTTTAAAGCTTTACAGGCATACTTGATCTTTATATTCAATGGTTCAAATGCATGCTTCAGGCGTTTATACTGCGATATGATCTTATCAGCATTATAAACATAAACAGGTGTGCCGAATTGTTGTGCAACTTCTGTTAACCTTACGCCTCCCGCGTAGTAAGCATCATTTGTTAATTCCATTTAATTTAAATTATCGTTTTTTTAATAAGGCCGCAAGATAATGATTGTAGCGATGTTTCAAGGGAATTACGCGCACAAAAAAAGCTGTCCGTATGAGACAGCTTTGTAAGCGTATTATGTTTTTTAGAATTATTTCAGCTCGGTTTTTACCCCGTTCAGTACTTCTGTAAACTGCTGCGGGTTTTTGTAGCCCGATACCAGCGAGGTCTTTTTTGTTTTGGTATTAATAAATATAGTGGCCGGGTAACCCCTTAACTGGTAATTGCTGATCACGCCCTGCAGGTCTTTTCCCGCATAATTTTTGCCTTCATAGGCATACTCCGCAGGTACTTCCGGGTTAAATTTAACCGGCACAAAGCTTTCGTTAATAACAGCCGCTATTTCAGATTTGGCGTAGGTTTCCCTGTCCATTACCTCACACCAGCCGCACCACTCTGTATATACATCCACCAGCATCAGTTTCTTTTTCTTTTTAGCCGTTTCGTACCCGGTTTTAAAATCGAGCCATTTAATTTCCTCGGCAGGTTTAAAAGAATTTGAAAGGATAAAAAACGATACCAGTAAGATATAAGAGAATTTCTTCATGTTGCTTTTAATTTAGTACAACGAATGTAAAGATGTTTTCATTAAATCCATAAAAGCATCAGCAAAACTTATTGAACCGGTTAACATGTGACGGTTAATATGCATTATTTTCTTCTTGTCATTTTAATGTAAAATACTACTTTTAAAAATTATACGTTAACCCAAAACCTAACACGTTACCCTTTTGAAACACTTTTACTTGCTTTGCCTGTGTGTATTGCTGTATGTTACAGCATCTGCGCAAACAGGCGCTATCAAAGGCGTATTGCAGGATACTGCCGAGTTTAAGACAGTGGCTTATTCAACAGTAATGGTGCTGAATGCTGCCGATTCCAGCATTATCCGGTTTACACATACCAAAGACAACGGGAGCTTTCTCCTGGAAAGGCTTCCGGAAGGCAAAATGCGTTTATTGGTGAGCAGGCCGGGCTTTGCCGATTATGAAGATCACATAAGCCTGGCAGAAGGAGAGCATAAAGATATGGGTGCGATAAACATGCTTTCGAAAACTAATTTATTGCGGGAAGTGATCATCCGCGACAGGCTGGAAGCCATAAGGATAAAAGGCGATACCACTGAGTTTTTAGTGGATAGTTTTTTAACCAATAAGAACGCAAGTGTGGAGGACCTGATGAAACGCCTGCCTGGTATACAGGTGGATAAGGATGGTAAAATTACTGCGCATGGAAAGGAAGTGCAGAAAGTGCTTGTTGACGGGGAAGAGTTTTTCGGGGACGACCCGACCATTGCCACCAGGAACATAAAAGCCACACAGGTGGAAAGTGTGCAGGTATTCGATAAAAAAAGTGAGCAGGCAACGATCACCGGGGTTGACGATGGCATAAAAGAGAAAACGATCAACCTTAAGCTGAAGGAAGATGCAAAAAAGGGATATTTCGGAAAGCTGGCTGCGGGTGTAGGAACCGGGCAGCGTTACGAGCATGATGCGATGTTCAATAAATTTAACCGCAAGCAAAAAATTTCTGCTTATGGTGCAGCCAGCAATACCAATAAAACAGGTTTAAGCTGGGACGACAGCCAGAAATACGGAGGGGAAGGAGACCAGAACTTTTTTACGGATGATGACGGGAACAGTTATATGTATTATAACAACAATGATGGATTTGATGGTGTGGGAATTCCGCAAACATGGTATGCGGGTGCGCATTACAGCGATAAAAAGAATAACGACAAGCATGCCTTTTCCTTTAACGGATCGCACAAGGAAATGAATGTAGACGGCTTCGACAGCAATTACACCAAGTACATTTTGCCCGACACGTTTTATTTTAATAACCAGAAGAACGAGATCAATAATTTTAAACGCAAAAATTCGATATCTGCCAATTATACCCTGGCCTATGATTCGTTCACCACCATTAAACTTAAGCTGAATGGCACACAGGGCGATTACAGGCGCAGGAGCATTTACCGATCGGAGAACCGCAACGAAGAAAATTCGCTGGTGAACAGCAATAACCGCACGAACAATGAAGACGGGCAAAGCGAGGGAATTGACGGGAGCCTTAACTATATCCGCAAGTTCCGTAAACAGAACAGGAGCCTCTCGTTAGGCGCAACAATTGATTATGATCAGCAAACCAGCGATGGTTTCCTTGTTTCCACCACCAATTTCTACAACCCCGATTCAGGTTTTATATCGAACAGCATCGACCAGAAAAAAATAAACAATACGATCACCAATCACTATACCCTTAACGGAACATACACGGAACCGCTTAGCAAAAAGTTCTCAGTGATAACAGACTATTCGTTGAATGTAAGCAATGACCAAAGCACCCGTTTAACCTTAGAAAAAGCGTCAACCCCGGAATATGATACCCGGCTCGATTCGTTAAGCAATGATTTCAGGTATGATGTGCTGGTGAACAGGGGAGGGCTCACGCTGAAATACCAGTATAAAAAGATCACCACCAGTGCGGGAGGACGGATTTCATACACCGACCTGGAGCAAAATAACCTGGTGAACAATCAAATGCACACCCAAACCTTCGTCAATTATTTTCCATCTGCACGGTTTAACTATAAGATCGGTACTGCATCTGCATTTGATATCAGCTATAACGGAAACACGAAGCAACCTTCCCTGCAGCAGATCCAGCCGGTGATAGACAATACAAACCC
>JAZKGM010000257.1:0-16795 GCA_040385895.1 Bacteroidota bacterium
GATCCCAAAGTTATCTACAGCAATAGCGCCATTCCTGATCACGCAATTTTTAATTGTGTTTAATTTTGCACCCGCGTTTAAGCCTGTACTTGCAAGCCATATGCCAGCCGTACCCGCTACCGTGCTTGTGTTTTCTATTGTGAGGTCCCTGCCCGTACCACCATTGTTAGATCCGTCAATCGTAACGTAATCTGCTCCGTTCAGTTTAAAGATAGAGCTTGCAGATGTACCGGTGATCACAGCAGTAACTCCTGCCGCTGGTTTTATTTTAACTGTATTTACTGCTGATGCACCCGCATATGCATTGATCGTAAGCGGGAAGGCTTCTGAATAACTTGCATTCAACAATTCAAATGTTACTGCTGCGCTAACACCCCTGAAATTGAGATCGTTTATTGCCGAACTAATGGTAGCAAACGTTCCTGAAGTACCAATGGTGTAAGTACCAGCCATAGGCGGTGCCGTAACGATTACATAAAAATCGGGAGAGGTTGGAGCAGAGGTAATAGTTGCAACGTTGCTTCCTGCAAAACCTGCTGAAGGATAAGCGCCTGTATTGGCAGTTAACGCATTATCCTGCGCAACCACAAAGTAATAGATAGAGTCAAAATTTGACACTGTGCCTCCAAGTACTTTCGAATAATCTATGGTAAAGCTGAACGGGGAGCTTGGGTTGCTTGCAGCTACCCATTTCCAGCCGCTATCAATGGCAGTATTACCCGGTAAAAACTGGTTGCCATCATATTTTTTCTTGTAATATAACCTTGGTTCAGTACCCGATGTAACGTTAACTCCTGCAAAATTATCTGTTATGGTAGCAAAGTTATTCACCGCATAAGCTGTTGTAGATGATGAATTGGCAAGCGGTGTATAGCTTATCTGGGGTGGCGCAAGGTCTTTTCCATTATCGTTCTCATAAGCGCCTATAGCCGGTGGATTAGCCCTTACCATATCAATAATGTCGGTTTGTATTGTACTTATTGCAATACCCTGCGCTTTCAATACTCCTGCTCCGGCAATTAAGGTGTCGTTTGCGGTAAAGTATGGAAAAACAGCGATCGAATTGGCATTTGCACCTGTTGCCGCTTTAAGGCCGGCAAGTGTTGTAATGGCCGTGCCATTTCCATTCATCAGCACACCAAATGTACCTGATGCGAAGAAATTATTGTAGTTAAATACAGATGATGCGATCGGGGCTGCGAGCGTGGTCCAGAATGCGTAATGTTTAGAAGCGGTAACACCCGTCATCGAATTTGTAAATGAGTTATTGCGTATATCAACTCCTGCATACGTATTCGATAAAATCATCAGTGCAGCAGAAGCGCTGGCACTTGTGCCCGTTACGGGTTGGCCATAAAGATTTACTGTATTATAATAGATCTTAAGGTTTGAACCACCTGTTAACCTTATACCAAAAGCATTGGCTGCAGTTGCAGTAGCGCTGTAGTTGGAAGTGATCAGGTCATATATTGCATTGTTACAAATAGAATCATTATCAACACCTGTGTTTGATGCAACAGTGATGCCATACGCACCATATCCGCTGGTGCTTGTAGACGAGATGCCGTGGATCCTGTTTTTAGAGAATGAGCTATTGGTGGTGTTATCCATGATTTGAACAGCAGAGATATTAAGCGACCCTGTTGTTCTCAGGTTGTAGATGTGGTTATGGTGAACGTTTAGGCGATTTGCATTGATGGTGTAAACACCATAGTATTGGTTGTTTAATGATGCAGTATCCGTTCCAATGTCATTTTTGCTGATATCAATGTTCTGCACTTTATTAGAGGCAGAAGCTCCGCTTATTACAAGCGGGTAATAACAGTTGTAAATATTATTATTAGTAATATCAAGGCTGTCTGTTCCCATTCCATTTGAAGAAAGGCCGATCGTAGCACCTCCCACCAACACGCCCAGGGCAGCTCCGTTAGAACCTCCTTTTACGAGTGTATTCTTAAGCACTGCGTGTTTTACTCCTTCTGCCGCATTCAGGCCTTCAAACCAAACCACAGAAGAGGTAGCTGTAGAAGTATTATAGATCGTAAGATTTCTTGTACTTGTTCCGTTGTTTGAACCATCAACAATATAGTACTGCGCTTTATTGGCAAATTTAAGTATTGCTGTTGTAGCCGAACCACTGATTGTTGTTACAACACTGGATGCCGGTTTTATCGTTACCGTGTTTGTTACAGAGGCTCCGGCAAATTGCGGAAGGCTTATAGGAAATGTTTCTGCCGAACCATAAGTTACATCCACCAGGTTAAAAACAACTGCTGCACTAACCCCTCTTAACGAAAGATCGCTTAAAGCCGCAGTGATGGTAGGGAAATTCGGAGATGTTAATCCTGCACCAATATCATAGCTGCCGCTTAAAGGAGGCAGGTTAACGATGATGTATTGGTTTACTGTGGTAGGCGCGGCAGTGATCGAATTTACATTCGTTCCGCTAAATCCCGCAGAAGGGTTGGCACCAATATTAGGAACCGTCACATTATCCTGTGCCACAACAAAATATTGGATCGTATCCAGGTTTGTAACAAACCCGCCCAGTACCAGGCTATAATCAATCACGAAGTCAAAAGGTGAAGTTGCATTACTTGCTTCCACCCATTTCCAGCCGTTATCAACTGATGTATTTCCAACAAATGCATTCGCATTGCTTTTTTTCTTGTAGTAGATGCGGGGCCTGGAGCCGTTGTTTACATTAACACCTGAAAAATCGGTGATGGTGGCAAAAGCAGTCACCACCCTTGTACCGGCAGGGTTAAAATCATTCGACAATGTGGTGTAGGTAATAGAAGGCCCTGTAAGATCAGCTCCTTTTTCGAATGCACCAATTGAAGGTGGGTTGGCGCGAAGCGAATCAATAATATCTGTTGTGATACCAGCTATAGCAACCCCGCCTCCCAGGAGAGAAACGCCTAAGCCCGGGGTTAAATTAGTTGTTGAAGCAAAAAACGGGTTAACGCTTATTGAATTGGCATCTTTACCGGTAGCGGTTTTAAGTGCTGCCAGGGTCGCCTGTATTGTTCCTACCGTATTGATCCCGATTCCACCGGTTACTGCAAATTGTGCATTTGCACCCGCTGTATAATATAAATTATAGTCTGACACCAGGTTTGTAAAAGCAGCAGAAGCATAGCCTATTGCATAGCTGTTACCTGCACCTGATGCTGTTTGCGTGTTATAAAAAATATTATTTTTCATTTCCACAACAGGGTCTGTTCCACCGATCACAATTGCATATGCGCTTGGAGTGGTACGTGCAGCTGCATCAGTAAGAGAAACACTGTTGAAATACAATTTGGTGCTTGATCCTGCTCCCCCGCCTATGTATATACCCGCACAAAAATCGCTTGGTGTAGCACCGCTTCTTATCGAGAAAACGGAGTTGTTTGTAAAAGTGTTCGTACCCGATGTTACGGCAGGGACTGCAATACCAAATGCAGTTGTGCCTGCTGTAGCTATAACCGGACCAACCACATTTTTCGATACAATCGCATTGGTTACTTCGTTACCGGTTGGCGTATACGTGTTGGTAGAAGTTACACCAAGGCTGATTCCCATTACAGTTGAACCTGACGATATATTTCCTACTTTATTATTTGTAACCCTCATGTTGTTTTCAAAACCCACCAGGATACCCCTATACTGGATATTATTAGGTGAGGCTGCATTCAACTCGTTGCTGTCAATAATATTATCCTGGTTTTTAACCGCAACAGAAGCTCCGGCAGAATAAATACCATACTGCACCTTGCTTACCTTACAGTTCTTGATCACATTCTTATTGTTCTTATTACCAAGGCTGGCTGTACCTATTGTTGTTCCGCCAATACCTATCCCAAAAAGTGTGGTGGTGTTGCTGTTTCCGTTTACAATAACATTACTTATTGTGTTACGGGTGGTTGAGTCGCCCGCAAAAGAGTTCTGCGCCCAGATAACCGCGCTCGATGTACCTGCATTCGTATTCGAAAGGGTCAGGTCGCGGGTATTGGTGCTGTTATTAGAGCCATCTATTGTTACATATTTGGCGGCATTAAGAGTGATAACAGATGCTGCCGATGAGCCGGTTATAGAAACGCTGGTACCTGCGGCAGGCCTGATCGTTAATGTGTTTGTTGCACTGGCCTGTGGATGATTGTTGATCACCAACGGAAATGTTTCTGCAGTGCTGTATGATGCATCGGTTAACAGGAACGTAACGGGGCCCGAAAGAGAACAGGCATTGTTATATGCATTGATAGCCGATGTGAGTGTGGTGTATGTTTGGCCTGCTCCCACATTCATAACTCCTGAAAGGGTATTGGAGATCACAGATTGTTGGTATGGCGCACCAAGAGATATACTGCACCCGTTAGCATCTGTAGCAGTAAATGTGTAATTTGTATTGACTGTTGGCGACACAACTAAAGGATTGGTAGTGCCAACTGTTGAAACACCATCGCTCCATGTGTAAGAACTCATTAAATTATTGGCTATGCCACCGAAAACAAATTGCGGCCTTCCGCTGGTTGTAGCACCCGAGGCAGTAACCTGGGCACAAACAGTAGCAGGAATAACACCGTCAACCCTGTAATATGAATTGGGCTGATATCCAGCTACTGCATCATATTTCACAGTAGGTGTATTGGCAGAACTTCCGCTGTTATTATTACTCCAGCAAAACTGAACGATGATATTATTAGTCCCATTCCAGTTAAAAGGAGTAGTAAACGTATAGGTATTTGTTCCAATAGTTGGTGTAACGGTTGTTGGGGCAAGCACTTGTTGCAACGTATTGTCAAAAGCCGTGATCAAACCTGTCTGAAGGGTTGTATCCATGCTGATTGCAAAACCTGCGAAAGATTGGCCGGTTGCGGCAGTAAAGTTCAGCGCGATTGAAGTAATGTTGCCCGCATTTAAACCCGCTGCTGCTAATTCCGCAGCTGTTATTAAATACTGGGTTTTCATTCCACCCCATAAATGATAAAACGGGTTTCTGTCATCTCCGGTTATTGTCAGCGCGCCTGCTCCTACAGTTGCTGTTCCTCCCGGCCTTGCCACTACTGCAGATAATTGCACCGGAGCTCCTGAACAAGACGGATTTAATGCAGATCTAACAGAGGCTATAGCGCCATTTAAAGGCTCATCTGCGTAAGTACTTACTGATGAAAGGGTAGAAAGCGAAAAAGAATTGGTAGCCGTAATACTCCATGCAATGGTAGCATTCGAAGGGCTTGCAGCCGGAATAGAGGTTGCCCAGGTATTACCCGTGGTATTAATCATGGTAAGTGCCGTTTGTGCCACCCCGTTTATAGAATAATTGGCCACTACAGAAGTTAATGATCCGGAGATGTTGGTTATGGTTGCGCTTATGGTATGCGATGTTGCAACACACTGCACACCCGGAGTAGTGCTTAATCCGGAAATTGACGGGGCCGAGGCCGGCATACCATCAAACTCCCATGCGCCAAGGTCAGGTGCTGTTCCGCCACCATTCGCCTGTGACGGATAACCAGGATTGCCCTGGCGGATGTTCCCGGCATAGTCAGTTAAAAAGGTGGCTATATTTACCCCCTTGCTTTCTGTTTGCGTTGGTATTCCCGTGTTTAAATTTAAAAACCCGGTATTAGCTCCTGTCGTGCTCACCCAAGAAGGGTTTTCGGTAACACTTGCCTGGTCCCTGGTTGCCATTCGTATTCTAAATGCACCCAGTGTCTGGTCCCTGTTGGTACCATCATTAAAAATCACGCTGGCCGCTGCAGGTGTTCCTGCATAAAACAGGTTATTATTTGATGTGGCCGCGTAATTATCCAGCGCAACCCCCGACCTTCTGAATGAAGCAGTAAAACCAGTGCCCGCAGGTGTAGAATTATTAACAATAATATTGTTCCTCAGGTTAAGCGTTGCTGTAGTTGCCGTGGTACTTACTGTATGATAAATACCTGCGGTTCCAAAATTCGTTCCCGATGATATTGCATTAAGATAAACTGTATTATAATATACATTCACATTGCTGGTTGTAGCAGTTGATGTGATATTGATCGCCCTTATGGCATCAGCTGAAGAAGCTGTTGATGCCCTGAGGTCTGCGATCAGGTTATTGTAAATATTAAATGTAGTAGACGAAGAACTTCCCCCGGCCAGAATGCCTGATATAACAGGTGAGACTATTGTACTTGACAGGTCATAGATCTTATTTTTATACGAATTGTAAGTTCCCGCAATGGCGGTTGGTAAATTAATCCCGGTAACCGCTGAACCTGTGCCTGAAAATCCGTAAATAACATTGCCGCTTATGTCTAATGGGGTTCCTCTCAGTATATTGAGGCCAGCTATGATGTTTCCTGTAGCAGTACTGCCAATAGCAGAAAAATTATAAATGGTATTATTCTTCACCTCTTTGATTCCCGCAACTGTATTCTGGTAGATCCCGATGAGCGTGATGGTGGTTGAAGAAGTTGCAGTATTGGTGAAGTCATATATGGTATTGTTGTTGATCACCTCATTGACGGAGCTGCTTGCACTGTAAATACCGTACGTGGTTCCGGCACCGGTTCTTGATAATCCATAGATCTGGTTATTACTGATAGAAAGATTAGCAGGGCTGGTCCATGAAATGCCAAACATAGTACCGGTTGAACCATTCAGCGTATTGTTACGAACAATATTGCCGTTTATATTTAATGTAGTCGGGGTGGTGGAAGTGTAAATCCCATAAAACACGCCTGTAGTAGCTGTAGTATAGCTGCAATTTTCAACCGTATTGTTATTTACATTAACAATGTTAGATGCGGCCGTAGCGCCAAACTCAACATCTATTGCATAAATAGTTTGTGTGGTACCGCCACCTTTTACAGTAACGGTATTATTGTTACAATTTCCGTTTGCGCTGGTGGCCGTGTTCAGATATATCCCTCTTAAAGTACTTGCATGGTTTGTACCTGCACCATCATTGTTGTTAATGGTGTTATACGAAACATTGATCCCATACTGGGCCAATGTACGTATACCTGCTGCAGGGTTTGTGGCTGCCGTTGCACCGCCAAAATTTAATATCGTATTACCGGTGGTTAATAACGATCCGCCAATATTATTAAGCGTATCTGCTGCTGCAAATGGAGTAGATGCCGCATAACCGATCAGGGAAATACCAACATTACAGTTCTTAATGGTATTGCTGAAAAACCCGTTATAAGAGTTTGTTCCTGCCCTGGCAGTAGGCACTAATGCCGTTATAGCCGCGGTTGCAGTTGCATTTACCACATCAATACCTCTTGAGCCATCAACAGCAGGGCCTGATCCTGCCACATTGTTTACATTACTCAATGTGATCACACAATTTTTAATGATATTGTTCTGTGCACCATTCGAAAGGCTTGCTTTATATAAAGCAAAACCATATTCCATGGTAGCAGGATTAGTGGTATTCGGGTCGGTAAGGTCAATGCCGTCAATGGTAACGTAATCGGATCCGATTAAATTCCACATCCCGTCCTGCACTGCAGATCCGGGAGTGTTGGTTCCTACATAAGCTGTTATTAAAGGATTGGTACCTGCCCCGTTTTTCTGGAAAACAATCGGGTTCGCTGCTGTTCCCGTTGCAGTTACGGATATCGGGGCGGTAAGTAATTCGGAATAGCTCGGTGATATGCTAAACGTAACACCACCTGTGCCTACACCATTGGCATTTAAATCGGCTACTGCAGCCGCAATTGTTGAATAACTTCCGGGGATGGTTTTAATGCCTGTTAAAGCCTGCGCATTAACAGAAAGATTTCCTGCAAATAATGATATCAAGCCTGTGATGAGTAGCTTAAACACCATTTTTCTAAATGTTTGTAAACTTGCGTTCATAATGATATGTGTATTTAATTAAAAAAATTAATTGGAAAGCCCCGGAATAAAAGCGGGTAAGTAAAAATTAAGAAATGGATTGGGGTGATTAAACTATTCGTTCCACAAAGTAGTGTTCCAGGGAAACTTCTTTCCTGAATAAGATGCTGGGGTTATATACTTTAGACAGCTTAGAATCATTTATAAACAATGACAATAATTAAAGAACAGCAAGTTAAGATTTTAATATATATTAAAATCTTAAAATTATGCTAAATTAAATATTAGCAAAAAAATGACAATAAGCGGAGCTTATTCTTATATCAACTTCTTTACCCATCACCAAAGGCATATTTATACGTTCGTGCCCGGCAGGGAAACCGAAACAAACAGGGTAATCATATTCTTTAACAGTTCCTGCTATGATCTCTGCGGCCGTGTGGCCATAAGGTATGAGGTTGTCGCGCATGTCGCTCATTCCGCCCACCATTAACCCGGCCAGGTTCTTTAACTTTCCTGCCCTCTTTAAGGCTTGCATCATCCGGTCTATGTGGTACAGGTATTCGTCCAGGTCTTCTATAAAAAGAATTTTGCCTGTGGTATCAATGTCGCTGGCCGACCCCAAAAGACTGTACAATACAGAAAGGTTTCCGCCCACCAGCTCCCCTTTGGCTTCGCCAATGCGATTGAGGGGATCAGCTTCAACCTGGTAAGACATTGGTGCATTGCCCATCAGTGCGGTGCGCAGTGCCTCGATGCTTGATGTATCTATATTATGCGGCTGCATATTAACAGGCATAGCTGCATGCAGCGAAACAAGGTTCGTATGTTGATGAATATGGCTGTGCAATACCGTAATATCGCTATACCCAATGATCCATTTCGGTTTTTTTCCGAGCACCGAAAAATCAACTTCATCAACCATCCGGACCGTGCCATACCCGCCACGGGCGCTAATGATGGCCTTTACCGAATCATCATCGAGGTATTTCCGGAACAGGGCCGCACGTGTATGGTCATTCCCCGCAAACTGGTGATCGACCGAAAACAGGTCCTCATCGATCACAGGCTCAAGTCCCCAGCTTTTAAAAATACCAATGGCCGGTTGAACTTCTTCCCTGCTTATTTTACGTGCAGTGGCAACAATGGCAATTTTATCACCGGGACAAAGTATGGGTGGAATGATCCGCGCTGGCATCAGGTGTATTTTTCATCGTACCTTATTTTCATGTCGGCCACCATCTGCTTCACTTCCTGCTCTTTATTTTTGTCGCAGATCATCAGCACATCATCGGTATCAACAACAATTAAATTGGTTACGCTGTTGATGGCCACTACTTTATTTTTCCCGGAGTGGGAGCTCACCATGCAATCGCTGGTGTTATAAACATGTATGTGTTTTCCGTCCAGTACGTTGCGGTTGCTGTCCTTATGTTCATAGTTTTCATAAAGGGATGTCCATGTACCCAGGTCGCTCCATCCAAAATCGCTTGGTATCACATACACATTGTTCGCTTTCTCAAGCACCCCGTAATCAATAGAAATAGAACGGCATTGCTCATATATGCTTTGGATCACAGCAGCTTCATCTTCTGTCCCAAAGCTTTTTGAAGCCTTGTTAAACAACTCGTAATGTTCGGGCATAAATGCTTTAAAGGCTTTGCGTATGGTTGAACCGCTCCAGATAAAAATGCCTGCGTTCCATAAAAAATCACCGCTGTCAATAAAGGTTTGGGCCAACTCGGCTGTAGGCTTCTCTGTAAAGGTTTTTACTTTATAGATCTCCCCGTCTGCATCGGCACCATCGTGGTATTGAATGTATCCATACCCCGTATCAGGGCGGCTTGGACGTATTCCCAGGGTAACCAGCGCATCGTGTGTTTTTGCATAGTTCAATCCAAAAAACACGTTTTCCATAAATGCCTCCTCATTTAAAATGAGGTGATCGCTGGGCGCAACCACACACAAGGCATGTGTGTTCAGCTCATGAATTTTCGAGCTGGCATAGGCGATACAGGCGGCTGTATTTTTTGCCGATGGTTCGCCAAGGATACAGTCATCACTTATTCCCGGCAGCTGCTCCTTAACAAGGCCTGTGTATAGCTGGTTCGTAACAATGTAGATATTCTCTTTATCAAACCGTTTTAAAAAACGTTCGTAAGTACTCTGCAAAAGTGTTTTTCCAACCCCCAAAATATCAAGGAACTGTTTAGGCATCTGGGTTCTGCTGTATGGCCAAAACCGGCTCCCGATTCCACCTGCCATGATAATGGCAAAGTGATTTTTGTTTTTCTCCATGCTGTTGATAAAAATCATTTTCCCTGCTGTAAAGCAGAATTATTGCTGCTTAAAGAACATATTCCTTAAATTGCTGGGTGCAAATAAAGATTTTAAAAAGCAAATTTTCAAAAAAGGATTTTCGGTGCTAATTTAGCCCCCCTTTAATCAAAAAATCAATTACTTAACAAGGGTTCAAAATATATGAAAGTTGCCGGAAAGAGTGCAAAAGATAGCCTTCAGGAGTTTTTTGGCTTCGATAATTTCAAGGGTGATCAGGAGAAGATCGTCAACAGCGTGATGAAGGGAGATGATACCTTTGTGATCATGCCGACAGGCGGTGGCAAGAGCCTGTGTTACCAGTTGCCGGCCCTTATGTTGCCTGGTGTTACCATTATTATTTCACCGCTTATTGCTTTAATGAAGAACCAGGTGGATCAGTTACGTTCGTTCGGAACACCTGATATTGCCCATTTCTTAAATTCTTCTTTAAGCAAAGGAGACATTACAAAAGTAAAAAAAGATGTAACCAACGGGGAGACCAAGCTGCTTTACATTGCACCGGAAACCCTGAAAAAGGAAGAGACCATCGATTTTTTAAAATCGATCAATATATCATTTGTTGCGGTTGATGAGGCGCATTGCATCAGCGAGTGGGGCCATGATTTCCGCCCCGAATACCGCAGGATCAAGCAAATGATAAAGGAGATAAAAGATGTGCCGATGATGGCGCTGACGGCTACCGCTACACCCAAGGTTCAGCAGGACATCCAGAAGAACCTGCAGATGAGCGATGCCTTGGTTTACAAATCATCATTTAACAGAACGAACCTTTATTATGAGGTAAGGCCCAAAGGCAAAAAGAACGATGTGCTTAAAGACATTGTTCAATACATAAAAAGCAAAAAGAACAAAAGCGGCATTATTTATTGCTTAAGCCGCAAAAAGGTAGAAGAAATCGCAGGCGTTTTAAAAGCAAACGGAATTAAGGCCCTGCCTTACCATGCGGGGCTTGATGCAAAAACACGCGCTGCCCACCAGGATGCTTTTTTAATGGAAGATTGCGATGTGATCGTTGCCACCATTGCATTTGGAATGGGCATTGACAAACCGGATGTACGCTTTGTTATTCATTATGATGTTCCCAAAAGCATTGAAGGGTATTACCAGGAAACTGGACGTGCAGGGCGCGATGGCATAGAAAGCGAATGCGTTTTATATTACAACCCGGCCGACATTGATAAACTGGAAAAGTTTATGAAAGACAAGCCGGTTGCCGAGCGTGAAATTGGCGAGCTGCTTATTTTTGAAACACAGGCCTTTGCCGAATCTTCGGCTTGCCGCAGAAAATTCCTTCTTCATTATTTTGGTGAAGAATATGATGACAAAGGCTGCGGAAAAATGTGTGACAACTGCCGCCACCCGAAAGCAAAAGTTGATGCCAAAGAAGAGGCGGTTATGGTGCTCAAAACCATTCATGCCATTAAAGGCAAATATGTGCTCGACCATGTGGTGGAGATCCTGATCGGCAAAAAGAGCCATGAAGTTACCTTAAGCGGCCACGAAAAACTGGAGTTTTTCGGCAAAGGAAAAGACCACGAGGTTAATTTCTGGAAATCGCTGATCCGTGTCATGCTCCTTAGCGGGTACATTACCAAAAATATAGAGAACTATGGTTTATTAAACGTAAGCGAAAGAGGCGAAGCTTTTATTAAAAAACCGGTTAAAGTTGAGGTGGCCCTCGACCAGCAGTTTGAAAAAGTGACCGATGAGGATGAGAAAGACGCAGAGGTGGAGAATGTGTATGATGAGGTGTTGTTTGACCTGCTGAAAGACCTTACCAAAAAAGTAGGCAAGCAGCATAACCTCCCCCCATATGTTATTTTCCAGGAGCCTTCGCTTGAAGAAATGGCATTTAAATACCCGACTTCAATTGATGAGCTCAGCAAGATAACAGGCGTTAACAAAGGCAAAGCCACCAAATTTGGTAAACCATACCTGGAACTGATCGAAAAATATGTTAAAGATAACGACATAGAAAAATCAGAAGACATGGTGATGAAGTCGGTGGTGAATAAATCGGCTAAAAAGATCGCCATCATTACCAACATCGATAAAAAAGTAAACCTGCCTGATATTGCACGCTCACAAGGCTTAAAGCTTGACGACCTGCTTATGGAAATGGAAAATATTATTTTATCGGGAACCAAGCTTAACCTTAAAGGGTATGTGAACGACATTGCCGATGACGGCTTGCAGGATGAAGTAATGGACTATTTCCGCGGAAGTGAAAAGGACGACCTGGACGCAGCGGTAAATGAATTCAACAGCGATTTCAGTAAAGAGGATGTACAGCTGCTTCGCCTTCATTTTATTTCTGAGTTCGCATTTTAATATTGGTGTAACCTTTTTAAAGAATACATTTGTTCCGTACGTTTTTAAACCTCAATTAAGTGGGCGATCACAGCAAGGTATCCAAGGTAACACTTGGCGGGCTACTCATTACACTCGGCATTATTTATGGCGATATAGGCACTTCACCTTTATACGTATTTAAAGCCATTGTATCAGGAAGGGTAATTACGGAACAACTCATACTCGGGGGCCTTTCGTGCATCTTCTGGACCATTACCCTTCAAACCACCGTAAAATATGTAACCCTTGTTTTAAAGGCCGACAACAATGGAGAGGGCGGAATATTCTCCCTGTATGCACTCATCCGCAGGCGGAGGCCATACCTTATCCTTCCGGCAATTATCGGGGGTTGCGCTTTGCTGGCAGATGGCATGATCACCCCGCCCATTTCAGTTTCATCGGCAGTAGAAGGCTTGCTCATCCGCATTCCCAATCTCAATACAATACCCATTGTTATCACCATTATCACGTTGCTGTTCTTTTTACAACGCATGGGAACAAACATTGTAGGCAAGGTGTTCGGCCCCGTTATGCTCATCTGGTTCACCATGCTGGGTGTTTTAGGCTTTGCCAGTGTGATCAATCACCCGGAAGTTTTAAAAGCGCTTAACCCTTATTATGCCTACGATCTATTGGCCCATTACCCCGAGGGCTTCTGGCTTTTAGGTGCCGTGTTCCTTTGCACCACCGGTGCCGAAGCATTGTACTCCGATATGGGACATTGCGGCAAAAAGAACATACGCGTAAGCTGGCCATTTGTTAAACTAACCCTGGTGCTTAATTATTTTGGACAAGGGGCCTGGGTGATTAATTCTGTTGGAAAATCGAATGCCGATATTAACCCGTTCTATGCTTTAATGCCCGAATGGTTTTTGATACCCGGAATTATTATAGCCACACTGGCTGCAATTATTGCCAGCCAGGCCATGATCAGCGGCTCTTTCACCCTGGTTTCTGAGGCGTTGCGTTTAAACCTCTGGCCTAAAGTGCGCATTAAATACCCTACAGACGCCAAAGGACAATTATATGTTCCCAGCGTGAACTGGATCTTATGGATTGGCTGCGTGGCCATTGTGCTTTACTTTAAGGAGGCCGACAAAATGGAAGCTGCGTACGGGCTGGCCATTGTTACCACCATGATGATGACCACCATTTTACTGGCCGGTTACCTCCGCAAGATCCGCACCCCAAAAGCCATTGTTGTGGCCATTACTGTTTTGTTCCTGTCTATCGAAACCTGTTTTTTAATCGCCAACATTATTAAAATACCACATGGTGGCTGGCTTACTTTAATGGTAAGCGTTATCTTCATCATTATTATGTGGGTGTGGTTTAAAGGACGGAAAATTAAAAACAGGCTTACCGAATTTGTAAAGCTGCGCGACTATATCCCCATCCTGCAGCAGCTGAGCAATGACACCTCCATGCCTAAATATGCCACCCACCTGGTGTATTTAACAAGCGCTGACAACCTGATGGAGATCGAGAACAAGATCGTGTACAGCATTCTGCAAAAACAGCCCAAACGTGCCGATATTTACTGGTTTGTTCATATTCACGTTGACGATCAGCCGTATACCATGGAATATAAAGTAGATCATCTTGCCTCACAGGATGTAATTAAAATTGATTTCCGGTTGGGTTTCCGGGTCGAGCAGAAAATAAACTTCTACTTCCGTAAGGTGGTTGAGGAGCTGATGCGAAACCAGGAGGTGGATGTTACGTCACGCTACGCATCATTAAGCAAGCTGAACATTACCGGTGATTTCCGCTTTGTGGTATTGAAACGCCACCTGAGCTACGAAAATGACCTGAGCGTTTACGAGAGCCTGATCATGGATACGTATGCCATTTTAGATTCGTGGAGCTTAAGCGAAGAAAAAGGCTTTGGCCTTGACACCAGCTCGGTTACCGTTGAAAAGGTACCCATGATCATTGCACCCGTTAAGGAGTTTAAGCTGAAAAGGGTTTATAAATAAACGCTAGGCGAAATTGATGCTTCCGTTTATCCATTCAGCATCAAGTCCTGCATTGTATTTTTTATAAAAGCGCAGGGCGGGCTCATTCCAGTCGAGCACCTGCCACATCATTCCGCTATAATTTTTCTCTTTACATTCGGTCATTACCTGTTCAAATAGTAAGCTGCCTATACCTTTACCACGCATTGGTGCGGTAACAAGCAGGTCTTCCAGGTAAAGCCTTTGTCCTTTCCATGTGCTGTAACGAACATAGTACAATGCAAAACCTACAATTTTTCCACCCGTTTCAGCAACAAATGCCCACCATACGGGAGCTTGTCCAAAACCACTTTCCACAAAATGATCAAATGTTACGGTAACCTGTTCGGGAGCTTTTTCAAATGCGGCCAATTCATGGATCAATTCCATGATAACGCCACAATCTTCAATTACGGCTTTGCGTATTGTTACATTCAGTCGTGCAGTCATCATAACTGCAATTTTATGCGGTTTATTTAAAAAGACCCTTCCCTTTTTGAGACGGGTTGTGTGAGTGCATAATTTTCAAGGCGTTGCAGATCCGTAAAATTTAGTGCTTAATTTTTCAAAAACTATTTGCACAGTTTGATCCGAGGCTTATATTTGCACCCACAAAAATTGTCCGATGGTGTAATTGGCAACACGTCTGATTTTGGTTCAGAAGAGTCTAGGTTCGAGACCTAGTCGGACAACAGAATGATCGGTGTCGGGTTTTTCAAAAAAGAAACCCGACATTTTTTTTAACACAAAGGTCCAATTGTAATAAACTAAAGCACCATGTCGTCACCACGCAACGAGGTAAAACTCTTCTCAGGCCGCAACTCTTTATTTGTAGCGGAAAAAATAGCCAAGGCCTACGGCAAGGAATTGGGAGATCTTACCGTTTCGCAATTCAGCGATGGTGAGATACAGCCCAGCATCAATGAAAGCGTTCGGGGATGTGACGTATTTTTTATCCAGTCAACTTTTCCGAGTGCCGATAATTTAATGGAGCTTTTACTGATGATCGATGCCGCAAAACGTGCCTCGGCCCATTATGTTACAGCCGTTATCCCTTATTTTGGAATGGCGCGCCAGGACAGGAAAGACAAGCCCCGCGTGAGTATAGGAAGCAAAGTGGCTGCCGACCTGCTAAAAGCCGTTGGTGTGAGCCGGGTAATGACCATGGACCTGCATGCTCCTCAGATCCAGGGCTTTTTTGAGATCCCGGTTGATCATTTGGATTCATCTGTCATATTTATTCCTTATATTCGCGACCTTAAAGAAAGTAACCTTATCCTGGCTTCGCCTGATATGGGCTCTTCAAACCGCACACGCACCTTTGCGCGCGCTTTGAACCTTGATATGGTTATTTGTGATAAGGAGCGGAAACGCGCGAACGAAATTGCTTCGATGACACTGATCGGTGATGTGAGCGGAAAAGATGTGATTTTGATCGATGATATTATTGATACAGGTAACACGTTGGCTAAATCGGCCCAGATGCTGAAAGAAAGAGGAGCATTAAGCGTGAGAGCAATGTGTACCCACCCGGTATTATCAGGCGCTGCTTATGAAACATTGGAAAATAGTGTGATTGACGAACTGGTGGTGTGCGATACGATTCCTTTGAAACATAAGAGCAGTAAAATAAAAGTATTAAGCGTAGCAGAGCTGTTTGCCAATGCGATCCGGAACGTTACCGAATTCCAAAGCATCAGCTCACTATTTAACACACAGGTTAAACAAACGAATTAATCCGCATTAACTAATATAAAATAACGTAGAGCAAAGGCATTGCGGATTGGCCGATGTTTTACAAAAAAGACAAAACGAAAATAAAATGAAAACACTTGCCATGTTTGGTTATTTGCGGGACGGAGTGGGTAAATCATCTACCAAAGCACTTCGAAACGAGGGTAAAGTGCCGTGTGTATTGTATGGCGGAAATGAGAATGTGAATTTCTCTATGTATTCAGCAGATTTTAAAAATCTGGTTTACACTCCAAGCACTTACAAGGTTCAGTTAGACCTTGACGGAACTATTTACAAAGCCGTATTGAAAGACATTCAATACCACCCGGTAAATGATTCTATTCTTCATGCCGACTTCCAGGCGATCCATGAAGACAGAGAAGTTGAAATGATGATCCCTATTAAAGTGGTAGGAAACTCAGTGGGTGTGCGTGCCGGTGGTAAATTAATCGTAAAAAGCCAAAAATTACGTGTTAAAACCTTACCTGCCAACCTTCCTGACACCATCGAAGTAAACATTGAAACCCTTGATATTGGTGGTTCAATTAAAGTTG
>JAZKGM010000258.1:0-3476 GCA_040385895.1 Bacteroidota bacterium
TGACGAAACCACTTTCAGAAAGAACTAACCCATGGCACGTAAAATATTATTAGAGCATATAGATGTACCAGGTATTGAAACCTATGATGTGTACCGCAGCAAAGGTGGTTATGCCTCGGTAGAAAAAGCAATAAGAACCATGGCTCCCGATGCCATTGTAGAAGAAGTAAAAAAATCAGGACTCCGCGGACGTGGTGGCGCAGGGTTTCCAACAGGAATGAAATGGAGCTTTCTTGCCAAGCCCGAAGGTGTTCCGCGTTACCTGGTATGCAATGCCGATGAGAGCGAGCCCGGAACATTTAAAGACCGTTACCTGATGGAAAAACTCCCTCACCTGTTAATTGAGGGTATGATCACATCGAGCTTTGCCTTGGGTGCAAAAACTTCTTACATCTACATCCGTGGTGAATACTTTTATTTAGTACGCATCCTGGAAAAAGCCATTGCCGAAGCATATGCTGCGGGATGGCTCGGGCAAAATATATTAGGCACAGATTACAGTTTAGACCTGTATGTTCATCCCGGTGCAGGTGCTTACATCTGCGGGGAGGAAACCGCTTTACTCGAATCACTGGAAGGCAAGCGTGGTAACCCGCGCATTAAACCTCCGTTTCCTGCAATAGCAGGGTTGTACGGTTGCCCTACCGTAGTAAATAACGTAGAAACCATTGCTGCAGTTGTTCCCGTGGTGAACATGGGTGGCGATGAATATGCAAAGATCGGTGTGGGCCGCTCAACCGGAACCAAGCTGATCTCCGCTTCGGGGCACATTAAAAAACCGGGTGTATATGAAATCGAAATGGGCATCACCGTTGAAGATTTTATTTACAGCGATGAATACTGCGGTGGAATACTGAATGACAAAAAACTGAAAGCTGTTGTGGCCGGAGGCTCATCGGTTCCTGTGCTCGCTGCTGAACTGTTATTAACCACAGCTACCGGGGAAAAACGTTTAATGAGCTACGAAAGCTTAGCTGACGGTGGGTTTGCAACCGGAACCATGCTGGGCTCCGGTGGTTTTATTGTAATGGACGAAAGCACCAGTGTGGTAAAGAACCTGCATACCTTTGCCCGTTTCTATCACCATGAAAGCTGCGGACAATGCAGCCCTTGCCGCGAAGGAACAGGCTGGATGGAAAAGATCCTGCATAAGATCTTAGACGGGCACGGCACATCAGAAGATGTAGACCTGCTGTGGGATATTCAACGTAAGATCGAAGGCAATACCATTTGCCCGCTTGGCGATGCAGCAGCATGGCCGGTGGCCAGTGCCATCCGCCACTTCCGCAGCGAGTTTGAAGAGTTTGTTAAAAACCCTGCTTCGATCCGTGATGTTAAATATTACTTTCACTGCAATAATTTAGACCCTGCAGTAGCTTACAGCAGCTTATAATTTAAACATCATGAAAACCAAACTTACCTTTTTAGCCATTGCTGCTGTCACACTTTTAGGTGTTGGCATGTTAATGGCTTTTAAGCAGGAGGATGCTCCTAAGAAATACCTTGCTATTACTTTTTCAGGCAGCGGACTTTCAAACACCATGCTGGTAGTTGATGAATCGGGTATGCTTGAAGAAATTGAAATGAAATCTATTGCAGGCATCGGAGGCGCAAACACCAAAAACCAAAAAGCAAACACAGAATTCATCTATAAAAAGATCAACGAAATAAGCAAACGCGGATATAAGCTGGTGCATACCAATCCCGGAGAATACATTTTTGAAAAAGAATAAGTATGAAAATTAAGCTCACATTTTTATCCATTGCAATTGCAGCTCTGTTAGGAGTTGGAATGCTGATGGCGTTTAAGCAGGAGGAGAAGCATAAGCAATATCTGACAATAAGCTTCCTTGAGAAGGATGTTATAATAGTTGACGAAAAAGGTCTTGTTGAAGAAAGGAAATTATCCGATAGGATTGTTAATAAACATGCCTATATATATATCACCAAGGAGCTTAATCTGATATCAGCGAAAGGATATAAATTAATCTCAACTGGATCAATAACACCGGGCGCCTTTGTCGGTTTAACTTACACTTTCGAAAAAGAATAAAGAATGAATAAAGCCACTTACCAATCAGTGAAACCTGTGCATCCGATAGCTATCGGATCTCCCGCTAAGGCGGGACAAGTTGTGGCAATAGAAAGAAGAAAATAAATTATGGCTAAAGTTACCATAGACGGAATAACAATAGAAGTACCGGACGGTACCAGTATTTTAAACGCAGCGCGGATGATAGGCCCGGATGTGGCCCCTCCTACCATGTGTTATTACAGCAAGCTGAAAACAAGTGGCGGTTATTGCCGCACCTGTTTGGTTGAAGTAACAGCCGGGAGCGAAAAAGACCCGCGCCCGATGCCTAAGCTGGTTGCAAGCTGCCGCACCAATGTAATGGACGGTATGATCGTGGCGAACGAAACTTCGGCCAAGGTAAAGGATGCGCGTGCCGGTGTGGTGGAGTTTTTATTGCTCAATCACCCGCTCGATTGCCCCATCTGCGACCAGGCCGGTGAATGCCATTTACAGGACTTGAGCTACGACCACGGGAACTATAAAACCCGTACCGACTTTGAGCGCAGAACTTTTGACAAGATCAATATCGGTGATAAGATCCAATTGCACATGACGCGTTGCATCCTTTGCTACCGTTGCGTAAAAGTGGCCGAGCAGATCACAGACGGACGTGTGCATGGAGTAATTAACCGGGGCGATCATTCGGAGATCTCTACTTACATTGAACAGGCCATTGATAACGATTTTAGCGGAAACGTAATTGATGTGTGCCCGGTGGGTGCCTTAACCGATAAAACCTTCCGCTTTAAAAGCCGGGTGTGGTTCACCAAACCGGTTGACGCACATTGCGCCTGCGATAAATGCAGCGGCAAAGTGGTGCTTTGGTACCAGGGTGAAGAAGTGTTACGTGTTACAGGCCGTAAAGACCAGTGGGGCGAAGTGGTCGAATTCATCTGCAACACCTGCCGTTTCGAACGCAAAAAAACCAGCGACTGGACCATCGAAGGCCCGCGCCTGATCAACCGCCAGTCGGTGATCTCTGCCAATCATTACACCAGCATGGTGAAACCAAACGAATTATTGTTGAACGAGATTAAACAGATTACCGAATAATGGATTGGGCAATATTATTAGACAAAACAATACTGATCCTTATCCTTTTCGCGATCAGCCTTGGCATTGCAGCCTACTCCACATATGGAGAACGGAAAGTTGCTGCCTTTTTGCAGGATCGTGTGGGGCCTGACAGGGCAGGACCTTTCGGCCTTTTGCAACCGCTTGCTGATGGCGCCAAGATGTTCACCAAAGAAGAGATCATTCCGAGTGCTTCCAATAAGTTCCTGTTTATTCTCGCACCCGGCCTGTTTATTCTCACGGCCTTAATGACCAGCGCGGTAATTCCCTGGGGCAAGTCATTTAATTTTGGCGGACACGAGTTCAGCCTGCAGGTTGCTAACCTTAA
>JAZKGM010000259.1:0-10402 GCA_040385895.1 Bacteroidota bacterium
TTACCGATGTTCTTACCGCAGGCGCTTCCTGCACCATGTGCCGGGTATACGGTCACATCATCGGCCAGCTGCATGAGTTTGTTGCGCAGCGAATCATACATCATCCCGGCCAGCTCTTCCTTGGTCATTATGCCATCCAAAAGATCGGGCCTGCCAACATCACCCACAAAAAGGGTGTCTCCGGTAAATACACAAATGTCTTTGCCGTTCTCATCACTCAATAGGTAGCAGCTGCTTTCGGGTGTATGGCCCGGTGTATGCAACACTTTCAGGGAGATGTTGCCCAGCGGCAATGTTTCTCCATCGCTGGCTACATGCACATCATATGCGGTTTGCGTGGTTGGCCCGTACACGATGGTTGCCCCTGTTTTTTTAGCAAGGTCGATATGCCCGCTCACAAAATCAGCATGGAAATGGGTTTCAAAAATGTATTTTATGGTTGCCCCACGTTCGCGGGCAAGGGTGATATAAGCATCATAATCCCTCAACGGATCAATGATCGCAGCCTCGCCATTGCTCTCGATGTAATAGGCGGCCTGGGCCAGGCAGGTAGTATATAATTGCTGAATATGCATGATGTGTTCTGCTAAAACTAAAAGACAAAGTTTAGCAATAAATCGAATTTAAAAAACCTGATTTTAATTACAGGGCTTGATTATCAGTGATTGTTATATCAGCTATTCAAAACGTTTTTTTTGAATCACTAATGAATGTTTGCCTGATAGCCGTAAATATTGCAAATTGCAGCCGTATACAGTACGCAAAAAATGAAATATAAAAGAGTTCTTCTCAAATTAAGTGGTGAGTCTTTAATGGGTTCGCAGCAATATGGTATTGATCCCAAAATACTTGAGCAATATGCCGGTGACATTAAACAGGTTATTGATCAGGGGGTTCAGGTGGCCATTGTAATTGGGGGAGGTAATATTTTCAGGGGCGTACAAGGCGTTTCGGGAGGCATTGTTGACCGTGCGCAAGGCGATTACATGGGTATGCTGGCCACCGTAATCAATGCAATGGCCTTGCAGGGAGCCCTGGAAAAGGCAGGAATTAAAACCCGTTTGCAAAGCGCCATAAAAATGGAGCAGATCTGCGAACCTTTTATCCGCAGGCGCGCAATGCGTCATCTGGAAAAAGGGCGCGTGGTTATTTTTGGTGCCGGAACGGGCAACCCTTATTTTACAACAGATACCGCAGCCAGTTTACGGGCCGTTGAAATTGAAGCCAATCTTGTTTTGAAGGGAACACGTGTTGACGGAATTTATACTGCCGATCCGGAAAAAGATAAAACAGCTATCCGTTACGAGAAAGTGAGTTACAGCGAAGTTTATGAAAAAGGATTGAACGTGATGGACCTGACTGCAATTACCCTGTGCCAGGAAAACAAACTTCCCATCGTGGTGTTCGACATGAACCGCGAAGGTAATTTTTTAAGTGTGTGCAAAGGAGATAATGTAGGCACACTGGTGAGCTGAGCGGTTGAGGAAGATAGCGCAATAAAGTAGCCGGTGAACAGGGTAAATCAGGATCCGGTCCGGCACACAAAAAAAGAAATAATTAAAAATATAAAGTATACATATGAGCGATCCACGTTTAAAACAAGTACTTGACGAATTGAAAGCAGCTATGGATAAAGCTGTTGATCATGCAGCAAATGAATTCAGTAAGATCCGTGCAGGTAAGGCACATCCAAGCATGCTTGATGCGGTAAAGGTTGATTATTACGGAAGCCTTGTACCCTTAAGCCAGGTGGCCAACATCAGCACTCCCGATGCAAAGACCATTTCTGTTCAGCCCTGGGAAAAACAAACCTTACAGGCAATTGAAAAAGGGATCATTATTTCGAACCTTGGATTTAACCCAAGCAATGACGGGAGCATGATCCGCGTAATACTGCCGCCACTTACTGAAGAACGCAGGAAAGACATTGTGAAAAAGGTGAAAGGTGAGGCGGAAAACGCAAAAGTAACATTGCGCACGTTGCGCAAAGACGCGAATGAAGCCATCAAAAAACTGCAAAAAGAAGGTTTGCCGGAAGATGAAGCAAAAGGAGGGGAAACCACGGTACAAAAAACCACCGATACCTTTATAAAAAAGGTGGATGAACTTACTGCTACCAAAGAAGCAGAAGTAATGCACGTATAACAACGCATTTAAAAATTGGCCAATACACTTACAGTTAAACGTATCCTGATAACACTGGCAAAAATTGCCGGTGTTTTTTTCATTTTGGCGTTGATCGCTTTTTTCGCTTTCCGCAACATGCTTTTGCATAAAGCGATAGAGAAAATAAGCAATAAGATAAACCACGACTATAACGTGACCTTCCATGTGGAAGAGGCAAGTTTCAGTGGTTTAAGTGGTGTGCGTTTAGCAGGCATTAGCCTTGCTCCTCACCACCACGATAGCATTTTATTTATTGGTGAGGTAAAAACAAGTGTTAAGCTCTGGTATGCCCTGCTGCTCGATTTTCGCCTGAATGAACTGGTGGTGAACAACGGCTACCTTAACCTGGTAAAGGATGAACATGGGAGGAACATTGATGCATTTATAAAGCGTGATTCATTAACGCCCGATCCGTCTGCCACAGAAAATACAGCACCTTCCCAGCCGCGCAACCTTGCGAAAACAGCCTATAAATTAATTAATAAGATCCTTAACTTTATTCCGGCCGATGTACAGGTAAATAACGTTTCGCTTAAATTGAATGACGGGGAACAACTGGTGGTGTTCAATATGGACAAATTCCTGCTGGTGGGTGGTGAGCTGGATTCAAAGATCAATGTACAAAGCAATAGTTTCAGCCAGCAATGGGTGATGAAAGGCAATGCGAACCCGCAAAAGAAAAAAGCCGATGTGCAGTTTTTTACCACCGATACAGGTAAGGTTCTTATTCCATACATTACAAAAAAGTTTAACCTCACTGCAGGTTTCGACAGCATACGATTAAAGCTGGATGCCGTGTCGCTTGAAGATGATATGCTAACCATCAAAGGACTGGCCAGCACCCGGAATTTCATGATCAATCACCCGAAAATTTCTGCTAAAGATGTGGTGATCGAAAATGCCGCGTTCGATTATTCATTCGTGGTGGGCAGCAATTTTATTTCGGTCGACAGTGCCTCCACCATAACCTTCAACCGGGTGAGCTTTCATCCTTTTATGAAATATGAACGCGGCCCGCTTGATACCACCTACCAGTTCAATGTAATGATCGGCAAAACGCTGGCGCAGGATTTTATCCTTTCGTTGCCCGAAGGCTTGTTCAAACATTTTAAAGGCATGGAAGCAGAAGGTAGTTTTAGCTACCGGCTTGATTTTTTATACAGCCAGAACCACCCGCGCGACCTTGTTTTTGACAGCAAGCTGGAAAAGGAAGGATTGCGGATCCTAAAATACGGTGAGGCTAATTTAAGCAAGCTCAACACCGATTTTGTGTATGTGCCGGTTGAACATGGAAGGGCGCAGCGGTCTGTGGAAGTAAGCCCCGAAAATCCAGATTTTACCCCGCTCGACCAGATCTCGCCTTTGCTCAAAAAATCGGTTCTCACCACAGAAGATCCTTCGTTCTTTTATCACCGTGGTTTTATTGATGAAGCATTTCGCCAGTCTATCATCAAGAACATCCGTAAACGCGGTTTTGTGCGGGGCGCAAGCACCATCAGCATGCAGCTGGTTAAAAATGTGTTCCTTACCCGCGAAAAAACATTGTCGCGCAAGCTGGAAGAGATACTCCTGGTTTATATTTTAGAAAACAACAGGCTTAGCAGCAAAGAGCGCATGTTTGAAGTATACCTGAATATTATTGAATGGGGACCTAATGTATATGGAATAGGCGAAGCGTCAAGGTTTTATTTTGGCAAGCGGCCTTCCGAGCTCACGTTAAGCGAAGCTTTATTTTTGTCGATCATTATTCCGAGCCCGAAAAAATTCATGTGGCGTTTTGGCAAAGACGGCCAGCTGAAGGATCACGTGGGCAGGCACTTTCAGTCGCTTGCCGGGTTAATGATAAGAAGGGATGTGCTGATGCAGGAAGATACGATCGGGCTCACGCACCACATCACCATTAGCGGCCCTGCAAAGAACTTTATAAAAATTACGGCCGATACGTTGGTTAACGATACGTTTATTCTTGACGAAAACGGGCTGATGATTAATGATGATGAATAAATGATGATACAGGCAGGTTACACATTAAAACAAAAAATAGCCATCTATTCGATAGTAGGTTTATTCGCGTTGGTTTATTGCAGCATATCGCTTGTTAATCATTATAACTTCCGCACCAATGCGTATGATCTGGGGATATACAATAACATGATCTATTCCTATGCGCATTTAAAGCTAAACTACACATCTATTCAGCAGCCGCAGATCAATAATGCGTTTGCCGATCATTTTGAGCCTGTTTTTTTTCTGTTCGCCCCTTTCTATTGGCTATTCGGAAGTTATACCTTACTGGTCATTCAGATTATCCTGGTGCTGGCAGGAGGGCTGGGCGCATTGAAATACGTTCAGCTGTTCAGTAAGAACAACAGCTTGTCAATTGCTATTCTCATCCAGTTCTATAGCATGTGGGGCATTTATTCGGCCCTGGCATTCGATTTTCATAATAATGTAACTGCCGCCATGATGGTGCCGTGGCTCATGTTCTTCGTTCACCAGAAAAAATGGAAGCCTGCCGCAGTGGCATGGCTTATTTTGCTTTTAAGCAAAGAGAACATGGCCCTGTATGGAATTTTTGTATGCCTGGGTTTAGCCCTTCATTATTACCGGGAAAAACAGATCCGTAACTTTTTAATAGGCCTTACCGTAATTTCGGCCATCTATTTTGTGTGTATCGTTAAGGTGTTCATTCCCATGTTTCATGCACCGGGCGTGGGGTATCTTTACGATGGGATGTATCAATCGCTGGGAAGTACCCCGCAACAGATCTTTGAAAACCTGATCAACAAACCCGGTTATTTATTTAGTGTATTATTCGAAAATTACGGTGAGCCTTTTTACAATGGCATAAAATCAGAATTGCATTTTTCTGTTCTGATGAGCGGGGGTATTTTTTTATTGTATCGTCCGCAGTTCCTCGTCATGCTCATCCCTATCTACCTGCAAAAGCTTTTTAACAGCGACCCTGCCCGCTGGGGCATCAACTACCATTACAGCATTGAGTTTGTACCTGTACTTACCATGGCCACAGCTGTTTTTTTTCACAGCCTTAAACAGGAAGGCATCAAAAAATACGTGCCTTATCTTATCGCTGCTGTTACTTTGTGGTACACGATAAACAAAATAGACAGGAGGGTTTCTACCTGGTATGATAAGATAGGAACCCGGTTTTATTCAAAGGAGCATTATCAAACGGCATATAACCGGGCCATGCTTGACCGCTCGTTAAAAGATCTTCCGCTGCAGGAAACGGATGCCGTAAGCGCACAAAGTACATTGTTGCCGCACCTTGCCAGCCGCGACAGTATTTATATGTACCCGAATGTATTGCATGCACGTTATATTGTTCTGTCACCGCGCACAAATGTTTTTCCTTTAAACGACAGCTTTAATTATTCGTTGGACACGCTGAACAAAAGCATGCATTGGGAATTGGTGGTAAATAAGGAAGACCTGCTGATGTATAAAAGGAAATAAAACTCAATCACTATGAAAGCCGGGCAAATACGGGACAATTCTGTGTTTTATTTGAAAGAGGCCTGGAGCAGCTTATTACAGAACAGGACAGGAATGTTTGTGCTGTTGCTTGTGTTCGGACTGAACATTCATTTTTTATTTTCACATTCCCGGCTCAGCACAAGTCCTTTGTCGAGGTATAAAACAGTTGAATGCCTGCTCGAGCACCATACCTTTGAGATCAATAAATCTTCGTTCCCTGCATCTATTGATGCCATTTCGGTAAATGGCCGGTTTTACTCCGATAAACCACCTCTTTATTCGGTGATCATGGCTTTGGAGGCAGCCCCGATGTATTATTTGTTTGATGTTAAACCTTCCGTTCATGCCCTGTTCTACGAAAAATATTTCCTGCTTATTAACCAGGTAATGCCATTTTACCTGATGCTGGTACTGGCTTTTCATTTTATGCTGCTGTTGGGTTTTAGCAGCACATTTGCCGCATTGGGTATAGTGGCTTTAAGTATATGCAACTTAACAATGGCCTATACGGTTTCGCTCATCAACCACACGCCCACGGCAGTTTTTTGTTTTCTGGGATTCTACCTCATTGCTTTGGCCGAATTAAAAGATACCGACTCCTTTTCCCGCAAACATTTTTTTATAACAGGCCTGCTCTTCGGCCTGGCTGTTTCATACGAGATCTATGCCCTGGGTTTGTTTGCGTGCATGGCGGCTTACCTGCTGCTTAAGTATAAAAAATTTGGTCATGTAGCCTTATTGTGCGCTGGCGCGCTTATTCCCATACTCCTGGGCCTGGCCATTAACATACTGATCACAGGAACCCCCCTGCCATTTTATTTCGTAAAAGCGTATTTTCTGTACGAGAACAGCTATTGGCAAAACCCGGTTGGATTTGATGCACTTAACGATGGTTATCTGAAGTACTTTTTTAACATCACACTGGGGCATCATGGTGTGTTTGCAATAACACCGCTCTTATTGTTCGTGTTTTTACCTGTTACCTGCACACCGATGAAGCGTTTGTACAACTGGTGTAAAATAGCCGGTGTTCTTACCCTTATTCTCATGGTAATATTCACCAATAACTATGGAGGATATGCCATCGGCTTCCGGTTCTGTATCTTTTTATTCCCGGTAATGATCTTTTATTGTGTTCATGCAGCATACCGGTACCGGATGAATAAAATGGTGCTGGTCACCTTCCTGTTCCTGATGTGTTGTTCTGCATTTTCGGTATGGGAAGGCTTGCAAAAAGATCCGTTGATCAGGGGATCGATTGATCAGTTCCTGCTGAAAGACATTCAATAATTATTTTTTACCCGCCTATTAAGCGGTATAGCTCGTCTATGCTCAACGTTCTGTAGCAGCTTTTTCCGGTTGGCGAAAGCTTATGGTCGGGGCAGGCAAACAGCTCATCAATTAAGGTGTTCATTTCTTCAGCGCTTAATTTGATACCCGGTTTTATGGCTGCCCGTTGTGCCAGTATCCTGGCAATGGTGTGGTGCCTCGTGTGATTGCCTTGTTGCTTTTTATAATGTTCAAGCACTTCGTCCAGCAGGTGCTGCTCATTGTAATGATTCAGTTCGGCAGGTACCCCGTTAACGGAAAACGAATTGCCGCCTAAATCGTTCACATCAAAACCTAAAGCGCGGATATCAGCTAAAATATCATGAAGCAGGAGCGCATCGGCAGGGGAAAGCGTTATTGTTTTGGGAAAAAGTTTTTGCTGGCTTGCCATCGGTTGGTTTTGCAGCGCCATCATGTATTTTTCGAATAAAACGCGCTCATGGGCCGCCTGGATATCAATCAGCATGATGCCGCTTTTTATTTGCGATAAAATGAAGGTGCCATGCAGCTGAACAATATTCCGGGTTTGTTGCACTTCGTTCAGCGCAAGTTCTTCCGGCAGTTTTTCAAAGCGGGCAGGAGCCACGTCTTTGATGGTTTCCTGTTTGTTGATAATACCGAATAGTTCCTGCCAGTCTTTGGTCTGTGTGCGGTTTGGCGCAAATGTATCCCTGTTGTTGTCGAAGCTGTTGCGTTGGCCCGTCTCCGTAATCGGCTGGCGGCCCACTGTTCGTTCGGGTTGAACAGGATCGGGAATAAAACGGCTTCCAAGGTTTAAGAACGAATCGTCACTTGCCGGGGTATATGTGGGTGTATGGTAATGTTCGCCAATTGCTTTTTTACATACCGCTTTTAATATCTGGTATAAGGATCGCTCGTCTTCAAACTTGATCTCTGTTTTTGTCGGGTGAACGTTCACGTCAATATGGGCCGGGTCAATATCCATGCAGATCACGTAGAACGGGAACTGTTCTTTGCTCACCAGGCCTTCATAACAGCTCATCACTGCATGGTTCAGGTAGGCATCTTTTATAAAACGGTTGTTCACAAAAAAGAACTGTTCGCCACGGGTTTTTTTGGCAAATTCCGGTTTCCCCAGGTAGCCCCGTATCGTTGCAATGGTTGTTTCTTCTTCGGCAACCAGCAATTGTTCATTTACTTTATACGAAAATAATTGCCGGATCCGGTCTGGCAAAGCTCCGGGGGCCAGGTTATACACCTCTTCGTTATTGTTGTGTAAGGTAAAGTGAATTTCGGGGTGCGATAAGGCCGCGCGGGTAAACTCATCAAAAATATGACGGGTTTCAACCGGGTTCGACTTCAAAAAATTTCTTCGTGCAGGAATATTATAGAACAGGTTCTTTACACTGATGCTCGTTCCTTGTTGTGTGGCAACAGGCTCCTGCGCTTTAATTTCTGTGCCTTCGATCTGGATCAGGGTACCTATCACCTCATCCGCTGTTTTGCTTTTAAGCTCCACCTGGGCCACAGATGCAACACTTGCCAATGCCTCACCCCTGAAACCCATGGTACGCACCTGGTAAATATCCTCTGCCTGGCTGATCTTGCTGGTGGCATGGCGTTCCCAGCACATCCGTGCATCGGTAGGGGTCATGCCTTTGCCGTTATCAATTACCTGGATCCAGGCTTTGCCGCCCTCCCGTATCATCAGTTGCACCTGGCTGGCCCCTGCATCAATGGCATTATCAAGCAGCTCTTTCACCACGGATGCCGGCCTTTGTATCACTTCACCCGCAGCTATCTGGTTGGCCACATGCTCAGGCAACAGTTTAATCACATCGCTCATAATAATTACTGCAAAGTACGAAACAAAATGCAGTGTTAATATGTAAGTATAAAACTTGCCGGCCAAAACCATGCAAGCACCGATTATTTTAACGTTTTTTGTGCAAGGTGATGAGCTGGCCGGCAGGTATTAAACCATAATACTTATTAAGGTTGCCTTCCTTGATGGGGTTAAAATCAAATGAAAAAATATTTAGTACTTACCATACCTGTTTTACTGGCATTGATGTGCAGTGCGCAAAGCGGCAGCATCAACTGGAAAAAGACCAACCCCTGGGTTGATTCTGTTTATAATTCTATGAGCGAAGATGAGCGTATCGCTCAGTTATTCATGGTTGATGTGTGGAGCATGCGCGATAGCGCCCACTTCAAAGATGTGGAAGCCCTGGTTCGCGATCATAAAGTAGGCGGACTGATCTTTTTTAAAGGGTATCCTTACCGCCAGGCTACGCTTACCAATTATTTTCAGAGTAAAGCAAAAGTACCTTTATTAATTGGTATTGATGGAGAATGGGGCTTAAGCATGAGGCTGGATAGCACCCCTGTTTACCCCAGGCAGATGACCCTGGGCGCAAGTGCCAATGCCGACCTGATGTATGAAATGGGACTAAGTGTTGGCGCACAGTGCAAGCGGATCGGTGTTCATTTTAATTTTGCACCCGATGTGGATGTGAACAGCAATCCGAACAACCCCGTAATAAACGACCGTTCTTTCGGGGAGAATAAATTTACCGTGGCAAAGCTCGGGGCGGCCTATGCAAAAGGCATGCAGGATATGCACATTATTGCTTCGGCCAAACATTTTCCCGGCCATGGCGATACGGAAACGGATTCGCATTACGGCCTGCCGGTTATTAAAGCCGATAGAAAACGCCTGGATTCGCTGGAATTATACCCGTTCAGGAAGCTCATCGATGAAAACGTGATGAGCGTGATGGTGGCGCATTTAAATGTACCTGCACTGGATACCAGCAATACACCCACTTCATTGTCAAAAAAGGTGATTACAGACATGCTGCGCAATGAGATGGGTTTCGAAGGGATCATTATCACCGATGCATTGAACATGAAAGGCGTGGCCGATCTTTATCCCCCGGGAGAAGTTGCTGCACGTGCGCTCCTGGCCGGTAACGATATCCTGTTGTTTGTTGAAAATGTGCCTTCGAGCATGGCGATGATCAAGGAACATTTATGCGACAGCACTTTGCAATGGGCGCAGGTAGAGCGGAGCTGCAAGCGGGTGCTGAATGCAAAATACTGGGCAGGCTTAAACAAATACCAGCCCGTTGAACTGACCAATCTAACCAAAGAGCTCAATACAGGTGATGCCCCTTTGATGATCAAAAAAGCGGTTGAAAGCGGGATTGTTGTTGCAAAGAACAGCGATGGCATTATCCCGGTAAAAAATCCGGAGCTTTATAAAATAGCCACGGTGGCTGTGGGCGTACAACAATTAACGCCTTTCCAGGAGGCCAGCATGAATTATGTGCGCAGCGATTATTACAGCATCGATAAAGGAGATGCACTGGTTACGTTCGACAGTTTGTACCTGGCACTGGAAAAATACAACCTGGTGATCATAAGCCTGCATGCCACCAGTCGT
>JAZKGM010000260.1:0-3311 GCA_040385895.1 Bacteroidota bacterium
AGGCGAGCGTTATATTGCGGCAACAGGCCACATCCGCATGATGGCTGCTGCACAACCGTTCTTGTCAGGTGCCATCTCAAAAACCATCAACCTGCCTAATGAGGCCACCGTTGAAAACATTAAAGAGTGTTACCACCTGAGCTGGAGCATGGGCTTAAAAGCAAATGCATTGTACCGTGATGGTTGTAAATTATCACAACCGCTCAGCAACAAGTCGGATGTGAAGGATGAAGAAGAAATGCACGAAGCAGTAGAGTCGGTACTTGGCGCTGATGCAAACAAGCCGGTGGGCGAATTAACCGCTGAACAGGTTTTAGAAGCTGCTACAGCCATTTTAAACCGCAGCCACGACACCGAGTTCAAACGCAAGCTTGCACGCATTGTAGAACGCAAACAATTACCTGGCAAACGCAGCGGCTTTACACAAAAAGCAACGGTTGGAGGACAAACCATTTTTGTTCGTACCGGTGAATATGAAGACGGAACATTGGGTGAGATCTTTGTTGACCTGCATAAAGAAGGGGCAACCTTACGCTCGTTAATGAACTGCTTCTCTATTGCCGTTTCATTAGGCCTGCAATATGGTGTGCCTTTAGAAGAGTATGTAGATAAGTTCACTTTTACCCGCTTTGAACCTGCAGGCATGGTAAACGGACATGATAACATCAAAAATGCCACTTCGGTCATTGACTACATGTTCCGCATGCTTGGTTTTGAATATTTGGGAAGAGAAGACTTTATCCAGGTACCTGCAACGGAAGCACAACGCCAGCACCTGGCCGTGAACCAGAAGCACAATGTAGCGCCAAACCAGGTACAAAGCGTGTTACCCGTAGCTCCTGTAACCACGATCACACCGGCACCGATCGGTTTTATGAAACCGGTAGCAGAAAGCACAACACCGGAAGTAACCGCAAGCGGGGTTGACCAAACCCAGGCTTATTTAAAAAGCTTTGGCGACAGCCCGGCCTGCCCGAGCTGCGGAAGCTTGACCATACGCAGCGGTGCATGCTACAAATGCATGAACTGCGGAACGCAGACAGGCTGCAGCTAACTGAATATTTGAATTGATTAATTATTGACAGGATCCCTCACCAACAAAGCTGGTGAGGGATTTTTACTTTAAAATGAGCCATTAATTCCTATTTTTGTCGGATAATAACCAAACAATATGATCATAAGAACCCTCTTGCTGTGTTTTTTATTTGCACAGGTGTCAACAGAAACCTTTGCGCAGATCCATGCTTCTTCTTTTGCTTCAAAAGTTGATTTCGCTGTAGGAACCACAAATCCGGGAAGGATAGCCTCAGCCGATTTTGACCTGGATGGAAAAACAGATGTGGCGGTTACCAATACTTCCGGTTCCGGTATTTCAGTTTTCAGGAATACAGGCACTTCAGGGCTAATAGATAATTCCTTACTGGGCACGCAGCAAATAGTCAATGTTTCTTCATCAGTGATCGAAATACGTGCAGAAGACCTTGACAATGATGGCAAGGCAGATTTAATTGTAGCAACCTACGGAACAACCAACATCCACGTATTAAGGAACACCAGTACGACCGGAAACATTAGTTTCGCAGCAAGCCAGAATCTTATTGCCGGCTCTGATCCAAGCACACTTGATATCAATGATTTTGATGGTGACGGAAAAAAGGAGATCGCAGCCGGGAATTTTGGCTCGAACACCTTTTCTGTTTTCAGGAATACCAGCTCTTCGGGAGCCATAAGCTTTGCTGCAAAACAGGATTTCACAACATCGTCTGTTTCCGCAAATCAAACCAGGGAAATGATCTCTGATGATCTTGACGGGGACGGCAAGAAGGATCTTGCGGTGCTTTATTACAACGGGTACGTTAGCTTATTCCGTAATACCAGTGCGTTGGGAACAGTTTCTTTTGCAGGCTCTGTTAACCTTACAGCGATGAGCCTCAATGCCGGTATTTGCGCAGGTGATATTGACGGGGATGGAAAATCCGAAATTGTTGTCAGTTATAACAATGGCAGTTCGGCTATGTTATTCAAGAACAACAGCAGCACCGGCACTTTGGCATTTTCTTCTTTCGTAACAATCACAACCGGATCTCAACCCTATTACAATACGTTAACAGACCTGGACGGGGATGGAAAACCCGAGTTAATCTTTGTTAACAGAGGCTCTAATACAATATCTATATTCAAAAATATGGCTACCGTGGGAACAGTAAATGCTTCCTCGTTTGCCACGAAGGTTGATTTTACTACCGGTAATAATCCCCTTGGGTTTGCGCTTTCAGATCTTAATAATGATGGCAAAAGAGAGCTCATTATAGCCAATAACGGAAGCAATGGCATTTCAATCTTAAAAAACCAGGTGGTGGTGGGTTTGATTGCTCATTATCCGCTTGATGGAAACGGGAACGACCTTGGTGCTTATACATTGAACGGAACGCTGCTGAGCGGGGCAACTGCTGCCACCAGCCGTTATTTATCATCCAATGCTTCATTACAATTCGATGGAACAAGCAATGCCCGGATGCTTACGGCAACCAGCCCTGCTTTTTCCATTTCCGCTATGAAAGGTCTTTCAGTAAGCCTCTGGATAAAGCCTGATAATGTAGTGCCTTCTCCGGCTAACAGGATCATTTATTTATTTAATGACGGAACCAGGACAAGTGAGCTGTTCTTCAACTATTCAGCAAAAAACCTGATCGTATCCAACTGGAATGGAAGCTCATCTCCCTATTTTATCACCCCTACAAAAGTATTTTCAGCAAATACCTGGTATCATGTGGTGGTCACGATCGAATCGCTTTCTTCTGCTTCCCAGCAACTCAGCCTGTATGTGAATGATACCCTGCAGTTCACCCAGGCTGTTACCATGTCGAAGCCTGGCGCGAGCAGCTTTCAGCTTAGCAAGCACCATGTAAATGACTGGAATTTTTCAGGTGGTATTGACGATGTGCGGATCTATAACACCGCTCTTTCTGCAACTGAAGTTCATAACCTGTACATCATAGACATGCCTAAAAAGACCTATTACTCTAAATCTACAGGCAACCTGAACCAGCTCTCTACCTGGGGAACCAATACAGACGGAAGCGGAACGGCACCTTTAAGCTTTGATTCGAGTAATGTGACTTACCAGGTAAAAAACAATACCAATCCTGTAACCGGGGGGTCATTTAAGATCAGCGGAGCAAATAGCACCCTTATTCTGGGCGATGGCACCAATGCGTTTAACCTTGCCCTTGGATCGAACGATACCTTAAGCTGCGACTCTGTTTACCTGAACAACAACATTACATTAACCGTTCAGGGCAGCTTCAGCA
>JAZKGM010000261.1:0-1979 GCA_040385895.1 Bacteroidota bacterium
AGACCAGATATGCGGTTCATTTTCATTCTTTACCCGGTGATGGATATTTTCACCATCCCATCGTAATTCATGAACAGCGATCTGCTGCAGTTTATAAATGATGATCAGGGTAAAGGGTTCAATACCAACAAATGAATATTTGTTAATGAACAGGGCAATATCGTTGAAATTGAAAAAATCGAGCAACACCAGTCCCCTGCTCTTTTTATAGGGAGGTTTTGAAACATGCCGGGTATATGCCCCGTTCAGCAAACAAAGCGTAAATCCGTTTTCTGCTGCCGCCAGCCAGGTTCCTCCGCCTTTCGGATCTTTAGGGTACACAACCCCGATGTTATTATGGATGTATAGATCGGGCGGCAAAGCGAGGGCGCGGCTTACCTGCTCATCCCGGTTTGAAGTAAGGATAAATCCCTGCTTATTATTTGGTATAAATGTGAGCGTGCACATGTTGTTTGAGGTAATTTTGGGTCGAAAAGGCTACACCAAAGTTTTGATCAAGTTTTATATAATGAAACGATTGTCTCACACAAATAGCTATTATGGCCATATGGTGTATGGCATGTTCGATATTATAACAGATCTCGCGGTTCAATGTAGTGTCTACCAGTATGCTTTCGTTTGCTGTATTGTAATTAACCAGCAATGAAAGGGGCTTATCACTTTCAGGAACATGCAGTTTCACGATCAGCTCACCAATGAATTGCAAAGTATATTCCCGGTTATGCTCAATCAGCAGGTTGCGTTTCCTGGCATCATAATCAATCACTTCTTTTTCAACCCCGTTCAGCATTTCATCATACATTTCGAGTACGTGCCGTACATGTTTTGCAATGGTATTACCCGATAACAGGTCAAGTGCCCTTGAATAATCATCGTCTGTAAGTTGCCTGATCAGCTCGCTGACCTGCTGCAACATCGAGGTTGATACTTCATTCAGTTGTTTAATCATTTTTTTTCAGGCTTATGTTTATATATACGCTAACCTCATCGGAAAGGATGATGCTTTTTTCACCAATCCCATAATCGAGCCTGTTGAGCTTTACACTTCCCACCATAGTGGCAGTATTGCCGGTTTCAATGTATGTAAACGGGATGGTTACTTCTTTAGAAACACCTTTCATTGTCAGGATAAAATAGCCTCTGTACCCTTCAGCGGTTTTAACAAAAAAACTGGAGCTGACGAATGCTGCCGGGAACTTTGATGCATTGAAATATTCTTCTTGTTTCAGGTGGTTATCTCTTTTATTGATCCCGGTTGAAATGCTGTTTACCTGAACGGTAGCTGTAATTTTTGATGCCGGAAGCTTATCGGCAGAAAAAAGAAAGCTCCCGTTAAAGCTGCCCAGGCTTCCATTAACGGTTAATCCCGCATTTTTTATTTTGAAGGTTATTGCTGCCTCATTTATCTTCCAGCTTGTTTGCGCCTGTACAGCCGTACAGATACAAATGCTTATAATAAGGGTGTTGACAAATCGCATATTAGTTACGGTAAGGTGAAAAAGACAAGCCTATCATTCCTAAAAAAACTTTGTTCCTGAACCTGTCGTTGTTTAAGAACAGTTCGTTGTCGGTTGTATATTCTGCAAATACAAATGTACCACCGGCTTTAACAGCCCACCTTGGGTTAAACCAATATTTAACAAAGATCTCCGAGTTGAGGTTGCCAATGTCGTTATCACTGATCAATAATGCGTTAAACGGAGTTGGCCTTGCATTCTGTTTCGTGTTCTTATCGGGCGATTGGGCGCGTTTACTGCTGTTGTAATCGGCTGTTCGGGCACTTCCGAAGCTTAAGCCTGCGGCATCTATATTAAACTCAATATCGAACCTGGGGCTAATGGCATAATTTAAATGGATGCTGATGTTAAGCGAGTTGGTGTTGTATGACGAAAAGCTGATGGTATCAAAGTTCTGCAATTTGTTATCGCTGAAAATAACCAGTGGGCTTTGTTCACCGCTTGTGAGCCTGGACGGTGCGG
>JAZKGM010000262.1:0-4540 GCA_040385895.1 Bacteroidota bacterium
TAGCAGAAACACATGCAGCCATACGTGTTTCTGATCTTCCTGTTATTGATGCGGTGCCCGGCCAGATCAGGCAGGTATTTCAAAACCTGATCAGCAATGCGCTTAAGTTTTCAAAGCCGGGCGAAAAACCGGTGATCGAAGTGAGCGGGGCGTTGATCGGGCATAAAAGCATTGATGCGCCAGCGGATGAAGCAGGGGAATATATGCGCATTGTGGTAAAAGACAACGGGATCGGCTTTGACGAGAAGTTCCTCGACCGCATCTTTATCATTTTTCAGCGCCTGCACCCGCGTGAAAAATACGAAGGCACCGGCATCGGACTGGCCATTACAAAAAAGATCATTGATAAGCATGGCGGGCTGATTACGGCAAACAGCAAAGAAAACCATGGCTCCTCTTTTATATTGATATTACCTGTTAAGCAAGTTTAGTTTACTATAAATTACACCAATTATGAACTTAATATCCAACCCGGTTCAAAAAAACGCATCTGTTGTAAGGCAGTTACAGACTATTTTCTCTATATCTATCGTCATCCTGCTGGTAACCTCGGTGGCTTCTTATTACAGCCTGCAAAAAACCATTGACAGTGTTTGGTGGGTGAACCACACCAATGAGGTTTTGCTCGAAGCTGAAAACATGATATCCATTGTTAAAGATGCCGAAACAGCGCAGCGTGGTTTTTTATTAACACATGATGAGCGTTTTCTTGCCCCGTACACTGGCGCTTACGAAAAAGCATCGGCCAGCATTAACAAGCTGAAGCTGATGACCAACGACAATGAGTCGCAACAGCTCAATATGGTTAAAGCCGAGCAGGTAATGAACGACAGGTTTCAACGGTTGGAAGAAACGATCGAGCTGGACAATAAAAGAACAACAGAAGGTTTAACCAGCGGCCAGCTGAATATGGTAAAAGGGAAAGTGATCATGGACCAGCTGCGGGGTATTGTTAACGAAATTAAAGCGGAGGAGAACCGCCTGCTTGTGCTAAGGACAGAGGAGCAGAATACGTTTGTGAATTATACTTCTCCTCTTATCATCATTGCATTCTTCATCTCCCTGTGCATCACCATATTTTCATACCTTAAAATCAAAGCCGATGTGGATGTGCAGCAGGCCAGGCAAAAAGCCGAGCAGGAAAAATACATCGAAACCACAAAACGCATCAATGCCATCGAAACCGTTACCCGGAAAATATCTTCGGGGGTATACAGCGCACGCAGTGACGACCGCATAGATGATGAACTCGGGCGTATATCGGCTGCATTGAACCTGATGACCGAATCGCTTGAAAAGAGCATTACAGAACTGGAGCAGCAGAACTGGCTGCAAACAGGCAGTGTTAAAATAAGCGATGCCATACGCGGCCAAACAAACCTGGAGGAGCTTGCGGAGAATATAATCAAAACCATTGCCGAGTATGCACATGTGCCCGTGGCTACTTTTTATGTAAGCGACAGCGAGGGTGATATGCACTTAACGGCCAGCTATGCCGGGGTTAATGCGCCAACCATTATTGCAAAAGGCGAAGGCTTATTAGGCCAGGCCGTTAAAAACCGCAAATCGGTGCTGTTAAAAGAGCTGCCTGCCAATTACCACAATAAAATAATGTCGTCAACCGGATCGGCCCTTGCAACACACGTGCTGATCGTTCCGTTTTTACATGGCGGTGAAGTGATCGGTGCGCTGGAGGTTTGTTTTATCCATAAGCCAGGCCGCGATCACATTGAGTTGCTGGAAAGCAATGCCGAGCCTATTGCAATAGGTGTTAATTCGGTGCAAAACCTTAAAAAGCTCCAGGAGTTCCTGGAAGAAACGCAGGCGCAAACCGAAGAATTGCAGGCCCAGCATAATGAGCTTGAAAACATGAACAGCGAGCTGGAGGCCCAATCGCAAAAACTCCAGGCATCGGAAGAAGAGCTGAAAGTGCAGCAGGAAGAATTGCAGGAAAGCAATAAGGAACTGGAACAGCGGTCAAAACTGCTTGAAGACAAGAATGTACAGATCGCCAAAAGTGCCGAAGAGCTTGCGCTCACCTCTAAATATAAATCGGAGTTCCTGGCTAATATTTCGCACGAGTTGCGTACACCTTTAAACTCTATTTTGCTGTTAAGCCGCCTGCTGTATGAAAACACAGACAAGAATTTATCGCGCGACCAGGTGGAATACGCTAAGGTGATCCAGACTTCGGGCACCGGGCTGCTGGCATTGATAGACGAGATCCTCGATCTTTCAAAAATCGAAGCCGGTAAAATGGACCTTGATTACCAGACCGTGAGCGTACAATCGCTCACCGAGGACCTTAAATCGCTGTTTAGCCCCATAGCCAGGGAAAAGAACCTTGATTTTAACATAGCGCTCAACGATACATCGCAGTTAATGATCGAAACCGACCGCATCAGGCTCGACCAGGTGTTAAAGAACCTGCTGTCGAATGCGCTGAAGTTTACACAGGTTGGTGACGTTCTACTGAGTGTGACCAAACCCACCAATACTAATTTCATCAGCTTTACAGTAAAAGATACCGGTATTGGCATTGCAGGCGAAAAGCAGGCGCAGGTATTCGAAGCCTTTCAGCAGGCCGATGGTTCCACGCGCAGAAAGTTCGGGGGAACAGGACTGGGTTTATCCATCAGTAAAAAACTGGTGAACCTGCTTGGCGGAGACATCAAACTAAAAAGCGAGGAGGGCAGGGGAAGCGAGTTTACGGTTATTATCCCGGTTAAGCGTGGCGAAAAGATGGATAAAATGGGCCCGGGCACGCTTTCCAATACAGAAAATACAATACCTAAGCCGGCTCCGTTAACCAATACCATACAGGTAGAGAACAAATACATCACCAAGATTATTCCCGATAACATCAGTGACGACCGCAACGAGATCACCGCAGACGACAAACTGATCTTAATTGTAGAAGACGACATCGGCTTTGCAAAGGTATTGCTTGACTATACACGCAAGAACGGCTATAAAGGCATCGTGGCTGTGCGTGGTGATGAAGGCATTGAAATGGCCCGCAAACATAATCCCCTGGGCATCCTGCTCGATATTCAGCTGCCGGTTAAAAGTGGCTGGGAGGTAATGGATATGCTGAAAGGCGATCCGAAAACAAGGAATATCCCGGTACATATTATGTCTTCGTACCAGGTTAAAAATGAAAGCCTGCTGAAAGGCGCGGTTGATTTTATCAATAAACCGGTGGCCTACGAGCAATTGCCTGAAGTATTTCAACGCATTGAAAAAGCAAGAAGCCGCGACAATAAAAAGGTGCTGATCATAGAAGATAACAGCAAGCATGCAAAGGCACTGTCCTATTATCTTGAAACATTCAACATCAACTCCGAAGTAAAAAGTACGGTAATGGACAGCATCGACTCGTTAAAGAAACGGGAAGTGGATTGCGTGATCCTCGACATGGGTATTCCTGATATGAAAAGTTACCAGATGCTGGAAGAAGCCAAGAAAAACCCTGAGCTGGAAAACCTTCCGATCATCATTTTTACCGGTAAAAGCCTTTCGCTGGCCGAAGAAAGCCGCATTAAACAATATGCCGATTCTATTATTATTAAAACCGCTCATTCGTACCAGCGCATGCTCGATGAAGTTTCCCTGTTCCTGCACGTGGTGTCGGAAAAGGCAGACGATGAAAGCAATAAGCTGAAAGGAAGCAAACACATGGCCCTTGGCGATGTACTGAACAACAGAACGGTGCTTGTGGTAGATGATGATGTACGCAATATTTTTTCCCTGTCGAAATCGCTTGAACAATTAAAAATGAACGTGGTTACCGCGGTCGATGGCAAGGAGGCTTTGCAGCAATTAAAAGATAACGGGCAGATCGATATTGTGCTTCTTGATATGATGATGCCGGAAATGGACGGTTATGAAACCGCAACACGCATCAGGCAGGAACATAAATGGAAAAACCTTCCTGTGATAGCGGTTACGGCAAAAGCCATGACAGGCGATCGTGAAAAGTGTATCAACGCGGGAGCCTCCGATTACATCACCAAACCGGTTGACGTGGACCAGCTGTTATCTTTGCTTCGTGTATGGTTATATGAAAAAACACAATAAAGCAACAGGCTATGAAAAAGAAAAGAGTATTGATCATTGATGATGATGCCCGGAATATTTTTGCGCTTTCTGCTACGCTCCGTGCAAAGGGCTTCGACTGTGTTTCGAGCAACGATGCCCGCGAAGCGGTAAAATTGCTGGAGCGTGACGACACCATTGATATTGTGCTTACCGACATGATGATGCCTGAAATGGACGGGTATGAGACCATTGAGGCCATAAGGGCCAATGAAAAAACAAGGGCATTACCGGTAATAGCTGTAACTGCGCAGGCCATGCCTGGCGACAGGGAGAGGTGCATAAGTGCGGGTGCCACTGAATATATTTCGAAACCGATTGATGTGGACAGGTTATTGCAATTGCTCGGGAATTATTTGCCCTTGTAATGATCAGCACCGAAGACGTAGAACTTTTAATAAGCGATTTGCATGAGTTGTATGGATATGATTTCTCCCTGTAT
>JAZKGM010000263.1:0-2736 GCA_040385895.1 Bacteroidota bacterium
CGTTGAAGCCCCACAGCAAAATGCCGCAGCTTACCAGCATCAGGCCGGTGGTTAGGGCATAGCTCACATACATGGCCCCCCAGAAAAATCCGGGTTCGATCTCAAACCTAAGCTCACACACCGGACAAAACTCGTTCATCTGCATAAAACGTTTCAAATCGGTAGCAGGAAATTTAAACATCCTTCCGCTCTGGCACTGCGGGCATTTGCATTGCAACATGGCAAGTGCGCGGCTGGGGGTAAATGTATTGGTTGCAGGCATAATGAATGAATGAAAGGGTACTTGAGTAAAAGAAAATAAAGGGAAATGGATAAAGGGTTACAGCGCGGCTGTTCTCTTTTTTGCCCTTGCGTTTTTGTACCAGATGATGCCGAACACCGAAGCGATAAGATAGGGCAGGGCAAGCAGGTAGAGGATACCGCTGTTTAATGTATTACCTACGCTCGATCCATTATTGCGGGCTTCTTCCAGTGCTGTTTTACACATGGGACAACCTTGTGCAAATACGTCAGCTGTAAAAGATGCTAAAATGAGTATCAGAATAAATACGACTGCCTTTTTCATGACACAAATGTACATTTAGTTGGGGGATACCGGCTATGATATTGCTCAAATAATTGTGTTGACAAATCGAGGATATAACCACAAAGGATACAAGGAAGCACAAAGGGCACAACGATTAAAAAGTTCATGGCTGATGGATCATAGAAGATAGTCAGAAAGTATTATCCAAATGATGCTAATTGGTTATTCATCGATGCCCTCGCTTATTTAGCTTCGCTGAACTTGCGTTTGCTGAATCGGTAGCATACATTACTATTAACTATCCGTTATCTGCTATGGACGTTCGTAACGTAAACCATAATCCATCTCACTTCGCACTTTTGTCATTCCGCATTCCGCCTTTCCAAGTGTCTATTAACTATGGTCTTTCCCTTTAAAATGTATAATAAGGCGAGATCATTAAATACACCACCACACCGCTCACGGTTACAAACAACCAGATGGGGTAAGCAAAACGAACCAGTTTTTTATGTTTGGCCACGTTCATTCTTAAGCCATGGTAAAACGAAAGCAGGATGAGCGGAAGCACCAGTGCGGCAAGGATAATATGCGGGATAAGGATGCTGAAATACAAGCCGCGGTATGGTTTTCCTTCCGGGAAATGCGTATCCCCGATAAAGTAATGGAACAACACGTACGAGATCAGGAACACACTGGATAAAAAGAAGGTGGTGATGTTGATGTTCTTGTGGGCCTGTATGTTCTTCTGTTTGATCATATACAAAGAAAGCAGCAGCAGAACGGAGCAGGTTCCGTTGAGGATCGCATTCAGTTTTGGAAGGAAATAAACAAAGTCGGGAATGGCAATGGTTACAGGGATGAGCTTGCGGTTGAGGATCACCACCAACAACGCCACTATAATAGAGAGTGTAATGGCTATGCGGAAAAATGTTCTGTCCTGTTTCTGGGATACGATGTTCAGGTCTGTATTCATGTTTATTCTATTTAAAAATCACTAAAGTCTGACTCTTTATGCGGGGTCGCCTGAATTTATTTTTTCTCCTGGCTCAGTTCGTAAAGCAATACTTTTATCTCGCCTTCCAGTCGTTTCATTTCCGCATCATCCAGCGCATCATACATGCCTCGGATGTGGTTCTTATTGTCGATGAGCAATACCTGCTGGCTGTGATCAATGGTGCGGTCTTCGATAGAAACCGGTAATAAAAAGCCACGACCGATTTTGAACATGTTTTCCTTATCGGTGGTTAAAAAATGCCAGTTGTTTCCTTTTATGTTCATGCGTTCCACATAGTTCTTAAGCACAGGCACGCTGTCGTTTTCCGGGTCAACCGTAAAGGAAATAAAACGTACGGGCACGTATAAGGTGTCGTCAATGCCTTTTTCCTTGGCCGCTTCGCGGTTTTTTGCTGCCAGGTTCTGCAGCTCATCGTATACCAGCTTCACCCTGCGGTTCATGGCCGGGCACACATCTTTACAGCTTGCAAAAAAGAAATTGGCCAGATAAATGCCATCATTCAGGTTAGCCTGGCTCACCGTTTCACCGTTCTGGTTGCTCGCTTTAAAATCGGGCACGGTATAATAAATGGTGTCTTTCACTTCTACACCATCGGGTGGAACGCGTTCGCCATAAATAGGTAGCTTTTCATACTGTTGTTTCCCCGTGTTCAACACAAAGAACAAGATAATGGGTACTACAATAATTGCAAGGGTCAAAAAAAAGTGTGAACGTTTCATGTATGATGTATTGATATAACACAATAAGAGGCAGTGTTTTAGCACTACCTCTTACCAATAACGATATACTGTTAAAAAAATTAGTGCGAAGGGGTGTGGTGCTGTTCTGTTTTGGCAGGTTCGCTTCCCACATTGCGGCTGTCGTCTGTGTAGCGGCCTTCAATCACCATTAAGGTGATCAGGTAGATCACAAAGCTCATTGGCAACACGATCATCCAAACAAGGAACTTGCGTTCGAATTTCATGTGCATGAAAATAGAAACGATAAAAAATGCTTTAACCACACCAAGGATAATGAATACCCAGTTGCGCATCATGGTGGCCGGTAACACAAAGTAAAGAATGATATCAACGATGGTGAAACCAAGCAGGATCCAGAAGGTTCTCCAGATCTGTGCTTTCATATCCGAAGGCGATTCGGTGTGCTCTAAATGTTCTGCTGTATGTGACGACATAAGATAAGTTTTTAAATGTGA
>JAZKGM010000264.1:0-1446 GCA_040385895.1 Bacteroidota bacterium
TTATGGAAAAGTGACGGCACTGCCGCAGGTACAGTATTGATTAAAGACATTAAACCGGGCACCGGAAGCTCAAATTTGAAGCACTTCACCAAAGTAAACAACATTCTGTATTTCAGTGCAGATAACGGAACGAACGGGGCTGAGCTCTGGCGGAGCGATGGCACGGCAGCCGGAACAGTAATGGTGAAAGATTTTAATGCGAGCATGAGCTCAAACCCTTCTAATCTTATAAATCTGAACGGGGTATTGTATTTCAGCACAGATGACGGAACAAATGGCGTTGGTAAAAAACATCAGCACCAACGGCAGTTCATCGCCTTCTAACATAATCAACATAAACAACATATTATATTTTAGTGCTGAAGATGCTGCAGGCGGCCGGGAATTATGGAAAAGCGATGGCACCACCGCAGGAACAACCCTTGTAAAAGATATCAGAAGCGGGAGCGGCCATTCCAACCCTAACATGTTGACGAATATAAACGGTACATTATATTTTAGTTCGGATGACGGGATTAATGGAAGGGAGTTGTGGAAGAGCAATGGAACAGCATCCGGAACGGTGCTGGTAAAAAATATCATAAGCGGCAGCAGCGGTTCTTTTCCGGAGAGCCTTACGAACGTAAATGGCACTTTGTTTTTTAAAATATCTCCCGGAACAAACGGAAAGGAACTATGGAAGTCTGATGGTACAGCAGCGGGAACTGTGTTGGTGAAGACGTTTCACGATAATACGCGTACTATACTCCAGAATTTTAAAGGTGTAAATAGTACCTTATATTTTATTGCATATGACAGTATCCATAATGTGGAATTATGGAAAAGTGACGGTACGCCATCGGGAACGGTACTGGTAAAAGATATTCAGCATGATAACGGATCCCCGGACATAGCTCTTCTTACACCTGCGGGCAGCACCCTGTATTTTGATGCGGGAGATGCGACCAGCGGGTATGAATTGTGGAAAAGCGATGGTACATCGCACGGAACTGTATTGATCAAAGATATTTATCCTGGCTATGAAAGTTCTACTCCCATGGAGCTTACGCTTATGAATGGCAATGTGTATTTTCGTGCGGATGATGCGATCAACGGGCATGAGCTATGGAAAAGTGATGGAACGCTCAACGGAACCGCATTGGTTAAAGACATATTTCCCGGAAGCGCTTACTCTAATATTACCGGTATTACAAATGTAAACGGCACATTGTTTTTTAATGCAGATGATGGGATTAACGGATCAGAATTATGGAAAAGCAACGGAACCGCTGCGGGCACTGTGATGGTAAAAGATATCTATGTCGGAAGCGGGAGTTCTTTCCCGGAATCTTTTACGAATGTGAACGGAACAGCATATTTTTTGGCCTATGACGGGGTCAGCGGTTTCGGAGGGTTATGGAAAAGTGATGGTACTCCGGCCGGTACAATTATGATAAAAGCCTTGGG
>JAZKGM010000264.1:1456-13582 GCA_040385895.1 Bacteroidota bacterium
GGCAGCAATGCTTTTTCCTTTGGAAACCTGATGGCTTTTAATGGTACACTTTTTTTCACGATGCATGTTCTTAGTGGAATTGAGCTTTGGAAAAGTGACGGTACTTCAGCAGGCACAGTGATGATTAAGAGTGTGAACGCGGCCACTTATGCAGAGTCTTTCACGCCTGCAACCAATGTGTTTTATTTTATAACAAACGATTTAAACGGGTACGAATTATGGAAAAGCGATGGTACCCCGGGTGGTACAGTGCTTGTAAAAGATATTTATAATGGAAGCGGAAGTTCCACTCCTCAGCATCTTACAAACATAAATGGTGTTTTATATTTTAGTGCAGATGATGGCATTCACGGGTATGAATTATGGAGAAGCGATGGTACAGCAGGCGGTACGGTGCTCGTAAAAGATATTAATAACGGCAGCAGCGGTTCTTCTCCGAATAACCTTACAAACGTAAATGGTACATTATACTTTTCTTCAGATAACGGCATAAACGGAAGAGAGCTTTGGAAAAGCAATGGCACCTCAACCGGCACGGTGTTGGTAAAAGATATCTGGAACGGAAGCGGAACATCATCTGTTGATTTTCTTACCAATGTGAACGGTAAATTATTTTTTGTCGCTCAAAGCCTTAATAGGGATGGATTTGATGCAGGCGCAGAGCTCTGGTCGCTTGGAAGCTGCACACCGGGCAACTCAAAAGTTACAGAAACTAAAGGCGTAAGCGGAGGCGTATGGCACAACAGCGAGCAGCAAACCACACCAGCTACATTAAATTGCGGTTGCGATATTCTAAACAACCTCATTGTATCGGTGAATGCGCAGGGCGCAAACCCGGTAAGCGGGGAGATCCAATCCAAAGTATGGATAGATACTGCCCAAAGCACCACCTATGTGAAACGCCATTACGAAGTGAACCCGCAAAACAACCCGGCAACTTCCACCGGTAAGATCACCCTGTATTTTACGCAGCAGGAGTTCACCGGCTTTAATGCAGTGGCTGCGAAACCTTTACCAGCAAATGCTACAGACGCAATCGGAAAATCTAACATGAGGGTTGTTCAGCGCAGAGGTACCGGTGATGAAGCAGGCAGCCTGGCAAGCTATACGGGGGCTGTAACGATTATTGATCCTTTGGATGCAGATATTATTTGGAACAGCACGGACAGCCGCTGGGAAGTGAGCTTTGAGACAAATGGTTTTGGTGGTTTCTGGGTAAGCGACAGCATAAATGCCAGGGCTTTACCGGTAAGCTGGATCAGCTTTACAGCAAAGCTGACAACGGGTAACAAAGCTTTATTAAACTGGAAGGTATCGGAGAAAAATACGATTAGTTATGAGGTAGAACGCAGCGGTGATGGGGCATCGTTCGAACTAATTGCAAATACCAGGTCGGCAGGGAATGGTACAAACAACTATATGTACACAGACGAACAAGCTTTTGCAAATAACGATGTAACCTATTACCGCATCAGGCAGGTGGATGCCAATGGCAGCATCAATTATAGCAAAACAGCTATTGTACGGAATGAAATATTGGATCAGCTACTTATTTACCCAAACCCATTTTCGGATAAGCTGGTGGTGCAAAGTAATATTACGCAAGACATGCAGATCATGGACATAACGGGTAAGATCGTGCTTAGCCAGGTATTAAAAGTGGGTGACAACGACATACAAAACACATATTTACCCGCAGGCTTTTATATTTTAAAGGCAGGAGCGCGTACGTATAAGATCATTAAGCAGTAATATGAATTGTTGCAGATTAAATTCCTGTCGTTTTCTCCCGATAGTTATCGGGACGCTCAAACTGACAGGAACAATATTGTAACATAAAAAAATCCCGGTCTTGCCGGGATTTTTTGTATCAGCCATTTAAGGCTAAAAGTATATTATTCTTTAACTAAGCCAGCAATTTGCTCCAGCTGATCTCCGAAGCAAGGATCTCGCGGATGCGCGAAACCGGGATGCGTTCCTGCTGCATGGTGTCGCGGTAACGGATCGTTACGGAATTGTCCTGTAACGAATCATGATCAACCGTGATGCAGAAAGGCGTACCTAAGGCGTCCTGCCTGCGGTAACGTTTTCCTATTGCGTCTTTTTCTTCATAAAAGCAATTGTAATCCAGCTTAAGGTCATCAATAATTTTACGTGCCACTTCGGGCAAGCCGTCTCTTTTGATCAAAGGGAAAATAGCTACTTTATAAGGAGCCAATACCGGTGGTATGGAAAGCACCACGCGGGTGTCTTTTTTATCGCCTTCACCCACTTCCTCTTCTTTGTATGAGGAGCAAAGCACAGAAAGGAACAAACGGTCTAAACCCACCGATGTTTCTACAACAAAAGGCGTGTAGTTTCCGTATGCTTTTCCGCTCTCATCAAGTTCCGCATCAAAATACTGGATCTTTTTGCCCGATAATTCTGCATGGTTCTTCAGGTCGAAATCGGTGCGGGAGTGGATCCCTTCCAGCTCTTTAAAGCCAAACGGGAAATTAAATTCAATATCAACAGCTGCATCGGCATAATGCGCGAGCTTCACGTGATCGTGAAAGCGGTAATTAGCGTCACCTAAACCTAATTTTTTATGCCAGCTCAGGCGTGCTTCCTTCCAGTATTCATACCATTGCTTTTGCGTGCCGGGGCGAACAAAAAATTGCATTTCCATTTGTTCGAACTCGCGCATGCGCATGATGAACTGGCGTGCAATGATCTCGTTACGGAAAGCTTTTCCTGTTTGTGCAATCCCGAAGGGAATTTTCATCCTTCCTGTTTTTTGCACGTTTAAAAAGTTCACAAAAATACCTTGTGCGGTTTCTGGCCTTAGGTAAATTTTATCCGCATCTTCGGCCATGGCGCCCATTTCGGTGCTGAACATTAAATTGAACTGGCGTACGTCCGTCCAGTTGCGTGTGCCGCTAATGGGGCAGGCAATTTCATGTTGTTCAACCAATGTTTTAAGCTGAACAAGGTCATTATCAAGCAGGGCTTTGTCTAAAGCATCCTGCAATTCGGCTGCCTTATTGGTTTTACCGTCTTTTTCGTAACGGGTAATTTTATCTTCCAGCAACTGGTCGGCACGGTATCTTTTTTTGCTGTCTTTATTATCGATCATCGGGTCGCTGAATCCATCGATGTGTCCGCTGGCTTTCCATGTTTTAGGGTGCATAAAAATGGCGGCATCAAGCCCTACAATGTTTTCGTGCATCTGCACCATGGCTTTCCACCAGTACTGGCGCAGGTTGTTTTTAAGCTCAACCCCGTTCTGCCCGTAATCATATACAGCCCCGAGGCCGTCATAAATTTCACTCGAAGGAAAAACAAACCCATACTCTTTGGCATGGCTCACTACCTTTTTAAATAATTCTTCGCTCATAATCTGGCGCAAATTAAAGGCTTTAATGTGTTTTCAAAAATAATAATCAGGCTGCTTATCATCGATCTGTAACCGTTAAAATATCAAAAACCAAGAATTGTCATTATCTGCATGTTTTAAATGCCATTCATCACTTACATTGCATAAGGGTTAATTCTGCCACCTCTTGATAGTCGTTTTTTCAAAACATAGTACTTCACGTTTACAATATGTGCTTTCTGAATTGCTGGAAAGGCGCATGGGTATTCCATATACAATTGTTACACAGCTTACTGATTTTCAATCGGACACAGCACGGGTAAAAATAAATTATACCGCTGAACCTGTTGCGGGTTCGGTGCATATAAAGCCTCACGGCCTGCTTTCGGAAACCGGTATACGCGATCTTTCTGTTGAAGTAAACAGGCACGATGAATGGAATATGGTATTCTGGACAAATACTTCGGAAGAAGTTCCTTTTGATGTTTTTGCGGCAACGTTTTACCTGCTGAGCCGGTATGAAGAATATGTAAACCCGATACGTGATGAACACGGGCGCTTTGAAGCAAAACACAGCCTTGCCTTTCAGCATCATTTTCTCCGGGTACCTGTTATTGAGGTGTGGGCAGCACAACTTAAAAAGATCTTCCTCGGAATTGATCCCGGTTTGATCTTTACCAAACACACCTACACCAGGCTTAGCACCATTGATGTTGATTTTGCCTTTAAATATAAAGGAGTGGGTATAAAAAGGTGGACAGGAAAGCTGTTTAGATCGCTGCTTAGTTTAAAGCTGGCAGATGCAGCAGACCAATTATTGGTATCCACAGGGTTAAAACGCGACCCGTATGATACATTTGACCAGATCCATAAAACCACGAACAGCGGATTAGCGTACTTTATGCTAATGAACGCCAGCGGAGGGCATGATAAAGCCACAAATTTTAAATGCCTTACCTCCATTGCAGGAATGCTTAAGGAACATGCGAATTTTATCGGCATCCATCCGTCCTATCAATCCAACACCGAACACCAGGTGTTGAATGAAGAAATAAGTGCTTTGAAGAGCCTGACAGGATCACCGGTTAAACACAGCCGCAACCATTTTTTAAAACTGGCCTTACCACAAACGTACCAACGTGTTATAGCAGCAGGTATTGAATGTGATTATACCATGATGTATGCGGATGCCCCGGGTTTCAGGGCCGGTACCTGCTTTCCGTTCTTCTTCTACGACCTTAGTAGAGAACAAACAACAGCGTTAACGGTTTACAGCACATGCGCAATGGATGTAACGCTTAAAGATTACATCCGGGTATCGCCCAACGAGGCAATAAGAATACTGAACGACATGGAAACTATTGCAAGAAAGTACCAGGGCCTGTTCATCACATTGTGGCATAACAGCAGTTTTATACAACAAGAGGGTTGGCGGGAATGGAACAGGGTTTATACAAGTATTTTCAACACTAAACAGTAAGGGTTTGATTGCATTTTTAACACATCATGAGATTGACAAGAACAAATGGGATAGTTGTATTAAAGCAGCTAACAATTCCTTTATCTATGGTTACAGTTGGTACCTGGATGAAATTGCGCCAAACTGGAATGCACTTGTACTAAACGATTACGAGGCTGTAATGCCGGTGCCTACAGTAAAGAAGATCTTTACCATTGCTTACCAGCCTTTTTTTGCCCAGCAACTTGGTATATTCAGTAATCACCTTAGCGAATTCAACACCGCTGATTTTATTAATAAAATACCCGGTAACTATAAGTATATCAATATCTGCATCAACGAAAACAATGATTCGGGTTCGGGAGAATTTAAGGCTATTGAAAGAAATAACTACATCCTTTACCTGCACCAGTCGTATGATGAAATTTATAAGAACTTCACAGACCATTGCCGCAGAAATATAAAACGGGCCGAAAAGGAAAAACTCACCTTGCGGGAATACGATCCGGATGAAGTGGTTGATTTTTACATCACCCATAAAGGCCCCAACACAGAAGGGGTTAAGGAGAAGGATTATATGGTGCTGAAAAGAACATTACACGCGGCAAAGAAGAACAAAATGCTTAAAGCGTATAAAGTTGTGGATGGCTCGGACAACGTGGTTGCAGCCGCAGTTTTTTATATTCAACCGAGCCGCGTCATTTACCAGCTTGGAACAGCCAGTGAAAAAGGACGTGAGGCAAGGGCCATGTATTTTTTGTTCAGCTCAATCATTAAAGAGCATTGCAGCAGCCAGGTGATACTTGATTTTGAAGGGTCGGAAATTCCCAGCATAGCAAGATTTTTTAACGGCTTTGGTTCATTATGCATGCCTTACTACCGCATTGTTATTAATAAACTGCCATGGCCTTTTAACTGGTTTAAAAAATAACCGGGCCTGTTAATTAATATGATCTTTTATTGAAAATGTGACCTCATCGCCTATTATTGTGTAACACAATAAACCTGGTTTACATTGAAATTTGCAGCAATTGATATAGGAAGTAATGCGGTGCGTCTCCAGATCGCACGTTTAAACGATTCGCCTGCAGAACCGTTTAAGCGGGTTGAGTTTGTGCGGGTTCCGTTACGCCTTGGCGATGATGCTTTTCAGAAAGGAAAGATCAGTAAAGACAAACGTAAAATATTTTATGATGCCATGCATGGCTTTAAACTGCTGATGGATGCGTTTGAAGTGAAAAGCTACATGGCCTGTGCCACAAGTGCCTTGCGGGAGGCGCGTAACGGGGATAAAATTGTAAGCAAGGTGTATGATGAGTTCGGACTTAAGATCAATATTATTGATGGGAAACGTGAATCGGAGCTTATCCTTAAATCAATTATGCAATACCTTAAGCCCGACCAGAATTACCTGACCATTGATGTGGGTGGCGGAAGCACAGAAATGACCGTGATACAAAATATGCGTGCCTACGATAGTGTGAGCTTTGATGTGGGTACAGTGCGTTTGCTTGATAACGGGATTAAAAAAGAAAACTGGCGTGCCCTGGAAAGTTATGTAAACGATCACATCAATGATATTCAGAATTCGAGAGCGATCGCAACCAGCGGCACCATCAATAAAATAGCCAACATCATCAACCCCTCTTCCGTAGTTCCTTCTATCAGTTACGAAGAGCTCGACCGGTTTTACCACACCATAAAAAAAATGAGCATGACCGACCTGATCGAAACTTATAAGCTGAATCCCGACCGGGCTGATGTGATAGAACACTCGGCTTTTATTTACCTGAAAATTTTAAAATGGGCCAATATTGAAAAATTATTTGCACCAAGTGCAGGGCTCAAAGACGGGATCCTTTATGAATTGGTGGAAGAGCATAATAAATGAACATAGTTGCAAAAGTGGGGAAGCGCGATCCCAACATTAAAATTTTTAATTGCAACTATTTTTTTACAATAAGTATCTTCACACAAATTCTTTTATTCAACCATGAAAAAATACGTACTCTCTTTTGCTGCAATTACCGCTCTGGGAATGAGCATCAGCTTATTGAACAACCAATCAAATCTTTACTCGAACAGAAGCGGTGCACCCGCTCAGGGTAATTGCACTTCGTGCCACCTGGGGTCTCTTCAAACAAGCAACGATATTATGTTTCAGGTATTAGACGGTGCAACACCTGTTACTACATATACACCAGGTAAAAAATACACTGTTTCTATTATGGCCCATGGCTTTACAAACGCCAGGTTTGGCTTTGCCCTTTCAGGCAATGCAGGAAGCTTTAATGCCAGTGGGGAAGGTACTGCCAAAGGTTCGGTGGGCGATTATGTAACACACACCAATGCAGGAACTGCGGCAGATGCGGGTGGAGGAAAGATGTGGGAAGCCGAATGGACGGCACCGGCAAGCGGAAGCGTTGCGTTGCAGCTTTACCTCAACGCAGCAAATAATGATGGCGACAATACCGGTGATAAGATATATGGCAAAACAATAAATTTAACCATGGCCACCGGTCTTTCAGCAATTGTTAACGAAAAAAGCTTTGCTGTTTACCCTAACCCGGTAGTTGATGTGCTGAACATTGATTTCGACTTGAAAGAATCTTCGGATGTGAACATCAGCCTGGTGGATGTAAACGGAAAGTTGATTAAAGAATTTGCAAGCGGTAAAATGAATAGCGGCAAACAGCATTTTACGTTCACCAATAACTTATCACAGGGCCTTTATTTTGTTAAGGTACAGGCAGGTGAGCAGTCATTCAGCAAACGTATCTTTATTAAATAGCGTTTAAAAAAACTTATAACGGATCAGGCAGGGGATTTTCCCTGCCTTTTTTATTTCCCCTGGTACACAACTTTTCCATTTATATACGTACCGATCACCCTGGCATTTCTGATCTGCAGCAGGTCGTCATTCAGCAGGTCAACATCAAGCACCACAAAATCTGCATACTTTCCCGTCTCAAGTGTTCCTTTTTCTGTTTCTTCAAAAGCAGCAAAAGCAGCCCATATGGTTATGCCCTTCAAAGCTTCCTCCCGGGTCAGTGCTTCCGAGGGTAAAAATCCTCCTGCTGGCTTACCTTCAGCATCTTTACGGGTTACAGCGGCATAAAATGTATGCAGGGGGTTTGCATCCTCCACCGGAAAATCGGTTCCTAATGCAAGTATCCTTGTCCGGTCCAGCAATTTCCGATATGCATACGCATCAGTTATCCGGCTTTTACCCAGTCGTTTTTCTGCCCAGGCCATATCGCTTGTTGCATGTGTAGGCTGAACAGAAGGGATGACGTTATAGATCCGGAACAGCTCCAGGTCGGATTCGTTAACCACCTGCGCATGCTCGATGCGCCAGCGGCTGTTATTGCCCGGGCTCAGGTATTTGCTGTACATTTTTAGGGTGAGCCTGTTTGCAGAATCACCTATACAATGTGTATTGAGCTGGAACGGGCTTTGTGAAAGCCGCATCACGTATTCTTCTATTTTATCGATGGGGGTAAGTAAAAAACCCTGGTGGTTTTTCTGGTCGGTATATTCGCTTAACAGGCAAGCCCCGCGTGAGCCTAATGAACCATCGGCATACATTTTAAAGCTGCTGATGTTGAGCGTGGCTGTTTTATAGGGTTGGCCCAGGTAACGGCTCATGTTTTCTTCGTTGGCACTTAGCATGGCATATATCCTGATGTCATGCTGCACATTTTTTAAAAACTCAGCCTGTAATGAACTGATCCCCGCATCACAAACAGAGGTGAGCCCTTTGCTGAAACAGATCTTCTGTGCAGTGTCAAGCTCCTGCATCAACTGGTCATCCTGTTTATCGGGGAAGAGTTGTTTGTTGTTTTCAATTTCATCCACCGCATTATCAATAAGCAGCCCGGTAAGCTTGCCATTTTCTTTTACCAGTGCACCGCCATCAATTTTTGTCAGGGTGTTCAGGCCTGTTTTCCGTAAAGCGTAGTCATTAACTATAGCAGCATGTCCGTCAACACGTTTTAACAATACAGGAACATCGGGAAAGAGCCGGTTAAGTTCTGTATTAACCGGGAACTGTTTGCCGGGCCATTCGTTCTGGTCCCAACCCCTGCCTTTAATGGCCTTCATGGTTTTATTCTTCTGGTAAAAAGCAACACATCTTTTAACCACTTCTTCCCATGATTTTGCACCCCTCAGGTCGATTTCAAGCTGTACCGCACCCAGGCCAAGGAAGTGGCTATGTGCATCGATAAATCCAGGGTACACATATTTACCTTTCAGATCGATCTCTTTTCCGAAATTAAATTTGGCCTTTAAGTCCTCAGCAGTCCCGGTTTGAACAATTTTTCCATCTTTAACCGCAAAGGCTTCAACGCGCTCAAAAGATGAATTAAGGGTATATACCTTCGCATTAAAGAACAGCATATCTGCATCTGGTTTCCTTAGTGTAAAACCTGTTAAAATAATACATAATGCCAATGAGGCCAGGAACGACTTTTTCATAAATAGCGATGTGAGAAGCAAATATATACGTTAAATTTTTCGGGCGACTATTTTTTAAAAGTATTTGATTTTATTGGTCTAAAGCCCGGTATATCCGTTTATTACACGGATACTTCCGAAAGCATACGGATAAGATACGGCTCGGGTTTGGCGACAGGTGAATCTTTGCCTCGTCAAATCGGAACAACTGATGAGGTTGACCGGGGAGGCAATTTTTTAATCAATAATAATTTAATACTTAAACGTATGAACAACTTAAAAAACAGTGTGCGCCTTATCGGCCACTTAGGTCAAAATCCCGATGTAAAAGAATTAAGCGAGGGTAAAAAGCTGGCTAAATTTTCTTTGGCCATTAACGAGAGTTACAAAAACAGTGCAGGCGAAAAAATAACCGACACGCAATGGCACAATGTAACGGTTTGGGGCAAGCAGGCCGAGCTTGTTGGCCAGCTTCTTAAAAAAGGGAGCGAAGTGGCCATTGAAGGCAAGCTGAGCAATAGCTCTTACACCGACAAAGATGGCAATAAGCGATACAGCACAGATATTATCCTGCACGAATTTATGATGCTTGGAGGCAAGAAAGACTGACGATCGGTTTTATCGCAAAAAACAAAGGCGGCTATCACATAGCCGCCTTTTCTGTTTAAAAGCTTTTCCTTAATCCCATGCTCAGCCCCATCATCCATGGGTACTGCTGGATCCATCTTTCATTCTGAACCATGCTGTTCATGCTGTATTTAAAATAAGGCATGGCATTTAGGCTCACCGTTTCATTCAGTTTATAACTGATGCCCGCATAAAGATGGGCAAAAACACTGTTCTGGAAAACAGGGAACGATTCTTTGGTTTTCATTACCAGTACGCCAATATTGTCTTGTCCGATCATGGTTGCATCCACCGTGCTGATAATGGCGTAACTAAGGCCTCCGCGTACTTCAATGCCAAAACGTTTTGTTGTTTTAAACCTGTAGGTAACAAACAAAGGAATTTCATTCCACGAATATTTTATGCGGCCGCTTAAAACACTTCCGGCCACAATGCTGTCGTTGCTGTTTTCGTATGTAGCACCCGGTTCTAACCTTGCCGAACGGCCACTTGGTAAAGCATCATAGTTCATGCCCATACTGAAACTGGTTAAAATAAGACCACTGCTGATCAATATGCGTTCATTCAACTTATAATCAAGCAAAAATCCGCCTGTAAAATCCCACTCAGGCGTTTCTACCCGCCCGCGCATGGCTTTATTGGCCTGCATATTTGCAGGTGCCACAAGTTTCATGTTGCTTTGGTGTATTCCTGCCATTACTGTTATTGATAACCTTACAGGAGGCTGATCGTCAATAGCGGCAAAAGGCAAACCACTCATCGAATCGTTTACCTGTGCTATTGGTTTGCCGGTATTGGCGTTTTTCAAAGCAGGCTGAGCGGTATCAGAGGGTTGGCTTAGGGGGTCAGTATCTTCTTTAGCTGTAAGTACCTCTGGCTCCGGTTTTGCCGCATTCACTTCTTTAACCTGCGTTTCGTCTATGTGTTGTTTTGCGATCCCATCAGCACCTTCCTGTTTTGAGGTTGAAGAAACGGGGATTTTTATTGCAGCAACCGCATCAGGGCTATTTATAAGCTCACCCGAAACAATAACACCAGGTTTTGAAGAACTGGCTTGTGCTGAAGAAAGAGTTGCTGGTAAATTAGTGATAATGGTTTCCGGTACAGCAGCTTGATTTTGTTGCCCTTTACCGGAAACAGCAGCCGCTTTTTTACTGCTTTGTGTATTTACAGATAAGGAAGGAGTTAAATGGCTTTTACGGTCTTTTTTAGTGTATGCAGATGGTGCTGCAGTGCTTGTTACAGGTGTTTTGTCTGATGACACCTCTGGCGAATTCATTGCAATTCCACTTTGGGCGTCCATTCTGTCCATATCGCGCTGTTTAGCGGGTTTATCATTGGTGCCGGTACCGACAAACCTACCTTTATTTTCTTTCAGATCAGCGGCCGGTTCAGGTCCCACAGGCATTTGGTTGCCAATATCGGCCATGTCGGTCCCCTGTTGCTGGGCGAGGGCTTCTGCAGATTCCTGTTTAAAGGAATTATTGAGCTGGTAGCCAATAATGCCACCGCTGATAAACAGGAGGGCCACAATACCGTACCATACCTTTCCCGCGCGTTTCCACGATTTTGGTTCTGGCGGCAGGTTTGCTTCAATGTATTCCCAGGTTTCCGGTTTTGGAGCCAGTTCATAATGGCCTATTTTTCCTTCTACCTTTTGCTCGAACTCGGGTTTGTTCACTTCTTTATCAATGCGATCCCACAACGATTCGGCCGGCTTATACTCCGTATCGCCAAGATGCTTTTTCAGCTTCTTTTCAAAATCGTTATTTTGGTTCCCTAAAAGGCTCATTTAAAATATGGTAATGTTTTGCTAATAATTGCTGCATGGCCGATCGTGCCCTTGCATACTGGGATTTAGATGTACCTATTGCTATGCCCATCATGTCTCCTATTTCCTTGTGGGTATACCCCTCAACGGCATAAAGGTTAAAAATAACCCGGTAGCCTTCAGGGAGTTGCTGAACAAGCGTGATAATCTCTTTTGCCGAAATTTTGCTCACCACGTCATCGTCAAAAGCGGCATCGTAATGTTCCACATCCAGGTCTTCCTGGAATTTACGGCTGCGGTGCTTAAAAAAATTGATGGCTGTAAAAACCATGATCCTTCTTACCCAGCCTTCAAAGCTGCCTTCGTGTTTAAATTTTGCAATGTTGGTGAATACTTTAATAAAACCTTCCTGCAACATATCTTCCGCTTCGGCCCGGTCTTTTGCATAACGCATGC
>JAZKGM010000264.1:13592-19286 GCA_040385895.1 Bacteroidota bacterium
GCCCTGCCAAGGCACTGTATTTTCTCCAACAGCGTCATTGTTGAATCAGCACATGCGGCGGCACACTATATCAGTGGAGCACGGCATGGCAGGCAGTAACGGTGCTTGGGGTTTGCCTGTGTGGTGCGTTGTGGTCAGGAGTGTGCGCACATAGCATCATCTTTAACACACTGCCAGCGTGCTGCTGCATGCACACTCCCAGCATTTTAGATGCAAAACGGTCGTACAGCATCTTCTGGCTGCTTCTCTTGCCATCAATGCATCCGCTGATCATATTTACTTCCGAGTCGGTCATAGGGTATTTAATCCATCAGTCAATATAAATAAAAAAGAGGTTGCATGACAAATTTTTCCACTTTCTGACAAATGTTTGACCCTACGTATATCTTCGCCCTCAAAATGTCAGAAAATTGCAAAAAGGCATAATAGTAGAGGAAACGCAAATACCTAAAATTCAAACTTAAATTTTATACAAACAGATATGGCAGTAAGTCTTAAACCTTTAGCAGACAGAGTTCTTGTTGAACCTGCTGCGGCTGAAGAGAAAACAATCGGTGGAATTATTATTCCAGACACGGCAAAAGAAAAACCTCAACGCGGAACAGTAATAGCAGCGGGTGACGGTAAAAAAGATGAACCCACTACTGTAAAAGCAGGAGATACGGTTCTTTACGGAAAATATGCCGGAACAGAAATTACTGTAGATGGTAAAGATTACCTGATCATGCGTGAATCAGACATTTTTGCGATCATTTAATTTATTCACACACAAAATCCAACATTCAAAATTGTAAAACAAAATGGCTAAAAGAATATCCTATAATGTAGAGGCGCGCGATGCCTTAAAGCGCGGTGTGGATGCATTGGCAAATGCAGTAAAAGTAACCCTTGGCCCTAAAGGCCGTAACGTGGTTATTGATAAAAAATTCGGCTCACCTGTTGTAACCAAAGACGGTGTTACTGTAGCCAAAGAAATTGAATTAAAAGACCCGACCGAAAACATGGGTGCACAAATGGTGAAAGAAGTGGCCAGCAAAACTGCAGATATTGCAGGTGACGGAACCACAACAGCCACTGTTCTTGCCCAGGCTATTGTTTCTGCCGGTTTAAAAAATGTAGCTGCCGGTGCAAACCCGATGGATCTGAAACGCGGTATTGATAAAGCGGTGGAAGCCATTGTTGCGAACCTTAAATCACAATCCCAGCAGGTAGGTGACGACAACAATAAAATTCAACAGGTGGCTTCTATCTCTGCCAACAACGATGAAGTGATCGGTAAGCTGATTGCTGATGCGATGGCTAAAGTGGGAAAAGAAGGTGTAATTACCGTTGAAGAAGCCAAAGGAACAGATACCGAAGTAAAAACAGTGGAAGGAATGCAATTCGACCGCGGTTATCTTTCGGCCTATTTTGTAACCAATACCGAAAAGATGGAAGCGGACCTTGAAACACCTTACATCCTGATCACCGATAAAAAGATCGGCAACATGAAAGAAATGCTGCCCATACTGGAAGCAGTGGTTCAAACCGGAAAACCTTTAGTGATCATTGCTGAAGATGTAGAAGGCGAAGCCCTTTCAACCCTTGTGGTAAATAAATTACGTGGTTCGTTAAAAATCGCGGCTGTTAAAGCTCCGGGCTTTGGCGACAGAAGAAAAGCAATGCTGGAAGATATAGCGATCTTAACAGGTGGTACAGTGATCAGCGAAGAGCGCGGATTTAAATTAGACGCTACAGACATCAGCATGCTGGGCCGTGCCGAAAAGATCACCATTGATAAAGATAATACCACCATTATTAACGGTGCCGGTACCAAAAGTGATATCACGGGCCGTGTTAACCAGATCAAATCCCAGATTGAAAGCACCACCAGCGATTATGATAAAGAAAAACTACAGGAGCGTTTGGCTAAATTGGCCGGTGGCGTTGCTGTTCTTTACATTGGTGCTGCAACCGAAGTGGAAATGAAAGAGAAGAAAGACCGCGTAGACGATGCGTTGCATGCCACACGTGCTGCAGTTGAAGAAGGCATCGTTGCAGGTGGAGGGGTTGCTTACATCCGCGCCATCGAATCGTTGGAAAAACTAAAAGGGGTGAATGAAGATGAGAACACCGGTATTGCTATTATCAGGCGCGCGGTTGAAGAACCATTACGCCAGATCGTTGCCAATGCAGGTGGCGAAGGCAGTGTTGTGGTAAACAAAGTGCGCGAAGGAAAAGCCGATTTCGGCTACAACGCACGCACTGAGGTTTATGAAAACCTGATCGCTGCGGGTGTTATCGATCCTACAAAAGTAAGCCGTGTTGCATTGCAAAATGCTGCCAGCGCTGCCGCCATGATCTTAACCACCGAATGTGCATTGGTAGAAGAAAAAGAAGACAAAGCTCCTTCGATGCCGGGTGGTATGCCAGGCGGAATGGATGGAATGTACTAAGCAGTAAAATGGTTAATTGGTTTATAGTGGGAAAAGCTGAAGGGGTGATTTAAACTAATATCCATCGTAGGGTTAAATATGTGTAAACCCGGATCGCAGTAATGTGGTCCGGGTTTGTTTATTTATAATTTACCACGGCTTAAATAAAAGAGGGGATTCGAATTGGGTAAATATTTCATCACGAAATATCTTGGCCGCACATTAAACAATACATGTAAAACCATTATGAAAAAGAATCTTTTAAAGACAACATTACTTAGCACCCTATTTTTAGGTGCCGTACAATTCAATCAGACTTTTGCCCAATTTGACATAGAAAATTTAAGTTTCGGAGCGGGAATAGGAACAAATTCTTATGCCCAGGGTATAGGAGGGAGCCTGGCATTCAACCTGCGTGGTCATTACATGGTATCAGAAAAAGTGGCATTTACCCTTGGGTATAATACACAAATACCAATTAAAAACACGTACGAGTATACTGCAAATGCTTACAGCAGCACCACGAATCCAAGTTCTATAGATGTAAACGGAGAAGAGAGCATCTCTTTCCATAACATCGCGGCCGACCTGCATTATTATTTTGTTAGCGATATGGAAGAGTCTTTTGGTCTATATGGCCTGGTGGGCTTAGGATTAACTTTTGCAGGCACAGAAACAGAGTTTGAAAATTATGACAAAGCCAATTATGGTTTTGGAACAACAACTTATGGCGAAGCCCAAACATACACAGGCTTTATTATTAATGCCGGTATAGGTGCCAACTTTATGATATCCGATCAGGTTTCTATATTTGGTGAAGGAAGGATTGGCTTGCCTGCAAATAAGCAGGACGACCAGCTTATTGTAAACCCTATTCCTTTTAGCTACGGACTTTTGGCAGGAGTGAGGTTCTGCCCGTTCAATTAATCCCTGTTTATAAAACATATTTAAATCCGGATCAATGCATTGATCCGGATTTTCAAGGCAATAATTGCATTTTGAACATGGTTGTTATAACTTCATTAATAAATCATACCAAATGAGATCACCATTAATCCTTTTGCTGCTGGTTGCATGCCATGTGTGCAGCGCTCAGTTTATTAAGAACAACAATATAATTCCCTCCGGTTATTACTATGGAATGGGAAAAAGTTATGTAAACAAAACGAAGATAAACGGAGTTAAAGAACAGGAAAATGCCTGCTATTCTGATAAAGGCAAGCTTGCTTGGAAAAGAATTAATATGTACAATAAACAAGGGCATGTTATTGAAAATAAACAGTATAAAAAAGGCAAGCTAAAGCACACCTACCTTTATCTATATTATAACGATACCCTTTACACAGGAAATGTTACACTGAATAAAAAAGGTGATACTACTTTCGAAAGCAGGTATGAGTACGATGAAAAAGGAAGGCGCACAAAATATGTTCAGGCAAAGAGGTTTACAAAATCAGAAACGCGCTATACATACAACGCAAAAGGTGAGAAAAAAAAGTCGGTTTTGTATCGCAGAAATAAGGCGAAGTGGACGTATGAATACGTTTATAATAACGATGGCAAAATGGTAAAAACGCTTCAATACAATGCCAAAAATAAACTGGTCCGTCAAACCACCTACCAATGTGATTACCTTGGCGAAACAATTAGAAAAGATGTAAAACAAGCCAGTATGTGTCTTCGGAAAGATTCATCGCAGAATGATGGTGGTTATATCATTTATGACGACAGAACGGATGAAAAGGGGCGCATTGCACGGGTCATTTATAAATACGACAAAGACACCAACCTTGTTAGCTACGAAAGCTTTCCTTTTAAACGAAGGTTCACCACAAAACAGGTTTATAGTTACGATGCTTCAGGTAATGTAACAGGGATGATAGCTTACCGAAAAAACAAATTATGGTACAGCTACCGATACAATTACAACCTGCAAAACATGGTTGTTGTGAGTAATTATATTTCGAAAGAAGGAGAAGTGAAGTCCATACAGCTGGTTCAGTACAAATACTTTTAGATGAACTTCAGGTAATTTATCATACCCGAAATGAGCAATCGTTTTGGGTATTTTTATTTCTTATACTTGTCTCATGAAATTTGTCAAATGGTTTTTTATTGTTATAATAAGCATCCTGCTTGTTGGTGAGTTGTTGATCCTGGTTTCAGGAAAAAGGTACCTGAACAATGTGTTCATTAATACCATTTTTAGCGGTAAGCTCGGGCCCGATATAGATGAGCTGGAGCTGTTCGCTAAAAACGAAGTGGCCGTTGCATCTCCCCAGCCATGGCCGGTTTCCGTTCAATATAATAAAGCCACCATTGATGCTGTCCTCATGTCGAAAATGGAGCAGTATAAAACAGTTTCCTATGTAGTGATCAAAAACGACAGCCTGCTGTATGAAAAGCATTGGGACAAGTACAGCGATACTTCTTTTGTCAATTCGTTCAGCATGGCAAAATCTGTTGTGGGTATCCTGATCGGGTGTGCCATTAAAGACGGGTTGATAAAAAGCGTTGATGACCCTGTGGCACTTTACATTGATGAATTTAAAGAAGGTGACAGGGCTAACGTTACTATTAAACATTTGCTCACCATGAGCAGCGGCATCGACTTTAAAGAAGACTACGTAAGCCCGCTGGCCTGGCCGGCCGAAGCTTATTATGGAGACGATGTGAATGCGCTGACCTTGAAAGCAAAAACGATCACCCCACCGGGGAAGATCTGGTTTTATAAAGGTGGCGATAGCCAGTTGCTGGGAATGATCCTGCAAAAAGTTACCGGTAAAAAGGTAGCCGAATATGCTTCGGAAAAGCTCTGGAAACCGATGGGCGCAGAACATCCTGCCTACTGGAGCCTTGATGCAAAAGGCATGGAAAAAGTAAGCTGTTGCTTTTACACCAATGCAAGGGATTATGCCCGTTTTGCAAAGCTGATGATGAGCAATGGCAGCTGGAACGGTGTTCAACTGCTGGATTCAGCGTATGTAAAGGAAGCCATAACACCTGCCACGCTGATTGACCGGAACGGTAAAGAAAGCCTGCAATACGGATACCAGTGGTGGCTGATGAAGTACAAAGGACATGGTATTTTTTATGCACGTGGCATTCGTGGCCAGTATATTTTTGCGGTGCCTGGTCTTAAATTAATTGTGGTTCGGCTGGGGCATAAGCGTGCTTCAAAATCGGGCGATGAATTGCCGGAAGATATTTATGTTTACCTGGATGCTGCAATGGGGATGAATTAGGAGATGGTTAATAGAAGTGGAACAAAGGGGATTAA
>JAZKGM010000265.1:0-3958 GCA_040385895.1 Bacteroidota bacterium
TCACCGGGGTATTAGCAGCCTGTAACGACTTAATGATCTCATACGTTAATGAATCACGGTCGGGGTCTACCGCACCCATGTTAAAGATATACTCCTGGCCTGCACAGAAAATAGCCACCGGCTCGTTTTTCATTACAGGGGAGTTATTGATGCATGGGCTACCCGAACGGTCATTGATATTAATGGTGGCCTGGATATAAAAATTTGGTTGTCCCTGTACGTTCACCGTACTGTTACGGGCACTTTCAAACCATCCGATATCCCAGTAAGGGCAGGTGCTGGCTGTGCTTAACGAAGGAATATTCATATCAAGAGTTCCTGTAAAAACATATTTTTCGATGGAAGGCCTGTAACCTCCCGGTGCAACCTGGCCGAGGTTATCACACCCGTTTTTACCCAATAACCCACAACGCGCAATATTGCCTTTTCCTACATCTTCAACCGATTGAAGCTGCATAACCACACTAAGGCTGTTTGGGTTAGCAGTACACCCGTTTGGGTTAATACCACCCTGGGCAATCTGAGGGCTTGGGGTTACAGTCATTGTACGTGTACAAGCAAAGCTCGGGCATAATGGTATCCCATCACAATAACGGTAAACAGTCAGCTTAATCGACCATTTCCTGGGGCCTATACAGGTATACTCGATATCGCCCCCGGCCATGTGTGTTGCATAGCTCTCGCTTATGCTGCACCAGGCCACCAAAAGAAAGGCGATCCAACGCATGCTTTTATTGACGCTAAAAGCATTGCTAAGTTTTGTATCCAGCTTCTCCATACTATTTGTATTAATTACTGATTCAAATCTAAGCGCTTAATCCCTTAATAATTACTTAAGAATAAAGTACTGATACCCTTTTATGTAAACATTAAGTTTCAGCTGAATGCGATCAGGTTTTACAGGGTGTAAATCCCAATAAAAGGGATACCCGTTTAAACTCTTGCTGCATCCCGGCCTTGATGTGAATGGGTTCTTGCCTGTTGGGATGAATAAATCCGAGCTCTGATGCATGAAGCATCATGGTGTTCATGTTGAATTTTTCGAGCCAGAACTTATTTTGCTTATTGCAGCCATGCGGCCTGTCGCCAATAATGGGATGGAAGATGTGCGCAAAGTGCCTGCGTAACTGGTGCATGCGCCCTGTTTCGGGGTTGGCTTCAATGAGCGAATAGCGGGAAGTAGCATGTTTACCAAAAGGAATATCCAGCTCTGCTTTCTGTAAAGTAATGAAATGCGTTTTTGCTTCCTGCAACGTGCCGTTTTCTTTTACCAGCGGGTAATCGATCAGTAACTCATCGGGAGCATAACCCCGCACAATGGCCATGTATTTTTTTGATACCAGCTTATTGCTGAACTGCATTTGCATAGCGCGATCTGTTTCTTTATTTAGAGCAAACAGTAAAATGCCAGCGGTTTTCCGGTCGAGCCTGTGCACAGGGTAAACATACTGGCCGATCTGGTCGCGGAGCATCTGCATGGCAAATTCCTCTACATCACGCGCAATGTATGATGGGTGTACCAGTAAACCATGGGGCTTGTTGATGGCAATAAGGTCGGTGTCTTGATAAACGATATCGAGCATGATGAAACTAAAACGGCTGTATCAGTTGACACAGCCGTTGAATAAATTTTTTACGAATTGCTGTAATCGATCGCAGCTTTCACAAACTTAACGAATAAAGGATGTGGGTTCAATACAGTGCTTTTGTATTCGGGGTGAAATTGCACACCCACAAAGTAAGGATGGTCTTTGATCTCTACGATCTCAGCCAGCCTGGTATCCGGGTTTATACCGGTAATGCTCATTCCTTTTGATTCGAAGTCTTCCTGGAATTTGTTGTTGAATTCATACCGATGGCGGTGGCGCTCGGTTACCTTTGTTTTTTCGTAGGCCTTGTAAGCTTTGCTATCCTTGCTGATGTCGCATACATAAGATCCTAAACGCATGGTACCTCCTTTGGCTGTGATGTTTTTCTGATCAGGCATCATATCGATAACAGGATGCTTGGTTTTGGCATTCATTTCTGTGCTGTGTGCATCTTTAAAGCCCAGCACATGTCTTCCGAATTCAATCACACAGGCCTGCATTCCAAGGCAAATGCCGAAGAAAGGAACCTTATTTTCGCGCACATATTTAATAGCCGCAATTTTTCCGTCAATGCCCCGGTCGCCAAAACCAGGTGCCACCAGCACGCCATCAAGATGGCCCAGCTTATGTTGTGCATTTTCGTCTGTAACCAATTCGCTGTGAATGTACTCCAGCTTAACACGGCACTCTTTTTTTGCACCTGCATGAATAAAGGCTTCTGCAATACTTTTATACGCATCGGGAAGCTCCACATATTTTCCTACAAGGCCTATTTTAACTTCGTGTTTCGGGTTTTTATGACGGGTAAGAAAGTTGAGCCAGCTTTCCATATCCGGTTCGTTCCGGGCAGGAAGCTTTAACTTGGTTAAAACCGTTTTGTCCAGCTTTTCTTTAAGCATGGCCATCGGTACATCATAAATGGTTTGCATGTCCAATGCTTCGATCACCGAGTTAACAGTTACATTACAGAACAAGGCAATTTTCTTTTTGATGTCTTTACTGATGGGGTGTTCGGCCCGGCAAACCAGTACATCAGGTTGAACGCCCGATTCCAGCAACATTTTTACGGAGTGTTGTGTAGGCTTGGTTTTTAATTCGTGCGCAGTGGCCAGGTAAGGAAGCAGTGTTAAGTGCAGCACGATGCAATCTTCAGGTTTCACTTCCCAGTTGAGCTGGCGAACAGCCTCTATGTAGGGCAGTGATTCAATATCGCCTACCGTACCACCAAGTTCGGTAATAATAATTTCGTATTTCCCGGTTTCCCCCAGCAGCTTCATCCTGCGTTTGATCTCATCGGTAATATGTGGGATCACCTGTACGGTTTTACCCAAATAGGCCCCCTCACGTTCTTTGTCAATAACATGCTGATAAATCCGCCCGGTTGTTACATTATTGGCCTGGGAAGTTGCTACATTTAAAAAGCGCTCATAATGTCCAAGATCAAGGTCGGTTTCAGCTCCGTCTTCAGTAACAAAACATTCGCCATGTTCATACGGGTTCAAAGTTCCCGGATCAACATTGATATAGGGGTCGAATTTCTGAATGGTAACGGAATAACCTCTTGCCTGGAGCAGTTTAGCCAGTGAAGCAGAGATAATTCCTTTGCCTAATGAAGACGTAACACCACCTGTTACGAAAATATATTTTGGATTATGCATAATTTTTACTGCGGGTTTTAGAAGAAACCTATGGGTTGGGAAGAGAACAGGCTGAAAGCCTGAAACCCGCAAACCATATAGTATTTTCAACCATATGGGATACAAAGGTAATGAAAATTTAACGGGTAAAAAGGAACAGTGAAATTATCGCTTAACTATTTTTCAACATGCCTGTTAGTTAGTTGACAGGCATAGTGTTGATCGAACTTTACCAGGTCCGGTTTTATGAGATGGTCTGCGCAGTATGTGCATTTACGATGTACTCTCCCTGCATAACAGGAAGCACGGGGGCTGCATTGAACTGAAGGCAGAACTTTACATCATCCTGCCCGGTATGCAATGTGTTGAAGCGTTGCGCATGAGAGGATGTACGGACATGCTGCTCAAGATCGGTTTTCATACCCTGGTAAAGCGAGCGGGCCATCAGGGTTGAATCGCAGGCAGAATCGAACACATGCTTAAGCTTTTCGGCCACGGCACCCGCAAATAAAGTATCTTCAAGGTTGGGCAGGTCTTTCCATCCCGAACAAAGTAATGCCACGTCATTGGGCTGCTCTGCGAGCCATTTGCATAGCACGTCAATATTTAAAAAACTCCCGATAGCTACCTGGGCTGCTCCCCATTGTTTACTTAGCTTAATGGATTTAGTTCCGTTGGTGGTGGTAAAAGCGATGTTCTTATCTTTCAGTAAAGGATTTTGAAACTCAAAAG
>JAZKGM010000266.1:0-4593 GCA_040385895.1 Bacteroidota bacterium
CTCATCGATCAGTAATAACCTTACCTTAAAAACCGGAGCAAAAGCATCGGGAACATACGGGACACCCAATGTGATTATTGACGGAACAATTACCCTTGGCACAAACCTGACTGTTAAAACCTTAACGATCAATAATTCCGCTTCCCTTTCGGCATCAACATATACCATAACAATAAATAATACAACGGGCGGTAGTGTTACCGTGTTTACAAACAACGGGACATTTACAGCCGGAACAAGCACTGTTGAATTTAAAGGAAATTCAACGGGAACTATTCATCAAATAAGCGGAACAGTTACGTTCAATAATGTAGTGGTCGACAACATCCAATTGAACTTTGGTGGCGCATCAACCATTGGCAGCCGTTTGAAATTGAATAACAGTGGTTATTTAACGAACAGCAATGCACCTAATTATACTGCCGGTGGAACCCTGGAGGTGAATACCTCACTGAGTAACGGCAATATGGAAAACTGCCTTCCAACCGGAAGCGGATCAACTGTTCCCACCCATATTTTAATAAGCAGCGGAACCGTGAGCTTTAACAACGGAAGAGAGATCACCCTTAAAGGCAGCTTCACTGTTGCATCTGGCGCTACCTTTAACGGCACCAATACCTGTATCTCCCTGTCTTCAGCATTTTCGGCCATCAATAACTCCGGCACCTGCAACCTTGGAAGGATCTATGTGCTTTCGGGAGCAACCTGGACATTCAATGCCGATTATACATTAAGCACCATGATCATCCTGGCCGGGGGCACAGTAAATGCAGGTGCTTATACCCTTACACTCACTAAAAATAACAACACGGGATGTACTTCTTACACGTCCAATATATTCACAATGGAATCGGGCGGAACATTTAATGCAGGTGCCGGAATGGTTGTGTTTAACCCTATAAACGGGGGCGATGAAGTGGCTGCAAATAATGTAAGCGGTGGTATCGTATTTAACAACGTTACAGTTAATGGCCCTGGCGACCTGGTTATTCCTAATAGCAACACCATGACCGTAAATGGAAACATTACGGTTAATTCAGGTGCTGACGTTGTTTATGCACCTAACGTAAATTTCGGGGCTCAATCAAGTGTAACCAATAACAGTAACGTCAACGGAACAACCAATAGCTTCCCGCCAACAGTTCCATCTGGCACTTCCGGCAATGGCGGAGGAAGCGTTAGCACACCACAGATGGTGCTTGCCCCGGGTTTAACATTAACAAGTAATTTAACAGTGAACGGAACCCGCAAAGTAGTTATCGTGCGTTCTGACGCCTTTTTGAATGCAGGTACATATACTGTTGCATGCGATAGTGTTTATGTGTATGGCACTTTTACCACCACAAATGCGAACGGATTAAGCGGTACATTCGGTTCGGCAGCAGTTATTGTAGGTGCAGCTTCAACCATTAATTATTCGGCAACTACCGGTACGCAAAACATTACGTTAAGAACCGATTATGTAAATGTGTCTCTTAGCGGGGCAGCAGCTAAAAGCTTTGCCACCGGCACATACGAGATTGCAGGAAATTATAGTGTAACCGGCACCTCGCCTACCTACAACGTAAATAGCATCATGCGTTTCGATGGCACTACGCAAACCATTGCCTGCCCTACATTTAACAAAGTAGAATTCACCAACTCGGGTACAAAAACATTAAGCGGTGCAACCAGTGTAAATACGACTTTAACAATGGCTGGCAGTACCACACTGGCCACCGGCAACAACCTTGTTCTGGTATCGAGCTCAAGCGGAACGGCAAGTATTGCTGCTATCCCGGGAACGGCTACCATTACTGGCAATGTAACAGTACAACGTTATGTTCCGGCTTTGGTAAGAAGATCGAGAATGATCTCACCCAATGTTCGGTACTTTACTTTTACAGACCTGAAAGATGATATTTTCGTGACCGGAACCGGTGGCGCTACCAATGGATTTGACGCATCAGGTCCTAACCAGACCACTGTATATACTTACCAGGAATCAACAACCGGAGGACGCGGGTGGAAAGCAATTTCAAATATCAACAACACCCTTACACCCGGATTAGGCGCATTGGTTTTTGTGCGTGGCGACAGAACATTATCTTCACCTCAGTGGTATACTGCTCCTTATGTTTCGCAGAATGAAGTCCTTATTGATTTTGTTGGCCCGGTGAATATCGGGGACATCACCCCGGTAATAACATATACCAATACAGGTGTACCTGCCAATGATGGTTTTAATATGGTTGGTAACCCGTATCCTTCTGCGATCAGCTGGTCGGCCATTACAAAAAGTAACCTTGCGGCATTCTATTATGTTTACGATCCTGCAACCGGAAGTTACGTAGCCAACGATAACACGGTTCCTATTGCAAGCGGACAGGCATTTTTAGTACAGGCCACTGCAGCTTCGCCATCATTAACATTCACAGAAAGCTGCAAAACAACCGTAAGGCCTACTTATTATTTCAAGACCGCCTCTAACCCATTCACCGTTAAAATGGTAAAAGATAGTTTAAATGCAGATGTGGCATTTTTAGCCTTTGGCGCCAATGCAAACAGGGGACTCGACCTGAATGAAGATGCATTAAAAATGACGAATTCTGTTATTAACCTTGGGTTCTACATTGATAACAATACCATGCTCCAGTTTAACAGAACTCCTGATGTGCAAACTGTTGATACATTTACATTAAACGCCATTGCAGCTAGCGGTACCTACACATTGGAATTTTCTTACCTTAACACCATTCCATCTAACCAAAGTGTTTACCTGAGAGACTTGTTTACGAATACTTTTACTAACCTTCGTTCAGCTTCAACCTATACTTTTTCCATCACTTCCAATTCAGCTTCAAAAGGCAACCGCTTCCAGATCATTACTGGCGATCCTTCATTATTGCCTGTTAAATGGCTAAGTGTTTCTGCCGAAATGCAGAACGAAGATGCAATTGTAAAATGGAGCACGGCAAGTGAAAAGAACAATGCAGGCTTTACTGTTGAAAGATCAATGGATGCAAAAGAGTGGGAAACAGCAGGTATCGTTTCTTCTGCCGGTTATGCCAATGCAATAAGTAACTACACCTACAAAGACACCAGGCCTTTTGATCAGCATTCAAAAATGGTTTACTACCGCATTAAACAAACCGATAAAAATGGCGATGTAAGTTATTCACGTGTTGTAAATGTTACCAATGCCACACAACCTAAAGTAAGTGTTGGCGTATACCCCAACCCGGCTAAAGATGTTATTCATGTAACTTATGAGATTGCCTCAACCACTACGCTTGTTGAAGTGTACGACATGTATGGCAAACTTATCCTTACAGAGAAAGCAAACACAGGTTCTGCAAACAACACGATCAACATTGAGTCATTGCCACAAGGAATGTATACATTAAAAATTATGCAGGACGGAATGGAAGCGGATGCGATAAAATTCATCAAAGAATAAATAGGATACCCCCTATTCGAAAAAAACAGGCTTATGGCCTGTTTTTTTTTGATCTCTTCTCCCCTATTTCAAATTATCGAGCATATCCTTTGTCATTTTTTCCAGGTCGTAATCAGGTTTCCATCCCCAATGTTCACGGGCTTCTGCATCGTTAATGCTTTGCGGCCAGCTATCGGCAATGGCTTGCCTGAAATCCGGCTTATAGGTAATGGTAAACTCCGGAATGTGTTTCCTGATCTCTGCAGCAATCTGCTCGGGGTTAAAGCTCATTCCCGCTACATTGTAGCTGCTCCTTATCTTTACCTGTTCGGCAGGGGCCTCCATTAAGCTTAATGTTGCTTTTAAGGCATCGGGCATATACATCATGGGCAATTCGGTTGCTGCGCTCAAAAAACACTCGTAGGTTTTATTCTTTAACGCTTCATGATAAATATGCACGGCATAATCTGTTGTTCCGCCACCGGGAGCAGACTTATGCCCGATCAAACCCGGGTAGCGGATGCTCCGCACATCCACATTATGCTTCTGGTTGTAATATTCACAATACCGTTCACCGGCCTGCTTGCTGATTCCATAAATGGTGTTCGGCTCCATCACCGTATACTGAGGAGTGTCCTGCTTAGGGGTGCTTGGGCCAAAAACAGCAATAGAGCTTGGCCAGTATACTTTTTTTAATATCCCCTCTTTTGCAGCATCCAGCACATTGAATAAACCTTCCATATTCAGGTCCCATGCAAACCTGGGATTTTTTTCTGCCGTGGCAGACAACAAGGCCGCAAGCAGGTAAACCTGCTTTACATTGTGTTTTTTAAAGACCTCATATAACCCGTTCCTGTCCATTACATCAAGAACCTCAAAAGGCCCGTTGGCTTCAACAGCAGGGGCCTTAACATCGCTTGCAATTACATGATCATTGCCATATATATTTCTTAGTTCCTGTGTAAGCTCAAGGCCTATCTGTCCTTGTGAGCCAATAATTAAAACGGTTTCCGTTGACATGAAGTGATTTAAATTTTAGTGTAATTGGCCGCAAATTAGTAAAAAAGACGACAGTTGATAAACAAGCTGGCCGACACCAGGCTTATTTTTTTACCCGGAAACCGTCCTCTAATCCTTTACCACGAAATTGCAGCAACGAATCAGGTAAATTTGTG
>JAZKGM010000266.1:4603-9152 GCA_040385895.1 Bacteroidota bacterium
CTGCTGGTTTGGCTGGGGCATGTTAATACTTCCTCCATCCACCGCTTTAATGGTTAGCTTAGGCTGCATGTATGGTTTAGGCAAGACCAAAGCCTGTTGTAATAAGCCAAATGAGAAATGCTGATAGGTGAATCCTGAAAGCAATACCACCATTACAGCACCTGCAATTTTATATTTATGCTTATACAACAACCTGTTTAAGAATGCTGCATTAAGTAAGGCCACTCCCATTGCATTTATAAAAACAAGGTACCCAAATACAAACCTTGGTGTAGGGCCATGGGTGAACCACAGCAACAATGCTGCTATACTGGTTAATGCAATTACGCCATAATAACCATCTTTGAATACCTGCCTGGTTTTCCGGCTGAATGCCAGCAACAAAAACATCAGCGCTAAAAAGAAGGCACAGCCTGATAATAACAAACCGCTGAATGCGTCAAGACTTCTGATCCATAAAGGAAACCACTGGTAAAACGAATAATACCTTGACGTTTCTATGTCAACCAAAGGAGCACGGGCATAGGCCAGGTTAGCGTATTTTTCATAATCAATGATTCCGCTGCTCATTTTCCAGTCTACGTTAACCAGGTCGGTTCCTTTGATGGGGAAAAGAAGATAACCGGAATGGAAGAGGTTGATGATCATCCAGGGTATAAACAGCACCAGACATGTAATTGCCAGAATGGTTATTGTCTTTATTGTAACCAGCTGATGCTTCAGCATGACCCAAAGCACCCCCGCTGCAAAAATCAGCATGGGCAAAGCCGAAAGCTTATACGTGATTAATGAAACCGACAATATAACAATGAGTAAAAGCTCGAACGGACGTTTATGGGCCGACAGGGCAATATCGGTGAACCAGCAAAAAAGGATGATGGTTGTTCCTGTTACGGCCACATCGTTGGTTACGGCACCTGTATACTTCCTGGTGGCAACAACGGCAAAATACAACAACAGAAAAAAATTGCGCAACCAGAAAGGCTGTGATAACTGAGGAACAACATACAGGCCACACATCAGCACAAAACAGGCATTTATGGTATACATGGATCGTAAACCCAAAAAATGCATCCCGCCAAATGCGTTCAGTAAAAACCAGTTGCTGTTATTGCCTAACTGCCGCCTTATATTGCCAATGCCCGGTACCACTTTATATTCTTCTATCCAGCGGATAGCCTGAAGATGGTAATCGCCAATGTCACCGTCAGCGTTCCTGGTGCAGATGTTCAGGATCACCGTTGCAAGCAGAATAAGTCCGAATACAAGGTGTTTTTTAGATGCCACCTGGTGCAGGCTTGTTATGGCATCTTTAACAATTGTTTTAAGCTGTACCGATGCCAGTAAAAGCGTAATAAGCCACACCAGCAGGTGAGCCTGCATATTTACAGGATTCCATAAATGATACACCTGCAGCTGCATGACAATAAAAAGCCAGCCCGACATAATAAGAACGGTGGGATGAAGACCGGAATACTGGAAACCGGTGAGCCTGCTGATAGCACGTGTAAACACAAGGCCAGCAATAAAAGCCGTTGTTAAATTATATATGATTAGCAATAAACTAATCAGCATGGCTTAAGCGTCTTGCTTCTTACGCCTTATCAAAGCAGCTGCGGCCATGGCCAGCACTCCACCATACAATGCAATGCTCGAAACCAGGGTTATTGTTTCACCTACGGCTACTGCAGAAGGCTCAAAGCGGAATTCTATCTCATGTTTTCCGGCCGGAACCTTCATTCCCCTTAAAACATAATCGGTGCGAAAATGAGGTGCGGGTTGACCATCAATGTAAGCATTCCAGCCTTTGTCGTAAAATATTTCGCTGAACACCGCCAGTTTTGGCGAAGACGCATTGCTTTCGTATACCAGTTTGTTGGGTTGGTACCTGGTAAGCTTTATGGTTGAAACAGAATCGTTCGTGATCGCTAACCCGTTCACCTGGTCGGCATAACGCTTATCAATAAATGCTTTTTGCTTCGAATTGAAACCTGTTAAAGAGTCGATCTCAGCGTTTGCATTTTCAACAATAACATATTCTTTAACAAACCAGGCATTGCCATTGGCCTCCATATTTTGCTGGGGGAACAGGTTGTTCAGGCTATCGCCTACAATGAAGTATTTTACATTAAGCATGTTAAACATTTCCATGTTGCGTTGCCCCATCTGGTATTCGATAAGCTCCTGGTACCTGCGCATTTTTGCCCCATGATAACCGCCAATGGACTTATGATAATAGGATGTACTGGCATCCTGGTCTAACCGCTGGGTTGTATTGTAAACCCGGTAGTGCGGATCTTTGTCCTGGAGAATGATCTCATCCGCGCGTGTCATCGGGATCACTGCATCTGTTTTTTTACGCTTTTCATAATCTTTATCGTTCAGATACCTTTTGTCGACCCCCCAGAGGTCGATTAAAACCAATATGCCCAGGATCAATGCAAAGTATTGCTGTTTAAGCTTACCGGAAATAAAAAGCCAGATGGCACCAAAAGCAAGTGCGATAAAGAAGAAAGACCTTAATGCATCCATCTGGCGGACCTTCGCACGCGCGCCCGTGATCACATCAATGGGATAGCCATATTGTTTCAGCTGGGTATCGATCGGTTCGGCATTCACAGATGCCAGCTCAGGCATTGCAGCAAAGATCAAACATAAACCACCAACAATACCGCCACTATAATAAAGTGACCTTTTAATGTCTTGCATTTTAAGGCTGCCGCTCATGATATCCCTTAAAGCAAGCAACCCGAGAAAAGGGAAGGTGGTTTGCGCCACTGCAAGCATAAATGTTACCGAACGGAATTTGTTATAAAGTGGCAAGTGGTAAAAGAAAATATCGGTAAGGCTCATGAAATTTTTACCCATTGATAAAAATATAGCCAGTGTTGAGATGGCCAATACCCACCACTTAAGCGGTGATCTCACCACAAACAATCCCAACACGAACAGGAAGCAGATAATTGCCCCGAAATAGATCGGGCCGGCAGTAAACGGTTGCTCCCCGAAATAACCGGGAAGGTTTGCTGCCAGTTCTTTTGGTTGTTGTAAACCCGCCTCTTTAAACGCCTTGGCCATGATATCCTGCGTGTATGGATCGCTTACATTGCCACCGCCAAAAAAATTAGGGATCAATAGTGTAAACGGTTCTGAAACACCATTGCTCCATTGTAATGCATAATCTTTATCAAGGCCATTTACCGCTACATTCTCATTTTGCTTTCCATCGGCTGTTTTAGTAAGTTCGGATGGCCCGCGGATACTGTATTTTCCGTACTCTTCGGTAACCAGTAAGTTTGTAATATTTGTTGCAGATGCAAGAATGGCGGCAATAAGCAGGAATCCCCCGGTTTTTAGCAGGCCAGGGATCGTTTTTTCACGTACAGCGGTGATCAGTTCTGCGATCATCCACACCCCTATTATCATGGCAAGGTAGTATGTAATTTGTAAGTGACCGGCTGCAAGTTGAATGCTCAATGCTACCCCGGTAAGCAATGCTCCTGCAATTTTGCGTTTGCCCAGTGTTAATTTTACTCCCGCCAGAACCAGCGGCATCAATGCGATCGCATTTCCCTTACCCGCATGTCCTGCATCTATATTTACAAAATTAAACGTTGAAAAAGTGAAAGCCAATGCACCAATGATAGCGAACCACGGACTCACTTCAAACACGATCAATAACACATAAAAACAGATGTAGAGTAAAAAGATGGTATCAAGCGGGCTGCCTGCTATTCCGTTAACCATGCGCAGTACCTTATCGGATGTATTATAGTAGTAAGTAGCACCGATCAGGTACCCGGGCATTCCGGAAAACATGCTGTTGGTCCAGAAGGTGCGTTCCCCGGTCTGTGTTTGAAATTTTTCGATTTCTTCGTAAGAAGCACGCCATTGGGTTACGTCATATTGCTTCAAAACCTTCCCCCCCATAATGGGCGAGAAATAAGCCAGCATTACCACGATAATAATCCCTACAGCAATCATGTGGGGTAGAAATTTTTTAAACAACGATTGATTCATTTTTGGAAAATTTGCTCCGAATATATGGTTAATGATGGAAACTTTTAGTTATCCGGTAAGTAAAACGTATTGAAGTTGTAGAATATCCGGGTACCTGCTCAATCGATCAACTTTAACTGGATAGCCAGCTTTATCAATTGGGCAATACTGTGTACCTCTAGCTTTCGCATAATATTGGTGCGGTGTGTATCAACGGTACGCGGGCTGATAAAGATCTTTTCACCGATCTCTGTATGGGATAAACCCTGCGCCACATATTTTACAATTTCGCGTTCGCGCGCAGTAAGGATATAACGTTTATCGATGGTTTCATCCACACGGTTGATCTCTTCAGACACTTCGGTGCTGAAATACGTTTCTCCTGAAGCGATCTTATTCAATGCGGTGATGAGTTCCTTTTTGCCTGTATTTTTAAGGATATACCCTTTTACCCCTGCATCAAGCATATCAGTTATCGTGGCCTTTTCGCCAAACATACTCAGGGCAAGTATTTTTTGATCGGGGTTGGTGCGTCTCATGGCATGTGCAA
>JAZKGM010000266.1:9162-18507 GCA_040385895.1 Bacteroidota bacterium
TCCCGTTCATTTCGGGCATATTGATATCGGTGATCAGCACATCTGCTTTTTGCTTTTTCAGGTTCTCCAATGCATCAGCACACCTTAATGATTCACCGATGATTTTAAAGTCCTGCTCATTATCAAGCAAGGCTTTGATCCCATCGATCAGCATCTGGTGATCGTCAACGATATAAATGGTTACAGGGGTTTTCATCAGCAATAATTTCAAGCCCAATATAAAAGAAAATGGCCGGTACAGAACCAGCCATTCATTTTATTTCTTATTAAGAATTTGCGTTTTTATGATCAGCCATAAATTGCGCCAAACCGCTATCCGTAAGCGGATGCTTGAGCAGGGCCAATATACTGGCCAGCGGGCTGGTAATTACATGTGCGCCAACCTGGGCCGATTTTATAATATGGATAGGGTTGCGGATAGATGCCGCCAGTATCTGTGTCTGGTAACCCTGTACAGCAAAGATCTGTGCGATCTCTGCGATGAGCTGGATGCCGTCATAGCTGATATCATCCAAACGGCCAATGAACGGAGAAATGTAAGTTGCCCCTGCTTTAGCGGCAAGAATAGCCTGGCCTGAACCAAACACCAATGTACAATTGGTGCGGATCCCTTTTGAGCTAAGGTATTTTATGGCTTTGATGCCATCTTTTATCATCGGGATCTTAACAACAATGTTTTCATGTAATGCTGCAAGCTTTTCGCCCTCAGCGATCATTCCTTCATAATCGGTGCTGATCACTTCTGCACTCACATCACCCGATACGATGTTGCAGATATCAATATAATGCTGCATGACCGCTACATCACCTTTAATGCCTTCTTTAGCCATTAATGAAGGATTGGTGGTAACACCATCTAAAATGCCAAGGTCGTTTGCCTCTTTAATCTGGGCAAGGTTGGCTGTATCAATAAAAAATTTCATGTACCGTTATTTGGAATTTATGCCGCAAGATTAACCGTTTTTTATGCCATTACAAAACCTGTGCATAAACGTTATTCTATGTCCCAGCTGTCGTATAATTTATTAATAAGCCTGTTTTCGTGAGCCTGCATGCTGTCGTCAGCCATCGCTACTTCCATGGCAAAACGGGTGAGCGTATGGCGCTCATCCTCGGTGCTTATCGCGTAAAAATGAACGGCTGTTTCTTCAAAATGCTTTTCATGCTCTTCTTCGGGCAATGCCCGTAAAAAAGCCTGTTCTTTAATCAGGTCGATCCCGCCATCGAAATGATCGTCCAGGAAATCAATAACCACATCACTTTCTGCCTTCTGTACTTTTCCATCGGCAAGCGATAATAACATCAGCAAATGGAACCCCGCTTCCACCTTACTCATCTTTTTTATAAACTGCGTTTGCATAATTTTAACACTTATAATTACGGTTTTAAAGATAAAGGAATAATCTAAAAGCGCAAATGAGCATTAACAAATCTGCCTCAACGTGTTTTTATTCAACACAACAAAATTTAAGTAAGTTTGCAGCTTTAATATATACTCATATCAATGAAAACGGATTACAGCAATAAAGGCTTTGGAACAAAAGCGATACATGCAGGCCAGGAACCTGACCCTACAACGGGCGCAGTAATGATACCCATTTACCAAACCAGCACCTATTGGCAGGAAAGCCCCGGCAAACATAAAGGCTACGCGTATGCAAGGGGCAAAAACCCGACACGCACAGCACTCGAAAACTGCCTGGCTTCTTTGGAGAATGCCAGGTATGGTTTATGCTTTAGCAGCGGAATGGGTGCTACAGATGCAGTGATCAAATTACTCCGTCCTGGCGATGAAGTGATCACCGGAAATGACCTGTACGGAGGAACTTACCGCATGTTCACAAAAGTGTTTGCCAACTACGGGATCAAATTTCATTTTATTGACCTGAACGATGCAAACAATATCAGCAATTACATCAACGAAAATACAAAGCTGGTATGGGTTGAAACACCAACAAACCCCACCATGCAGATCGTTGATATTGAAGCCTGCGCCACCATTGCGAAAAAACACAATATCACATTGGCGGTTGATAACACATTTGCTTCCCCTTACCTGCAAAACCCGCTCGACCTTGGTGCTGATATTGTAATGCACAGTGTTACCAAATATATTGGAGGACATAGTGATGTGATCATGGGGGCTTTATTAACGAATGATGATAAGCTGTACGAACAGCTTGCATTTATTCATAACAGCTGTGGCGCCACACCCGGACCGCAAGACAGTTTCCTGGTGCTGCGCGGAATAAAAACGCTGCACCTGCGCATGAAAGCGCATTGCGAAAACGGAAGGGAGATCGCAACATTCCTTCGCAACCACCCGAAAATAGAAAAAGTATATTGGCCGGGTTTTGAAGACAGCCCCAACCATGCCATTGCCAAAAAACAGATGCGCGATTTCGGTGGAATGATCTCGATCGTGCTGAAAGGTGCAGACCTGCAAGAAACATTCCGCATCGCTTCTTCATTTACGATATTTACACTGGCTGAAAGCCTTGGTGGTGTAGAGAGCCTCATCAACCATCCGGCAACCATGACGCATGCCAGCATTCCGAAAGAAGAGCGCGAAAAAGCAGGTGTAGTGGATAATTTACTTCGCCTGAGCGTTGGTGTGGAAGACCTGGAAGATCTACTGGAGGATTTGAAAAAGGCGTTGGGATAAGACCGCGTAAAGTGCGGAGTTAGGGGAGAAATGTTGAGTTAGGCAGTAGACAAATGGAAAAGCAGGCAATAAGCAAATTTTGTTTATCATCAAACTCGTTGTGTCCGTGGTGTTTCCGTTGTGTGCTTAGTGGTTCTGCCATAAATCCACAAAACCCATAACTTCCTATCCCCTCAAGCCCGCACCCAGTTCTTTTTCAAATGTTTTGATCAGCTTGTTCATCGTTCCGTCAATCTCCTCATCGGTTAATGTTTTATCGGCATTCTGAAGAATGAAGCTGATCGCATACGACTTTTTACCTTCAGCCATTTTATCGCCTTCATACACATCGAACACATTCATTTCCTTAAGCAGTTGCTGCTCGGTTCTGCGAGCCAGCTTTTCTATTTCTGCATAGGTGATCTTTTTATCCAGCTCCAGCGCCAGGTCCCTGCGCACAGATGGGAAAGCAGATACTGCCTGCAGCTTAAGCGTTTTATTCAATGCAATGGCACAAAGGTTATCCCAATGTATGTCTGCAAACCAAACTTCATCGTTCAGGTCGAACGGCTTGCGCGTTTTTCCGTCAACAGCACCAAAACTTACCAAAGGTTTTTGTTGCGCGGTAATATTGGTTTGGTTCACCAGGTCTCCTTTCGCATCAAAAGTTGTTTCATATTTTTTCACCCCTGCTTTTTTCAGCAGGTTCTCAACCATCGCTTTTATGGTGTAATACGTGCCTGGTTGTTGCGCGCCATGCCAGCTTTCGATTTGTTGTTTACCGGTAATGAACAAGGTGAGGTGTTGTTGTTCGGCATACCCGCTTTGTGTTTTGGCATATGTTTTCCCGAATTCATAGGCACGTATATCCGCAGCTTTGCGGTTGCGGTTATATTGCAGCACTTCAAGCCCGGTGTACAACATGCTCATGCGCATTATATCCAGGTCGCTGCTTAACGGGTTGAGCAGTTTAACAGCATGACCCAACGTTTGATGCGCTCTGGAATTTCAATATTATTTAACCCGTAAATGCGCACGATCTCCTCGGCCACATCGGCAAAACGGGTAACATCGGTACGATAGGCAGGAACATCCAATTGTAAAACGTCTTTGCTTTCATTAACGATCTTAAAATCAAGCGCAGTTAAAATACGTTTGATCTCTGTGGGTTCGATGTGCTGGCCAATAAGCCCTGTGAATTTTGCTATGTTAAAATCAACCCGGGCATGTTGAACAGGTGCAGGGTACACATCGGTAACAGCGCTGCTTACCGAACCACCCGCAACTTCTGTGATCAGTTGCACCGCACGGCCTAAAGCGATAAGGGTCATTTCCACATCGGTTCCCCTTTCGTAGCGGAAACTTGCATCGGTGTTCAATCCATGCTGTTTTGCTGTTTTGCGAACGGATGCCGGGTTAAACGCAGCACTTTCTATAAATATTTCAGACGTACCCGGGTTGATCCCACTATGTAAACCGCCAAACACACCGCCTATGGCCAGGGGCTTTTCAGTGTCGCAGATCATGCATTCAGTGCCGGTCAGCTTACGTTCAATTTTATCAAGGGTTGTAAAACCAGTTCCTTCTTTTACTTTTTTAACGGTAATGTGATCTCCTGAAATTTGTTTTGCATCAAAGGCGTGTAAAGGCTGCCCGAGCTCATGCATCACATAATTGGTGATGTCCACAATGTTATTGATGGGTGAAATGCCAATTACTTTCAAGCGGTTCTGTAACCAGGCCGGGGATTCTTTCACCTCTACCCCACTCATGCTCACACCCGAATAACGGATGCAATCCGTGTCTTCCACCGTTACTTTAATTTTTTGTGCATCAAGAGCAGGAATAGCATAGGAAGGCAGGTTAACCTGTGCATTGGTAACCGCGCGCAGATCTCGGGCTGTGCCAAGATGTGAAGCGGCATCGCCACGGTTTGCCGTTAAGCCGATCTCAATGAGGTGGTCGCTGTAATTTTCGAAATACCGGTTCGCGGGAGCGCCAATTTCGTAATCCGCAGGCAATACTAAAATGCCGTCATGGCTTTCACCCAGGCCCAGTTCATCTTCTGCACAGATCATTCCTTCACTCACCTCACCGCGGATCTTCGATCTTTTAATTTCAAAAGGTTCGCCTTTGGTCGGGTGAACGGTACATCCCACAGTAGCCACCAATACCTTTTGACCTGCAGCTACATTTGGCGCACCGCAAACGATATGCAGCAGTTCGGGCCCGCCTGCATCAACTGTTGTTACGCTTAATTTATCTGCATTTGGATGTTTTGTGCAGGTTTTAACTTCACCCACCACAATTCCGGAAAGGCCACCTTTTATCGAGTTAAATTCTTCTATATGTTCTACTTCAAGGCCCGTACCTGTTAGTAATTCACTTATTTTTTCAACAGGTAAACCTGTTTTAATGATGTCGTTAAGCCAGTTATATGATAATTTCATGTGTTATTCCCCACCCGGAGCAATCGGGTTAAGGGTGGCAAAAATAGTAAATTTGACTGACTAAGTCATGATGCGATCAGAAGAGAAAGGATGGAGGTGATAAGGAGGCAGGCCACGCCACAGATTGCACAGGTTTAAAGAACACCAAAGCAACACTGTCTTATCAGCAAGGCTCCTGCCAACATAGCCATTGCTATCCAGCCCTTGTATCTTAAACAAGATAGCATTGCGGGAATGTGAATATTTTGAACACTGAATACCGAAACAATGAAATTTATTTGCAGGGTACATTTTAAGCTGATCTAGAACAGGTGACAACAAAAAGATGTGGCACGAAAGTTATACTTAATAAGCAGATCAATTAACTGGGAGTATGAAAAAGAGAACATTGGTAATGGGCGCAGCACCCGACCCTTCGCGATATGCTTATAAAGCCACGGTGATGCTGGAAGACCACGGTCATGAAGTCATTCCTTTTGGCATCAAAAAAGGAAAGATCCGTGAACTGGAGATTGAAAATGAAAGGCCTACGGGTCAATTTGACACGGTAACTTTATACCTGGGGCCACAAAATCAGCCGCAGTTTTACGATTACATCGTTGGGTTAAAACCACAACGCGTAATTTTTAATCCCGGAACAGAAAATGCCGAGCTGGAAGACCTGCTTGAAAAAAACGGCATTGAGCCGGTGCATGGTTGTACGCTTGTTATGCTCAGCACCGGGCAATATTGATGAATTGAAATTGACCCTTATGAAAAAAAGTATATTAATTATCGCAGGCTTTATAGCTGTGCTCACAGCCTGCCAATCGCCAAAAGAAAAGGCGCTTAAAGAGATCGACACACTGGAAGTGCAGGACAGTACCTTCAGCATGGAAAACATGGCAAAACTGAGAGACGCTTATGTAACCTATGCTGAAAAGTACCCGGATGATGAACGCTCGCCCGAATTTCTTTTTAAAGCAGGCCAGCGTTGCAGCGTACTGGCATCGCAGAATAACGACAGCAAGCAGCACCTGGAAGCGGTAAAATTATTTCAACGCATCCGCACCAACTATCCCAAGCACCACATGGCAGAAGAGTCGATGTTCTTAACGGGGTACATTTATGAAAACCATTTGGGAGATACGGCAAAAGCACGAAGAACCTATATCGAATTTATTGCAGCGTACCCAGATGGGGAACTTGCAGAAGAAGCCAACCTTGCGCTTAGGAACATTGACGTTCCGCTTGACCAGATCATCGGACAACAGAAGCTACAAAAAGAAGACACCACAACTTTTGTAAAAAAATAAACCGTTAAGCGATTCATTAAGGTCCTGGCAGAATTCTTCTTTCGGGACCTTATTTTTTTGTCGTCACCATGTCGTGGCTGAATGCTTTATGCAGCACTTCAAGCACCATTTCACGGTTTACATTCTCGGTGATCCGGCCTTCCCGGGCAATGGCCATTGTTCCTTTTTCTTCCGAAACAATTAAGGCGATCGCATCCGTTTGCTCCGTGATCCCCAAGGCTGATAAATGCCTTAATCCATATTTAGCCTGGTATTCCGGGTTATCGCTCACGGGCAATACAGCATTGGCCGCTTTTATACGGCTGCTGGCAATAATTACGGCACCATCGTGCAACGGGCTGTTCTTATTGAAAATGCTCAATAATAATTTTTTAGTGATTAATGCATCCAGTACTTCTCCGCTGGCCCCGATAAATTTCATTTCGCTGGTGCGCGGAAAGATCAATAATGCCCCGGTATAACTTTTTGCCAGTATTTCGCAGGTATCTACAATGTCTTCATAATTGGTATTAAACCCCTTTTCAACCTTCCAGTTCCAGGGTAAAAAACGCAAAATGCTTTTATTTTCATGGCTTAATGTGCCCCTGCCGATCAACAATAAGAACCTGCGTACCTCCTGCTGAAAAACGATCAGGATAGCCAGGATACCTACTTTGGTGAATTCGCCAAGCAGGGTTTCCATCATCGGCATCCTGAAAAAATGAGCAATAAGCCATGCCACATAAATAGTGAGCAGGCCTGCCATCATATTAAAAGCAAGACTGCCTTTTAAGATCCGGTAAAGCTGGTATATAATAAACCCTACCAGAAAAAAATCTACGATGTTGGTAAGGGTGAACTGAATGTTATAGATCCTGAAAATTTCCATGAGTTGCGCTTACAATGTTAATACATTCGACCGCTTCTTTCACATCATGCACCCTTAAAATGTTTGCACCCTGTAAAAGGGCCAGCGTATTAACAACAGTGGTACCATTAAGCGCTCCCGCAGCATCCGTATGGGTAAGGTTCTGGATCATTTTTTTACGGGAAACCCCTACCAATAAAGGCAAACCTGCCACGCGCAGATCGCTCATGTTGTTCAGCAGCTCATAATTATGCTGAAGGTTCTTGGCAAACCCGAACCCCGGATCGAGTATTATATCAACAATGCCGGCCCGCCTTGCCTCAGCTATTTTATGGTTAAAATACTCCAGCACCTCCAATGTTACATTTTCGTACCCCGCAAGCTGGTTCATGGTGCGGGGCGTACCTTTTTTATGCATCATGATGTAGGGCACCTGCAAACGGGCTGCGGCCGGTATCATCTCCGCATCATCATCGCCACTGCTGATGTCGTTTATCAGCGAGGCCCCTGCATTTACAGCCAGCTCCGCCACCTTTGCACGAAAAGTATCAACAGAAATAAGCAATCCGGGAAACTCTTTGTGCAATGATTCAATGGCAGGAATAACACGGTCTACCTCCTCCTGCACCGTTACATCAGGGGCACCGGGCCTGCTGCTGTAGCCGCCAATATCAATAAATGCAGCCCCGTCAGCCATCATGCGCGATGCCTTTTCTATCAGCTGCTCCCCCACCGCACGGCTGTTTTCAAAAAAACTGTCAGGTGTTGCATTCAAAATTCCCATCACCACAGGTTTATCCAGCAATACCAGGCGTCCTTTACAATTAAGTGATAATTTTTGTGCGATTGCTTGTATTTTGGGCAGGTCCATTATTTTTGTGTGCGATCACAAATAAACACCACCATTTTGATTAATCAAACAACAACGCAATACGATACCATTATAAATAAGTGCCGGACGATTTTCTTAAACAAAAGCAAAGATTACGGTACTTCGTGGCGCGTAATGCGGCTTAGCTCTATTGCCGACCAGATCTTTATTAAGGCCCAGCGCATCAGGACCATTGAAGAAAAAGGCAGCATGCAGGTTGATGAGGGGGCCGAAAGCGAGTTTATGGGCATCATTAATTATTGTGTGATCGGGTTGATCCAGCTTGAATTAAAAAACAATACCAGCCTGGATATTAAGATTGACGAACTCACCACTTTATACAATAAGCATATGGAAGAGACCAAAACGCTGATGATGCAGAAGAACAGCGATTACGGTGAAGCATGGAGAAGCATGCTGGTGAGTACATTTACAGATATGATATTGATGCGTTTGCTGCGCATCAGGCAGATACAACAGGCAGACGGCAGAACGATAATGAGCGAGGGTGTGGAAGCAAACCTGCAGGACATGATCAACTACAGCGTTTTTGCATTGATCCATTTAACAGAACAATAACAAATATCTTTTACAATATTATTCAGGTAAGTTATAATATTGCCCTGTCGAATTTCCGTCAGCCCGGGCGGAAACAAGAATATTGAACCCTAAAAATACAATTAGAAACATGAAATTAATAACCCAGATCTGCAGAATTTTAGTTGGTGTTTTATTTATTATTTCAGGATTTATAAAAGCGAACGATACCATAGGTTTCAGCTATAAACTTGTCGAATATTTCGAGATCTTCGATATGCATTATTTTATTGATTATGCAGTGGCCATTGCCATGTTCATCTGCATTTTCGAGATCATGGTTGGCGTGGCGTTATTGCTTGGCGCATACACCCGCTTAACCATGTGGCTGTTGCTGTTAATGATCGTGTTCTTTACCATTCTTACCGGCTACAGCGCGATAACCGGCAAGGTAACCGATTGCGGCTGTTTTGGCGATGCCATTAAGCTTACCCCTGTTCAATCGTTCATGAAAGACCTGGTATTGCTGGTTTTGATCCTTGTGCTGTTCTTTTATGATTTTTATGTTGCCCCCGTCTTCAACAAAACCATCACGGGAATTGGCATCGGCATATCACTGGTGGTAACCACTTTTTTTACCGTTTACACCTACATGTTTCTGCCCCGCATCGATTTTCTTCCCTACAAGGTAGGAAACAACA
>JAZKGM010000267.1:0-2424 GCA_040385895.1 Bacteroidota bacterium
CATTATTCTCTCTTATTTATACAAGAATAATGTTTCACATTATAAAGAAGGATTTTTTTTGGGATGTTTTTTTGCGATGTTATTTACTGTAAGGTTCTTCATTGAGTTTGTAAAAGAAAATCAGGAAGCTTTTGAAAATACATTACCAATAAATATGGGACAAATACTAAGTATACCGTTTATAATGATCGGAGTATATTTAATAGTTTCTAAATCAGTAATGGGAACGAGTTTTATTGATATTCGCAAATTTAAAAAATGATTCTACATAAAATTAGTGTTGTATTACTGGTGGGTTTATTGAGCTGCAACGCAGAGCATAATGATAAAGCTGTTATTACTTTTGAGGAAAACAGGCCAGTTGAAAAAATTCGGTTGAAAGATTTAAACGAACAAAATGTTAATCTTGAAAAATATAGAGGCAAAACTGTTTTTATCAATTTTTGGGCTACCTGGTGCAAACCCTGCATTGAAGAAATGCCTTCTATAGCCAATGCGCAGAATATCCTGTTTGACAAAGGGGTAATATTTGTATTGGCTTCAGGCGAGAGCACCGAAGAAATTAATACGTTCCGAAATACCCACGATTACAAATTTAATTATATCAGGATTGACAATAGTGAAGAGTTAGGCATCCAGGCTTTGCCTGCAACTTTTATCTTTAATCCTGATGGCAAACTGGTATTCTCGGAAACGGGTTCCAGAAAATGGGATAATAAAAGCAATATTGATTTAATCATAAACATCGCAAAAACAAAATGAACAAACTTTTCACTGCATTTATAGTTCTAATTTCAATGGCATGCTGCACAGACGCTAATAACGAATCAAAAGCAACTGCAAAAGCAGCATTGGCTATGCCATCTCCTCCTGGTGCCGATTCAAGTGCAGAGCCTTATTTGTTTACAAATAAAGACGGCGTCGTTCATTTATCATGGGTGAAGAAAAAAGGCAAACAATACACGTTGCAATTTTCCAGGTTTGTAGATGATAAATGGTCGCAACCGGTTGTAATAAATTCCGGTAATAATTGGTTTATCAATTGGGCCGATTATCCGGTTATCTCATCTAACGACAGCGGTACAATGCTGGCACATTTCCTGGAGAAAAGTGATACCGCAAAATTCAGCTACGATATTAAATTAGTGGCATCAGCAGATGCAGGTAAAACATGGAGCACCCCAACAACATTGCATGATGATGGTAAAAAAGCTGAACATGGTTTTGTATCCATCAATCCTTATAATGATCAATTTTTTGTTTCCTGGCTCGATGGAAGAAAAACAGCGATGGAAGGCGATGCTGGTCAGCAGGAAGGGCATCATGGTGAAATGACATTGCGTGGTGCAATGCTGGACAAAAGCGGAACAAAAACTATTGAATGGGAATTGGACGGTAGAATATGTGATTGCTGCCAAACAAGTATTGCCATTACTGCTAACGGGCCAGTCGTTGTGTACAGAGATCGTTCAACAGAGGAGATCAGGGACATGTCTATTGTCCGTTTTGTTAATGGCGAATGGACAGAACCTAAAACCATCTTTGCTGATGAGTGGAAAATTGCAGGCTGCCCGGTAAACGGGCCAAGAGCCGATGCCATTGGCAATAACTTAGCCGTTGCCTGGTTTTCTATGAAAGAAAACAAGGGAGAGGTAAAGATTATTTTTTCTGAAGATGGTGGCGTCACATTTAAAAAACCCATCCGGGTGGATGAAGGAAAAGCAATTGGTCGTGTAGATGTGGTGATGTTGGATGACAAAACAGCCATGCTAAGCTGGATGGAAGGCTCAACCATTAAGGCCGTTAAGGTAAATGCAGATGGCACGAAAGCGCAATCCGTCGTTGTGGCAGAATCGTCCGATTCCAGGTCAGGCGGCTTTCCTCAAATGACCATAGCTGGGAACAAATTAATTTTTGCATGGACAGATACCCAGGCGAAAACAATCAGGCTGGCGAGCCTGTCCTTGTGATGGCCTGAAGAATGCACCTGACTTGGCAATGGAGATGGGGAATTGATGTTTGTTGCTATGTAGCTGCACAAACGGCAGGCATAGTTTTGGTAAACAGTAATCCAAAAGATGTTGTCAACCTTGTTTTATTCGGCAAAGCCATCTTTGGTAAGATGATCCGGAATTAATTTGGCCACCGGGTTTAATGTGGTTGCTTTACCACTCGCAGCGGGGGTACTTTAAGGCAGGTGTTCTCTTAAGTCTGGCAGGCGGTGCTGTATTTGATGAGTGTAAGTACGGTCGTGTTAGCCATCAGCGTGGGAATGCTTACAGTAAAAAAATAAACCCTTAATCTCTATAATCATTAAACGTAAAAAACATGTCAACAATGAAACCAGGTCTTTTTATTCTTGCTATACTACTTATCGTTTCCTGTTCTAAAACCGGTGAGCCCGACGTTTCCCTTAGCCCCACC
>JAZKGM010000267.1:2434-3104 GCA_040385895.1 Bacteroidota bacterium
TTTCACCATCATGATTCCCTGCACTGGGTGCATCATAGTCACTATAATAGTGCCAACAGTCATCCGCACAACGACCATCATCATCAGTGGGTACCTTATGATCCTGCGGTTAACCATGCACATCATTATCACCCAGTCCAGCCGGGTCATGGCAATGATTCAATTGTAGTGGTTCCCAACAATCACCATACAAGTCATCAAACCTTTCACCCGGGTGTGCATGGGCTACATGATCATCATCTAATCGATTCGTTACACCATATCCATCGTTTATTTCATCCGTAAAAAGCTTGGGGGCAACTTAAACTGACTTATGAACAACTCTTTCTTTCACATTTTAAATCAAATATTATGTTACCAGAAAGCAGAACAAACAAAGCAGTCTTTGCTGCAATTATTTCTTTAGGTCTTTTTGCATCTTGCCAGAAGGAATCGCTAAGCACCGATCCTTCAGGCCCGGCCTCGCACAGCCTGGCTATTAATTCAGCCAGGAGCAACACTGAAAGCGCTGCGTTAAAGGCCTACGATAAAGCCGTGCAGGATATTATGAAAAATATGATGCAGGAAATGAACCAGATGCCCATGACCTGCGATCCCGATATTGATTTTGCCAATATGATGATCATGCACCACGAAGCTGGTATACAAATGTCTGAAGCTGAGTTACAGT
>JAZKGM010000268.1:0-3228 GCA_040385895.1 Bacteroidota bacterium
TGTTATAATTATTTGCCTGGCGGTAAGCTTCAGCCAGCACACCATATATTTCAACCAGTATGGTGGGCATATCCGCATCTCGGGCAATGGCCAGTCCTTTCTCTAAATACTTTATGCTCGTGGCCCGTTCGTTCAAAAGCAGGTATACCTGGCCCAGCCCAAGGTACGACAGCGACAGGTAATGCACGTTATTGATCTTTTCCGACCATCTTTTCGCCTCCTGGTAATAATGCAATGCCTGGTCATACTTTTTAGTCTCGCAATAGATCATGGCAAGGCTTGCGTTAAAATCAGCGATCATGTCTGCCTCCTTTGTTTTTATTGCAATGGATAAGGCTTGTTTATAGATCTGCTCTGCCTGCCGGTATTGTTTTCCCGAAAAATAATCCTGGCCGATAATTCCCAATGCATGGATCTCCAGCGATGAGTTGTTGATCCGTTTGCTGATCAGCAACGACCTGTTGGCATATTCAAGGCTCTCGGGGTATTTGCCTATTAATGCATATACATTGGCAATATTTGCCATCGTCATGGCAATGGTAATTTCCTGGTTTAATCCTTCAGCCAGTTTAAGTGCTTTAAAGAAATAGTCTAATGCTTCCGGGTATTTACCCGCCTCTTTGTAGGTGGCACCTATGTTTGTAGAGCTTGCTGCTACTTCAGCCTGGTCGCCCAGGAGCTCCCTTATTTTTAAGCTCTTCATGAAACAATCCAATGCCTTATCGTAATACGACCATTCATAATATAAGGCACCCATACTGTTCAATACAATGGCCGACTGTTTCCTGTTCTTATTCACGGTATAGATCCGCAATGCCTGGATATAACAGGCCAGGGCTTTACTGCGGTCACCGGTTTCTTCATAAATGGCAGCAAGCTGTGCAGATGCACCGGCTGAGCCGTTCGGGTAATTGATCCTTTTTGCGTTATTTTTTGCCTCAACAGCATAATGCAGTGCGCTGTCAATATTGATGTATTTATAAGCGGCAGCAAGTTTTATGGCAAGCCTCACCTTTACGCTGTCTGTATAAATATGCTTGTGGTATACCGATAAGAGGCTGTCTTTGTTAGCTGCGTATGCGCGATCGGTGAATATACCGGTTATGATAAAAACAAGCACCGGTATGGCGAAATACAAGCGCTGGTTTTTACCGGCATTGTGCGTATTGATTTTAGCTGGTGGTTTCATTTGTCTTCAATCGTTTCCCAAAGATAGACCTAACAACTACCCAGACCACCATCGTGGTGAATGGTTGCATGGTAACTTTTAAGTAAGCGGCCGTGGCCAAAAGGCCTGAACCTATCCTAAAGTGCAGCCCGTGAAAATACGCCAATTGCTTATCATTCCGTATGTTTGATGCAAAAAAGTATTCATGACGGTAAGGTATCTGTTTATCTGCTTAAGCACATTGATCTCTTTTACAGCCATTTCCAATGTGCTTCCAAAAAATGGGCAAATGCTCAACTTTACCGAGGTAATGTTTGAACACCCGGCAGTGAACGGAGCAATAACTTACCGGGTAACGATCGTAAAAAAAGTATCAGGTAAATTCAATGCAGATCCGGTCATTATCCGCGTGGTAGACTCTACACCGGCAACACGCATCAGTAAAGGCCTGCTTTTTGGCCATGCGTATATGTGGCGCTATGAAGCATTGAACAAGCTGAATAAACCCCTGTTTACATCAGGTATATTTAATTTTACCATACTAAACAGCAAATTGTTAGACAGCAACCTGTGCAGGATCAAAGTGGTAAAAGAATGTAAAGAGGAATGCACACCGGGTATTGTTTTTATTGACGGGCTTAGCCTTGCTGTTAACAAGCAGGGCATTCCTAAATGGGTTGTACCGGACATTCCTGAAGGGAACAAATTATTGAATTACAGGGACCTGCACCTTACCCGTTCGGGAACTTTACTTTTTATCGATAACTCGGGGGCTTTGGAAACCGACCTGTTCGGGAACATTTTATGGAGAACCCCTGTAACAGAAAAAACAACAGACAAGGAAGAAAAGTACCACCATGCTTTTCATAAAGATGACCGTTCGAACTATATGATCTGCGGGAGAAAGAACATTGCCGACCCGGATACAAAGATCAATGGGCAGATGTTGTTTGAATACGACTCTTCCGGAAAAGAAATATGGAGATTTGATGCCTGCGAAGCCATTAAACAAAAATTCGGGGTCTACCCTTCCGATGATACCGCGAAGGTTTATACCCTAGGCCATCTTAACGGTTTTGCCATTGACCAAACCAACGGTCTGATATATGCGAGCTTCCGCGATTTTAACAGCATTTTCCAGGTGGATAAAACATCGGGGCAGATCCTTGCCGCGTGGGGCAACAGGCATATTTCTTATGAAGAGAAAAATGATTTTGACGACCATTTGTTTGCAGCCCAGCATGCACCGGTCCTGTTAAAGAACGGCAACATCATGATCTTTAACAACAATGTGCCGGAACGCAGTTCATCCATTATTGAGCTTGCTCCAGACCCTTCAAATGGCAATTGCACCAAAATATGGGAATATGTTCTTGAAGAACATGTGAACGAAAGCCCGTACGGTGGCAAAACAAACAGTGCAAAAATGGGCATTGCCACCGAGCTTCCTGACGGGAATATCCTGGTGGGTATGGGCCAGCTGAACAGGATCTTTGAAGTGACGAAGAACAAGTTCCTGGCATGGGAAATATACCCTGAAACAAGAAGGGATTCCCTGCTTCCATGGACCGAAGCCCCCAGCTACCGGGTTTCTTATTCAAGCTCCCTGTACCCTTCTTATTTTACCATTGAACACAGGAATGCCTCCAGCCAGCTTAAAGCCGGTCAGAACATTTCACTGCGTATCAATAACGAAGGTTCGGAAAACGACCGGTATACCATTGCGCTGCTTTCTGATGATAAGCACATTGAACAGAGAAATATGGTGACCGATATTACCGGGGAAACTTCGGCATACCTGGAACTGAAGGTTGTGCCGCTTCACGCGCTTGCTGTTCCTGTGAAAATAAAAGTAATCCTTCAAAAAGCAGGGAACTGGTATTTGACCTGCTGCCTAACTAAATTTATTTCGATATGTTGTAGAACGGTGTTAACGAAAAATGTTAAATACTCATATTTCCCGCAAATGTCGCTGATTAACGCAGAGGTTCATCAACCAGCTCAGCGAAAATCTCAGGAATCTGCGGGCCGGTATTATCAATAGTTTTCGATTTCAATCA
>JAZKGM010000269.1:0-1675 GCA_040385895.1 Bacteroidota bacterium
GTTAAATACAACATGAACCATGAAGTGGAATCGGAAACCCTGATCAAGATGAAAGTGAATGATGAGGATGGGGTGAACGAAGGTATTTATATGCTCAAGGATCATTTTGTTATTTTCTTAAGCCAGAAAGATAAAGTGCGCGACAAAAATGTATTGTATGCGATCATAACCGGAAAAGATGGTAAGCAGGAGGCTCCTGTGGAGGTAGATGCCATTGATTATAAAAGCAAGCGGAATGCAGGCAGCTTTACCATATACCCTTCAAAGGACCTGACCAGGATCCTCGTTTACCACGATGAGGCGTATGAGAAAAAAGGATACGAACGGTTCAATTATAAAATGTACTCGCAAAACCTGGAACTGTTGTGGGAAAAGGCTATTGAGCTTCCCTACAAGGACAGCAAGTTTAATGTGGCCACCTGCAGGATCGATGAAGAAGGAAACGTGTTTGTGCTGGGAACCCTGAATATCGATAAGAACATCAACCAGTATAAGATGTTTGCCTATTATACGAAAAAAGATAGGCTGGAAGAAGTGGATGTGGATTTTGCAAAGGCATACAGTGTACTAAGCCTGCAGTTCGATTACATAAACGGCCATTTAATATTTGTTGGATTTTATACCGATACCAAACGGAACGGCATCCAGGGGTTGGTTTATAATAAGATCCATGCAAAATCGCTGAATAAAGTGGTGGAAACCACCCAACCCTTTAACCGCGAAGACCTGATCAAGTTCACCTCAGAAAAAGCAGCCGACAAAGGGCACGGACTGAGCGGTTATTATAAAATTGATCACATCCTGGTGAACGCGAACGGGGATATCAAGATAGTAGCCGAATACTATTACGTTGCAGTGCATACAACCCGGGGCGCTAACAATACAACCTATACCACTTACACGTACCATTACAATAACATCATGGTGATCAACCTGGATCAAAAAGGAGAGATCCGCTGGGTTTCGGGTATTGATAAATTCCAATCAAGCACTAATGACCGGGGTACTTTTTCATCCTATACCTTTGCTTATGTAAATGATGACCTTTACTTCCTGTATAACGACCATTGTAAAAATACAGCCATGGGTGAAACAGGCGAAAAAAAGGAGATTTATGGTGTAAGCACACAGTCGGTTAAAAACGTGTGTATTACGCTTGCAACAATTAATGCAAAAGGTGAAGTATCCAGGACGCTTTTTCAAACATTAAAAAAAGAAGACAAAACCTTTTTTGTCCCAAAACAATACATTCAGCTGTCGGGCGACAGGTTGCTCGTTTATTCGGCAGGATCAAAAAGGTATAAATACGGGCTGTTATCTGTAAAGTAACTCGCTTTGAATAAGTTGATTTGTTATTGATAACAAATCATTTATTTTCGCGCATAATTATTAAACCCTATATGAAAAGAAGATTTACACTGCTGCTTCCTGCTATTTTATTGTTTTTTATCACCAACCTTTCTGCCCAGGACATTGATGTTGAATGGGGTAAAGAACGCGAACATGCTAAAAAAGGCGAGATCACAGGCATTATCGGCAATGATGATAATGGTTATTATGCCATCAGGGATAATGCGGGCAAAAACTCTTACACGCTGATCAGGTATGACATGCAGCATGAAATAGAGTTTGAAAGAGAGATCAACATAACTGTTGCAGGGCAGAAAGGAACCTG
>JAZKGM010000270.1:0-372 GCA_040385895.1 Bacteroidota bacterium
GCAATTTTAAATGTGAAGCTTCCGGGCTTAACAGCATGCGAACAGGCCCGCAACAAGGTTGCCGCAAAATACGATGAGGCGTTTGCCGGTCATCCTACGCTGCAAATTCCTTTACGGGTAAAAAACTCAACCCATGTGTTCCATCAGTATACGTTAAAATGCAATGGCATCGACCGCAACGCGCTTCGTACCTTCCTTGCCGGTAAAAAGATCCCGTCTATGGTGTATTATCCAATCCCTTTACACCAGCAGAAAGCGTATAGGAACAGCCGGATCATTGAAAGCGGTTTGCCTGTTACCGAACAATTATGTGCTTGTGTGATCTCATTACCCATGAGCCCCGAACTTACCGAAGAACAATCGGATTATATC
>JAZKGM010000270.1:382-12646 GCA_040385895.1 Bacteroidota bacterium
ACCCACGTTAACGAATTTTATAAAACGGCATCAGGCGCTCATTAATATGAAGATAGTAGTTGTAGGAACAGGTTATGTAGGATTAGTAACAGGAACGTGTTTTGCCGAAGTAGGCATTGATGTAACCTGTGTTGATGTGGATTTTACCAAGATAGAAAACCTGAAAAAAGGGGTTCTGCCTATTTATGAATCGGGGCTTGACGAACTGGTAACCCGCAACATGGAAGCCGGGCGTTTGCATTTTAACACAAGCCTTGCCGATAGCATTAAAGATGCACAGGTTGTTTTTATTGCAGTAGGTACACCCCCGGGCGAAGATGGCAGTGCCGATCTTAAATATGTATTGGCGGTAGCCGGGGAAATAGGGGAGCACATCACTGAATATTGCGTGGTGGTTACCAAAAGTACAGTGCCGGTTGGTACTTCGTTTAAAGTAAAAGCAGAGGTGAATAAAGCATTGCATGCGCGTGCTGTTTCTGTAGCGTTTGATGTAGCCAGCAACCCTGAATTTTTAAAAGAAGGGGCAGCGGTGGAGGATTTTTTAAAACCCGACCGTATTGTTGTTGGCATTGAGTCGCAGAAAGCAGAAGACATTATGCGCAAATTGTATAAACCTTTTCTGCTCAACGGGCATCCCATTATTTTTATGGACATCCCCAGTGCCGAAATGACCAAGTATGCTGCAAATGCCATGCTGGCCACCAAGATCAGCTTTATGAATGACATTGCCAACCTGTGCGAGCTGGTAGGCGCTGACGTGAACTGGGTGAGAAAAGGCATAGGAAGTGACCCGCGTATTGGCAATAAATTTATTTACCCGGGCATCGGGTATGGCGGCTCCTGCTTTCCCAAAGATGTAATGGCATTGGTGAGAACAGGAAAGGAATACGGCCACAACCTGCGCATTTTGCAGGCTGTGGAAGATGTGAACGATGACCAGAAGCTGGTGCTGTTCAATAAGGTGCTCAAACATTTTAACAACGACCTGAAGGGCAAGACTATTTCTATATGGGGTTTATCTTTTAAACCCAAAACAGACGACATGCGCGAGGCTCCTTCATTGGTTATTATTGATCATCTGGTGAAGGCAGGCGCTCAGGTAGTGGCCTATGATCCGGTAGCTGTTCACGAAGCACAAAAAATAATAGGCGATCAGATCAGGTACACCAAAGACCCTTACGATGCATTGATCGATTCGGATGCGTTGTTAATAGCCACCGAATGGCCCGAGTTCCGTTCACCTAATTTTAACGTGATCGGTAAGTTGCTTAAAAACAAGCTCATTTTTGACGGCCGCAACATTTACGACCTGGACGAAATGAAGGAGCTTGGTTTTACATATTACAGCATAGGAGTGAATACGGTGAATCCGTAAAATTATGGGCGATAAAAAAAGAGTATTGATAACAGGGGCAGCCGGCTTTTTAGGCTCGCACCTGTGCGACCGGTTTATAAAAGAAGGCTACCATGTTATTGGAATGGATAACCTGATTACGGGTGACCTGAAAAACATTGAGCACCTGTTTAAGCTTAAGGAGTTCGATTTTTATAACAATGATGTGAGCAAGTTTATTCATGTGCCCGGCAAGCTCGATTACATCCTGCACTTTGCCTCGCCTGCAAGCCCCATCGACTATTTAAAGATCCCGATCCAAACCCTGAAAGTAGGCTCTTTGGGCATTCACAATTGCCTGGGACTGGCCAAGGAAAAAAAGGCCAGGATCCTCATTGCCTCAACAAGCGAAGTATATGGCGACCCAACGGTACACCCCCAGCCTGAAGAATACTGGGGCAATGTGAACCCGGTTGGCCCGCGGGGAGTTTATGATGAAGCCAAACGTTTCCAGGAGGCCATGACCATGGCTTATCATACTTATCATGGCCTGGAAACACGCATTGTGCGCATCTTCAATACCTACGGCCCGCGTATGCGCCTGAATGACGGACGTGTGTTGCCGGCTTTTATCGGCCAGGCCTTGCGTGGCGAGGACCTCACCATGTTTGGCGATGGTTCGCAAACCCGCTCGTTCTGTTTTGTAGCCGACCTGGTGGAAGGCATTTACCGCCTGCTGTTAAGCGATTACCCGTACCCGGTGAACATTGGCAACCCGGATGAGATCACCATAAAAGAATTTGGTGAAGAGATCATTAAACTAACCGGCACATCCCAAAAGCTGGTGTCAAAACCATTGCCTACAGACGATCCGAAACAACGCCAGCCCGATATTACAAAAGCAAAAGAGCTGCTGGGATGGGAACCAAAGGTGAGCAGGGCAGAGGGACTGAAAATAACCTATGAATATTTCAAAGGCTTAACGCCTGAAGAGTTGAGAAAAACTGCGAATCACCGGTTTAAGTAAGTTTATGGTTCATAGTTCATAGTTCATAATTCATAGTTGACGGAGATCAATCAATATAAACATTGTGTTCTTTGTACCTCCTTTGCGCCCGTTGTGGTTTTTGCGATAGTTAGTGGTTCATAATTGAGGGAGATCAATTAATAATTAAGTACGGTTATGTTGTAGACCAGTATTAAAAAAAGCCACAGATTGCACAGATGGAGCGGATCCGTCAATTCTTATCATCTCAACTAAACCAACGTTAAGCAAGTGCTGCTTTGCAAGGCTAATCTGTATAATCTGTGGCACTTCCCTCAATTCTTGCATGAAAGCGTCAACACTATTTTACAACATCCCGTTAAGTACCAATTAAACTTTGTGTCTCCTTTGTGTGCGTTGTGGTTCTACCATCGTTAAAAGATCACCGCATAAACAAATCAACAGTTAGTGAACGATCTTGTTGGCACAGTACGAACTGGCAAACGCATCGGGCTTGGCCTTAAACACAAAACCCATGCTGAGTATATAGCCCATGGCTTCACTTAATGCAGTGTTCGATTTAAAATTGGGGTTTGTATTAATATCGGCATGAACTTCCAGGCCGATCTCGTAAAGGTCGAGCAGGTCGCAAAGCTGGTAAGCAATTGCAATCGACATCGAAACCTCATTCAGCATCCGTTCCTTAATGCTGATCTTCCGGGTGGATTTTTCGCTGCTGATGAGCATGAAACCTCCTTTTTTCTCCCTTAAGAAAACGATCACGGTAGCATATTCGGTAACGTTTGCTGTTACCTGCGAATCGGTGCCGATGCACACTTTAAGCTTGTTCCCTTTTTCTGTTTCACTAATAATCAGCTGCTCCACTTCATCAACAATATTGTTCCTGATCATCTCCCCATTAAACCTTCTCCATTTCATGGATTCTTCCAAGTTATAATGCTTCATACCTGATGTATTAGTTCACACCAAATTACGCAAATGATTGTTAATTAAAAGTAAAGCAGGCCATTGTGCGGGGAATGTGTGTAAGTGGGAAGCTTATGGTTGATAGCTGATAGACCATAGTTGATAGTGGAGGGGATTTGAAACGTAAATTCAGCGGAGCTCATGTTGAATTGTGAGTAGGCAGCAGTGAATAGCAGGATGTCATTGCGGGGGATTCCGCATGGGCGGAAGACCGCGGCAATCTGTGGACAGGAAAATGGATATAGCAGATTGCCCCTTGTACCCATATCCGTTAGCTATCTTATGACATCAGCACATTAAAGAGATTGCCGCCTCCGCTCGCAATGACATTTTCACATTGCCGCATCTTCACATTTGCACATCTATCGTTTGGCTTTAAATTCCTTTGCGCATTTTTGTGTAGCCTGAACCAGCTCATAGTCGCTGGAGGCAATAATAAATTCTTTATCCAGCCTGCAAAAAAGCATAAACTCGTCCAGGTATTTTTCATCCAGTTTTGTTACGCGCTTCACAAAATCGCGGTTATACCTGCGGTCGGCCTGTTTCTGCCGTTCTGCATACGCCAGGAACTCTTCAAACTGAACGGCATCGCGTCCTTCTTTGCTGAACTGCTGGTACATGGCGGTAAGCGGGCTCATTAGTCCGCCCCGTTGCCTGTTCAGGATGCGGTCGTAATTGTTCATCAGCGGATCGTTCTTTAAAAACTCGGCCGCAGCCCTTGCTATCGAATCGCGCCTGGGGTTTGATGAAACAACAGTCACTTCCCTCAGGGTAACATTAACCGCTTTCATCACAACGCTAATGGTGTCGGTGAGTTTTTGCAGGTCGATGTTCCTGCATATCACGGTCATGCTCCGGTAGCCGATGGCCGAAATAAAAATAGTATCATCGGGCAGGAAGGTGATCTTAAAATACCCCTGCCTGTTGCTGATGGCACGCTTGCCATTGCTTAAATTAATGACACTTGCCAGCTGAACCACCTCATTTCCTTCGGAGCTTAAAGTGCGCCCTGTGATCTTATGTTCTTTAGCATCATCGGTTTGGGCGATTGCGGCCAACGATAAACCACATGCACAGATGGTAAAGAAAATCTTCAAAAAATTATTCATGCAGGAATACAACGAAAACATTCATTTTTGCAACACAAACATAGGCATAAATTGAAAACATTAATTCTAAAATCGGGCAGGGAACGTTCATTGGTGAACCGGCATCCATGGGTGTTTAGCGGGGCCGTTAAAACCCTGCCAAAGGCAGAGAACGGGGAGATCATAAAAGTATGCACCAACCATGATGAGCTTTTGGGCTATGGCTTTTTTTCGCCAAACAGCCAGATCACCTGCCGGGTGTTTGAGTTTACCAATGAAGAAATTACAACAGATGCCGTTTTCTGGAAACAAAAGATAAAAAATGCTTTTAACCTCCGTAAGCTGGTGCTTCCCGAAAACACCAACATTTTCAGGTTGCTGCATGCCGAAGGTGATTTTTTACCGGGAGTTATTATTGATGTGTATGATGACACCGCTGTGGTGCAGTTACTCGTTAAAGGAACAGAGCTGATCAGCGGGCATTTGTTTGAAGGATTGCAGGAGCAGGGAATCAAACATATTTATTTAAAGACCAAACAGAATACGCAACGGCTTGAGGAGGTGACACTGGAAAGTGGTTGGGTGGGCGAAGCCAGGTCAATGCCCATAACGGCAAAAGAAAACGGCATTACTTTTTTAGTGGATGTGGAAAAAGGGCAGAAGACCGGGTTTTTTATCGACCAGCGCGAAAACAGGAATATCCTTGGCCAATACAGCAAGGGCAAAAAAGTACTGAACACGTTCAGTTATTCAGGAGGTTTCAGTTTGTATGCGTTGGCCGCGGGAGCTGAATTGGTGCATTCGGTAGACAGCAGCAAGGAAGCGATAGAGATGTGCGATAAAAATGTAGCCGCAAATACACTGAATGGCACCCACCAGAGTTATGTGCAGGATGTATTTGAATTTATGCAGCAAAGCACAGCAGATTATGATATCATGGTGCTCGATCCACCTGCTTTTGCAAAAAATGCCCGCTCTGTGCCCAATGCCAGCAGGGGCTACAAGAACCTTAATTTAACGGCATTCAAAAAAATAAAACCGGGCGGACTGATCTTTACGTTCAGCTGCTCGCAGCATATAGACCGCGACCTGTTCCGCAAGATCATTTTCGGGGCAGCGGCAGATGCCAGGCGTAACGTACGCATTGTAAAACAACTCACCCAGCCCGAAGATCACCCGATCAATATTTTTCACCCGGAAGGGGAATACCTGAAAGGCTTGTTGTTGTATGTGGAGTAGGAAATGTAAAAATGAGATAATGTGAAGATGTGTTAATGTGGCGATGACGAAGCGATAATGTCATTGCGAGCGAAGCGCGGCAATCTCTCATTAAAAATATCAGTTAGTTCGGGTGCGATGTAACTCTATGCTAAGCTGCCGAAAAGGCCACCTGGATAAAGAACACCATAATGGATACCACCGCCATCAGGCTGATGACCAGGAATGCAATTCCTTTGCCTTTTAGGTCTTCGTTTTGCGAGGGGATCAGCTCAAAGATCTTATGAAGTGTTTTGGTGCTTCGCCAGGCGAACACACAAAACAGGATCATGGGCCAGATCATCCCGGCAAGTACAGCCCCGCTGCTTTGGGTGGAAATAAAGTGCCCGATGGCCATCGAAATAATTCCGGCCATGCCGCCCGAAACCAAAGCTGTTTTGGCTTTCATGCCAATAAAGATCACCGAAGCAATGCCGCAGCAGATCAGGAATAAACCATAGGTGAAAAGTAATGTGGCCTGTACCATAGTTGAATTGAATGTAATGCTGCAAAAATAACAAGTTGGTGCTTATTTGCTTTTCTTTTTCAGCACCTGTTCATGGGAAACAAAACTTAACGGTCAACCGTATCGATCCATTCGTTGATGATGGCGGTTAATGCCGCTTCTTTTTTCTTTATGTCGGCCAGGTCTTTAAAAGTGATCAGGCGCCTTCCATCGGTGTACTTGCCTTCCAGCAAGCCGGAGGTATCTTTTAAGCGTTGGCCGGTGGGTAGCACCAGCAAGATCTTTCCGCGGTTCAGGTTCATCACGATCAGGTCGCGCTTGTACTCCTTCGCATCGAAAGCCTTCATCTCACCGGTATAATAAAAAGCAGGCGAGTTCCATTTGATCTGTTCGGCAATTTCCGGGTGAGCCCGTAAGATCGCCTGCCGCAGGTGTGCTATAGCAGGTGCAAGGTCTGCGGGGAGATTTTCAATATGTGCGGTAACCAGTTCCTGGTCTGTTCTTTTTGTATTGGCCATAATTGTAAGGTCAAATATACCGGCAATGAACAAGACATACCGGTATTTTATTTTGGTGAACGGAAAGTATCAGTTCGCTTTCAGCAACAGCATGGCCTGGTGGTTGAGCGCTTTTTTCTTGAGCAAAAAGAATTCATCGCCAGCGAGCTCTGCATAGCTTATCATGGCATCGTTCAGCTTGTTCAATGCTTCAGTCATGTAAGCATCCACTATAAAATATTGCTGGTTGTGCGCCAGGTATTCATCCATACAGGTTTGCTGTGCCGGTTTGATCATCGCTGTAATGTCCGGCCTATTTAATGCGTCATTTATTAATTGTATAAAAGGCCCTTCCTTGTCTTTCAGTATCCTGTTCCAAAGTATCGATTGTTCGGGTGTTTTCTGCTCCTGGTAGGCCTCCATGATCACCGTTCTTATGCTTTCTATAACAGCAGTTTCTGTTTTAGTGCGTTCCAGTGCCTGGAAATAAGCAGCGAAAAGTGTTTTCAGCTCTTCCCGCTCATCGGGCGAGCCCTGCTGAAAAGCCAGCTGGTACAATCTTTTGTCCAAGCCGGCCATTTGTTTTTCCAGCACTTCGCTCTCTGCTTCTATCAGGGTCTTCACTTCATCTACGCGGCTTTTGGTGTATTTTTCACCCTTAAAATCAAACGATTTTACGGAAGCATTCCTGATCTGTTCAATGGTTGCCAGGTCGCTGGTATTGGTGGCTGCTTTTTTAGGAAGCGCTATGTTGGTTTCGTTTAGCAGTTCGTCAAGCGTGGCATTTGTATGCGCGGTATCTGCCTGGTCGAACTCAATGGTGCGGTCGTCATAGTATCCTTTATAAAGTTCGTGCACCTTATACTTGTTGCTTCCTTCGGTATACTTTTTAATAAAGGCATCTTCCAGCAGCAGTTCCGGTGTTTTATCGTAGGTTACTGTACTGAACAGGAGTTCGGTCATTTGTTGCTGAACCTGCCCTGCATTGGTAAAAAGCTTCCATGGCGATTGGTGGTCCGGTTCTGTAACAAGGCCCAGGCGGTTCAGCTCCTGTTCGCGTTCGCTGGTGGAAGGATGCGAAGCCCATTGGTTCTTTACAATGATGTTCGACCGGTTAAAAGATGCGAGCGTATGCTCGTTCACCTGCAACAAACCATTTTGAAAAGGTGCTTTGAACTCGGCCGAGAAGTGCTTCATCACATATTGGTGATCGCGGTATACATTTTCTGCTTTATACTGTTCGGGCAGCCACGAATTGTAATAGCTGATGAGCGTGTTGTAGCACATATCGGCTGCTTCGAGGCGGTAGAGCGATGACACCAGGTGGTTGGAGCCTGCAACGGAAGCCGCAACCGCATCGGCATGGTATTCCATTTGCAGCGACAGGCCCGAATAAGCTTTGTTGATGATGCTGTATACAACCTGGAGCAGTTTCTGGATCAATCGCACAAACGCTACGGTTACATAGGCCAGGATGCCAAAAATACCATGAAGCGAGCCCCATTTTTCGATGAGGTTGCCATAGCTTTCATTTTCATAAAGCATGTTGTAGATCACCTGGTTCACATTATAAATGTAGCTGCCAAGCTTCATGCTCCGTTGCGAAAAGTGTCCGAACTCATGCCCCATAATGGCCTTGAACTCCGAAAGGTTGGTGGCATTTACCAGGCCCAGCCCGATGGTGAGGTTCTTGCGTACCGGGAAGAACATGCTCCAGAAACTGGAGTCGTATGAAACCGATGCATTCACATCGGGAGAAAGGTAGATGCGTTTAGGAAAAGGGGCGCCTGTTTCTTTGGTAATGTTCTTAATGAATTCAAAAACAGCCGGCTCACTTGCTGCGGTGATCTCGATCATTCCCGAGCGGTCTGTTTTTTTAGAGGCAAACAGGAACTTCACCAGGAAAAAAATGATCATGAGCGCAAGCACCCAGATGCCTACGCCAAACAATATGGTGATCAGTGATAGACGTGCCGAAAGCACAGTAAGGCCTACATACCAGCAGGCCATGCCGAATAGCAGCGCCAGTGCAACCATGGCCACATAAACCAGCAGGAAAAAAATAATGCTGGCCAGCACTTTTAATGCATTTGCGCGGAAGGAAGAAGAGGGGTTTAAGAACTGCGTGTCGGTAACAAGGGGTGATGCGGGATAGGGGGTCTGCATGGTTATTTGTGGGTTAAGGTTTAAACCCGAAACATATTATTAAGTATAAATTTTTCCAAATAAAATTATACTGGTGGCCGGTATTTCATGATGCTGCGATCAGCCTCTATCGAATAACCACCGGATGATAACATTACCTGTTAAAGAAAAGCAACAGGTGAGCTATAAGGTTGTTTCACTAGAAAAAAATATCGGGATGCTGTAAAATGGTGTTGACGCTTTTATATAAAAATTGAGGAAGTGCCACAGATCGCACAGATGAGCCTTGCAAAGCAGCACTTGCTTAGCATTGGTTTAGTTGACATGATAAGAACTGACGGATCCGCTCCATCTGTGCAATCTGTGGCTTTTTTTAATACTGGTCTACAACATAACCATTATTAATTGATGATGATCTTTTTGATACCGGTTTGCCCGTTGCTTTGTACATGCATGATGTAAATGCCGGGGCTTATTCCCGTGAGGTCTGTTTCTCCTGATGGCAATGGGGTAAGGTCCATGATCTTTTTACCGGTAAGGTCGTTTATGATCACCCGGTTCACCAATAAGCCTTTGAGGGTATTGATGGTTACCTTATTACGGGCCGGGTTCGGGTATACGTTAAAGTCAAGGGCCTGTTTGGTTTCATTTACCCCCACCCGGTTGTCATCAAACAAAAAACGGAAGTTTGACCAGGTGTTCCAGGTTTGCAGGTCGGCTGATACATAACCATAGCTGGTATCGGCCTTTGTTCCGTTATACGTAAAGGCTATGCTATCCGATTTGTTCCACCGGCCGTCTTTATAATAATGTCTGCACATCCACAGCAGGCGGTCATCGTTGTTGTAACCATGTTTATAGATCACCGGATCCATATTAGCCCCCGATAGGGTGGCCTGCGTGATCCTTCCTTTGGTGTCGTATTCATACAGCTCTTCATACTGCAACACAGGGGCATCCTGGTAATTATATGAACTGTAGCGTGTCAGCAAGCGGTTGGTGTAAGCATAGCCCGTTAAAAGGATGGTGTCATTGCCTATCATATGGTAATTTCCGGTGCATTGCCCCAGGCTGTCGTACGCATATTTGTTTTCCCAGAACACCACATCGTTCACAGCTTCCGAATCGTGCACCCTGCGGTTGTTTGCATCATAGCCGAAGTACGTGTTGCTGAAACTTTGCTGCCCGCCTTCGCTGCTTGTTACCCGGCTCACCTGCCTGAGGCGTCCGTTTTCCCAGGTAATATCGCTGCGTGTGTTTAACTGGCGCAGGTTATCCTGTTCGTCTGTATACCATTCCTGTTCCACTTCCTCCACCAGTTCAGGCCCGTTCATCAGGCGGTCGGTTATATACTTGCTGTACACTTGCCAGCTCATGCTGCCCTGGCTCCAGGTGCTGTATTCGAGGTAAGTAAAATTGCCATTGGCATCTTTGCGGTTGATCAGCAAGTTAGCATTGCCCCAGGGTTGCGAAGCGCTTTCGCGGTGTTGCCTCACCCATGCATTCTGCTGGTAACGCATCAGGTCGTAATAAAAATAAGGCTGTTTCACCAGCTGGTAAAAAGGAGCCTGCCCGCCATACAGGGTAAATTGTGCATACGAGTTGCCTGCCATAAAAAGCAGGACTAAAATGGGAATGATCGTTTTCTTCATGTGGTATTTTTACTACCCCATTAGTCAATAAAAAAAGCCGGGGTGTTGCCCGGCCTGTATCTTAAATGTTAGTTAAAAGGGAAGTTGATGGTGAATAGATCATAGAAGATAGAAGTGGGAAGTCAGGAGCGCGGAGGAAGAAGTAATGTCATTGCGGGCGAAGCGCGGCAATCTCTTTTTACGATTTATACGATACCACCGTTGTGCCCTTCGTGTTTCCTCTGTGTTCTTTGTGGTGTTCCCACAAGCCATAAAGCAAATCCATCCCGATAGCTACCGTGACCAACAACAGTTTCTCAAAAGTATACAAATCATTAAACAGTTATTTCCTGCCGAACACTTTCCTTAAGATCTCCGTTACCTGTGCCAGGCCGTTGGTGCGGATGTTCTTTTCCTGCAGGGCCACTTTACTGAACAGTCCGTCCAATCCTTTAACCGTAACATGCTCGCTTAACGAGTTTGTTTTAATGGTGCTGAACAGCTTTCCGTTCAATGAAGCCATATTGTACGCTTTGATCAGGTCGCTGTACGCTTTTTCGGCAGAGATGCCGGCCACCAGTGGCTTCGACAGGGAAGTCCTGATCTTCGGGGTGAACAGGTCTTTCAGCTGGTCGTAGGTTTTGCTGCGCAAAAAGGTGGTGGCGGCATTATCGGCTCCTTTCACAATATTGATCCCGTCTGTAATGGTCATGGACGTGATGGCATTTTTAAAAATAGGAGTGGCCTCCTGCGAGGCATCCTCGGCTGCGCGGTTCATGGCAAGGATGGCTTTATCCAGCATCTTTTGCCCGCCCGGGATCTTTGCAATGTTCTTCTGTATGTTTTGCGCTTCGGGCGGCAAAAAGATTTTTACCGCCAGGTCTTTGTAAAAGCCGTCAGCCTTCGAAAGCACCGATACGGCCGTGTCCGTGCCTATCTTTAATGCATCTTTTAAAGCGGCCACCGCATCGGCATTGGTAATGCCCGTGGTGGTGGTTTTGCCCGGCAGCTTCATGTCTTTTAAGGTGGGGAGCTTAAACTGGGCATAGCTGCTGCTGCCCAGCAAAAGGCAGGTGGCAAAAAGAGCGGTGTGTAGTTTCATGATATAAATGTAAATGAATTAAGGGGCATTTGCATGGTGACTTCGCTAAGCCTGTTTTGCCCTTATTGCAATCTTCGTGCCTTTGTCGTTTAACTGTGGTTGCGCGTACAAAGTGCAAGCGGTCTTAAATGGTATGAATAATTCTTAATGCCATTTCCGTTCGTTTTTAGTAACAGGCAGCAGTTAATTGCAGCACCACATACTAAACAGGCATCCACCTGCGTTAATAGAAGTATGAAAAGCACAGGTAAATATATTCATCTTTATTGTACTAGTGCCCGTGCTTTTCATTAACAATACATTTTTTTCATAGGAGGGTGGTGTAACCTTTTCCTGGGGAGGGAAGGTTACCCTGAAAGGGCTTCGGAAGAAGCCCTTTTTTTATGCCCCGGAACCACCCTTTTCGTCTGTTAAATCATCAAGTACTTTTTTAAAAAGTCCTTGACGGTTTAACAAGATCGTCCTCATCTTTTTGGTAACTCGTCCTGACGATTTTGTTTGCGCTTCAGGTTGAAGTTTTTTTGGCTTTAAACAAAATTTTACAATAAGGTTTGTTGAGAGATTTTAAGATGTTGATGGGTCGTATTGTTACTGTTTAGAAAGTTTTTAGGGGTGTTGAGAAAGAAAAGGAATTGGAATGTCAAAGAAGTTTTGTTAAGTAATTTACTTAGCTTATTATTCAAGAATAGATTTCTGCCTATTTCGAAATAATTTACATTTAAACATATTAAATATAATGAGTTTTTTCAAACGATTAACTAATGAAGACGAAC
>JAZKGM010000271.1:0-6036 GCA_040385895.1 Bacteroidota bacterium
CTTTGGCGTTCTTTACTGTAAAAAACACCGTATCTGAATAACATGCATTGGAAGGCTTAATAACCGCTGAAACCAGGGCAAGGTCGTTAATAACACTATCGGCCTCAAAAGCACCAATATCCGGATTTGAAACGGACCTTACTACACCGTTTTTATCGGCAAGCACGCCAACACCGGCTCCGGCATTCATACCTGCTCCCGAAAGCGGGATCAGGTTCACGCAATCTATGTTGGCAAACACCGGGTCGGCCGATATCGAGTTTACATCCATTGTTGAATTTTTCCAGGAACTGAGATTACCATGAAAAGAGAAGCCGGTAAATCCGATATAGTTATTCCCTCCGGTGACGGCCAGATCAAACAGGTTGTAATTTGACTTTAACGTAACTGCCGATGTTTTAGCAACCAGGTATTTGTTTCCGCTTCCATTTCCCGATATGCTGAGTATGTTGTTCTTAATAAGCGCTGTTGTTGTTGCCGGAACGGAAGAGATATTAACTGCACGTATTTCACCCACACTTCCCACAGGGAGGTTAAGGGCTATGGTATTGTGGTAAAACTTAAGCGAATCAATATGTAATCCATAGGCCACAGGTTGCTCAAAAGTGAACCCATATATCGAACCCGTTGTGTTGATATTGGAAATGGTATTATTGGTGATTTCGGAGGTTAAATACCCGGCATCATCATGAAGCCAATGGTATATTGCAACAGCGTTGTATGCTCCCACTCCTGTATGGTGAATATTGTTATTATTAAACCGAAGCGTCCGTGCCCCTGAAAAATAAGCTCCATACACCACCGTGTGCGAGTTTTGCCGGTTAGGGCGCGAAATATCGTTATTGTTCACCTCCATCAGGTTGCCCGAATGCGCATAGATACCGCAGGAATAAAAATCTTCAATCTTATTATTGCTGATGGTATGAGATTGGTTGGTATCTGGCGTTATCAAATTCAGCATGGTTATACATGCCCAGCCACCTGTTAGCTGGTTATTGGTTATTTTTAAATGCCTTATATTATGAATTCCTGCGTTAACAGCATTTGGATCTTGTGAGGTTGAAATGCACGCACTGCCCTGGCTGGCAGAAGCAATACCTACATTAATTACACAACTGTTAATGGCAATATCATGCGAATTATTAATGATCCAGAAAGCAATGCCCACAAAATTTGCTGCACCGGCTATGTCAAAACCATCAAATACCAGGTACCCTCCCCCATCTATTTTAATGATGGGGCTTACATTACTTCTTATCGCGTGACCATTCCCGCTAAACGTAATGGTGTTTGTTAAAGAAGCCCCGGTAATATTGCCGAGCGCTATCGTAGCAGCGCAATTTGTTACTCCGGATGAAAAGTTAAATTCAACAGGACCACTAACCCCGCGGGAAGACAAGGCAGCACATGCCGAGTATATATCTGAAAAATCGGAACCCGTACCTCCAACCGCATAAACTCCGTTAAGCGGTTGTGCCAGCAGTTTAAAAGATGAGCTTATCAATAATAAAGCAACAATAAAGATCGGGGTGATTTTTTTGCTTTTCATGCGATTTGGATTAAATGCTCCTTTGGCAGGATGTTCATGTAAACTTACAGATACCTGTTCTTAAAATTAACTTTAAGTTGGCATTCGTTTTCACTGGCATTCAGGCTGCTCCGGGCTTCTGATAATGTTTATTCTGCCTTTTGTTAAATCATTATATTGCTTCACTATTTATCCATGAACATCAACTACAACGAAGTATATACACAGGAATTTGAACGGCTCAACGGGCAGCAGAAACAGGCAGTTACAACTACCGAAGGCCCGGTGCTGGTTATTGCCGGACCAGGGACGGGCAAAACACAAATACTGGCTGCACGCATCGCTAACATTATTCAGCAAAACGACAACAAAGCCGGGGACATCCTTTGTTTGACCTATACCGATGCAGGTGCCGTGGCCATGCGCAAACGGCTGCTCCAGTTCATCGGCCCCGATGCATATAAAGTGGAGGTGCTCACTTTCCATGCTTTTTGCAACATGGTGATCCAGGAAAACCTTGATCATTTCGGTTTGCGCGGACTCGATGCCATCAGCGAGCTGGAACAGATCGAATTTGTGCACCAGATCATTGATGCCTTCCCTAAAAATCACCCCTTAAAAATGAAACCAAAAAACTGCTTGGCTTATACGAGCAGATGAAACGCGAAAACTGGACCAGTGATTATATCAAGCAACAGGCTGATGTTTACCTGGAAGATATTAAAACACGTGACGAATTCATTTATAAAAAAACGACAAAATACGGCAAGGCCGGTGAGCTGAAAACCAAGATCTACGAAGCAGAGGTTAACCGTATGGTTCAGCTAAAAGCCGCGGCAGATACGTTTGATACCTACCAGGACCTATTGAAAAAAAATAACCGGTACGACTTTGCCGACATGATCCTCTGGGTGATCGGTGCCTTTCAGCAAAAGCCGGATATGCTGAGCCAGTACCAGGAAAAGTACCAGTATTTCCTGGTTGATGAGTTCCAGGATACAAGTGGCGCACAAAATGAGGTCCTGCAGCTGCTGGTTTCTTACTGGACCAGCCCCAATGTATTTAGTGTAGGGGATGATGACCAGTCGATTTATAAGTTCCAGGGGGCAAACGTTGAAAACATAAAAAAGTTTGTGCAGCAATATGCAAACGAAGGCTTAACACAGATCTCTCTGGTTGAAAATTACAGGAGCACGCAGTTTATTTTAGATGCGTCAAAGGCCCTCATCGGCAATAATAAAATCCGCATCAACCCCGATAAGACATTAACAGCAAAAAATGCCGCCATTGCTGCATTGGGAAGAGATCCCGAGATCATTGAATATTATAACCTGGCGCATGAAACCGTTGGGATCAGCCAAAAAATTGAGGCGCTGCAAAAGCAGGGAACCAGGCTGAGCGAAATTGCCGTGATCTACCGCAAACATTCGCAAGCCGAAGACATGATCAAATACCTGTCGACAAAAAACATTGCAATAAACACCAAAAAACGGGTGGATATTTTACAGGAACCTTTAATAAAGAAGATCCTGCAGCTGCTCCGGTATATTTCTGCCGAAACCCATAAAGCGAATACCGGGGAAGCTTTTATTTATGAGATCCTCCATTACGATTTTTTCAATATCCCACCCATAGAAATTGCACGGATCTCTGTAGAAGTTTCTTCCAGGAACTTTAGCGAACGGAAAACCACCTGGCGTGAAGAGATCCGCAACGCGGTACGTAAAAAACCAAGCGACCTGTTCACCCAGGAGCTGCTGAGGGGAAAGGAATTATCTTATGCATCGAAGGTATTGGAAAGCTGGATCCGCGATGGCATAAACCTCACCACACAGCAGCTTATCGAGCGTGTAATTAACGAAAGCGGGCTGCTGGCCCAGGTATTGACAGGCGCTGAAAAAAGATGGAACATGCAATTGCTGCAAACCCTTTTCGATTTTATAAAAGCAGAAGGCAAACGCAAGCCGCGGGCAACTATTAAAGACCTGCTGGCTACGGTAGACCTGATGCTGGACCAGAACGTTTCATTACCCGCACAGCTTATTTCGTTTGCAGAGAACGGGGTTAACTTTATAACCGCACATGGTTCGAAAGGATTGGAATTTGAACACGTATTTATGATGGGCTGTACCGTAAAAGCCTGGGAAAAATCAGGCGCTGTAAACCAGTTTAAATTACCTGATAATTTATATTCATCGCTGGCAGACGAAGAAGATGAAGCAGCCGAAAGCCGCAGGTTGTTCTATGTGGGCATGACCCGGGCCAAACATCACCTTCATATTAGCTTCTCCAGGTTTGATAACAATGGCAAAGACCTGGAAAAAAGCCGCTTTGTTGCCGAGCTGGAAACACATGCACAGCTCAAAACAAACTTTGTAACCTTACCGGATGATGCCCTGGTGGACTTCACGCTGAATGTATTGCAGCATGTAAAAAAAGGTGCACCATCGTCTTTGTTCGATAATGAGTTTGTGGATGAGCTGTTGCAAAAATACTCACTGAGTGTAACCCATTTAAATAACTATCTGAAATGCCCCACTGCATTTTATTTCAATAACCTGATCCGTGTGCCTGCCCCTTTAAGCGCAGCGATGACGTTTGGTAGTGCAGTGCACTACGCCCTCGAAATGCTGTTCAGGAACATGAACGCACATGCCGAAAAACAGTTTGGCAATGTTGCAGATTTTATGAAAGATTTCAAGTGGTACATGCGCAGGTTCCAGGATAGTTTTACCGAAATGGAATACAAGCGCAGGATCGAGTATGGTGAGGAGATCCTTCCAAAGTTCTATGAAAAATACATAGGGCAATGGAATAAAATAACCAGCATTGAACGGAGCTACCGCAACGTGGTGATGAACGGGGTGCCGTTAAACGGAAAGCTTGATAAAATTGAGTTTGACGGCAACATGGTTAATGTAGTTGATTACAAAACCGGGCAGTATGAACGGGCCAAGACAAAGTTCGGTCCGCCAAATGAAGATAAAAAGAACAAAGCACTTGCGGAAGGAAAAGATGCAAAATTCGAAGACGAGTTTGGTGGCGACTATTGGAGACAGGCCGTATTTTACAAAATAATTATCGACTCGGATAAGAATACAACCTGGCAAATGCAAAGTGCCGAGTTTGATTTTGTGGAACCCGATAAAGCAACCGGTGAATACATTAAACACCGCGTGTATATTAACCCCGAGGATGTGGAGATCGTGAAACAACAGATCACATCAACCTATGAGAACATTAAAGCGAAAAAATTCAGTAACGGGTGCGGCAAAGAAGAATGCGAATGGTGCGATTTTGTAAGCACATATTACAACGAGAACAGCACCAATTTTCCTATAGATATTAAACCTGCAGAAGATGATCCTGAATCAGTAGAATTACCTTTTTAATATCAGGCCAGGAAATCGCTGAAGTCGCGTTCGAGCTCAACGAACAGGTCTTTGAACGTGCGCACTTCGTCACGCAATTTCCAGCGGATGCTTTTTACTTTTTCACGCAAAGAATCATTGCCTTTTGTTTCCAGCTCCTGCAGGTCATTCTCATGGGCTTTTACATCATGCCTCAAAATATCGATCACTTCGCGCTGTCGGATAAACCGGTTTTGAAACTGCTCCACCCTTGCGGCAAGGCTTTTAGAATAATAAGCGGATAAAAGTTGTTCGAGTTGTTTTTGCATGCCGGTGAGTTCGGCCTTGTAAGAATCAATTTTTTTTAACCAGTTTGTGTACTCAATGTCATGAGCACTTTTTGCTGTTGCTCCCATAAGTTTTTAACATTTGTTTGGTTGGTGGAAGTTAATAGGCTAAATGGTTAAATACAAGGATCGTATGTCATTTTTTTTATTGGCGTTCAAAACCTATTATTATCACATTTGAGAAGAAATATCATATAAACAGTGCCCAAAAAATTTACTTTTGCGCCACGTTAAAAAAATCATAAATGGAATTCAGAATAGAACACGACACCATGGGCGAGGTAAAAGTACCTGCCGACAAATACTGGGGAGCACAAACCGAACGCTCGCGTAATAACTTTAAAATAGGGCCTGAGGCCAGTATGCCCAAAGAGATCATTCATGCCTTTGCTTACCTTAAAAAAGCAGCTGCACATGCCAATTGCGACCTGGGTGTGTTATCGGCAGAAAAACGCGACCAGATCAGTAAAGTATGTGATGAAATTTTAACCGGTGCGCTGGATGCTGAGTTTCCGCTGGTGATCTGGCAAACAGGCAGCGGCACACAAAGCAACATGAACGCCAATGAAGTGATCGCTTACCGCGCGCACGTGCTGAGCGGTGGGAAATTAACCGATGAGCATAAAGTATTGCACCCGAACGATGACGTGAACAAATCGCAATCGAGCAACGATACCTATCCTACCGCCATGCATATTGCTGCCTATAAAATGGTGGTGGAAACAACGATCCCCGGCATTAAAAAACTGCGTGATACACTGGCTAAAAAAACGATCGATTTTAAAGATATCGTTAAAACCGGACGCACCCA
>JAZKGM010000271.1:6046-10840 GCA_040385895.1 Bacteroidota bacterium
TGGCTATGTTCAACAACTTGATAATGGCATCCGTGCATTAAACAATGCGCTTGAAATGGTAAAAGAGCTGGCGCTTGGCGGAACAGCCGTTGGAACAGGATTAAATGCACCAAAAGGATATGATGTGCTGGTGGCTAAAAAGATCGCTGAATTTACAGGCCTTCCTTTTATTACCGCACCCAATAAATTTGAAGCCCTTGCTGCACACGATGCCATGGTTGAATTAAGCGGTGCATTAAAACGGGTAGCGGTAAGCTCCATGAAAATTGCAAACGACATCCGCATGTTATCATCGGGCCCGCGCAGCGGAATTGGTGAGATCGTGATCCCCGATAACGAGCCTGGTTCTTCCATTATGCCGGGTAAGGTAAACCCTACCCAGCCGGAAGCATTAACCATGGTGGCTGCCCAGGTGATCGGAAATGATGTGGCGGTGAGCATTGGCGGAAGCAACGGTCATTTTGAGCTGAACGTGTTTAAACCGCTTATTGCGGCTAACGTATTACAAAGCGCCCGTTTAATTGGTGATGCATGTATAAGCTTTAATGATAAATGTGCGGAAGGCATTGTACCGAATAAGGAGATCATAAAACGCCATTTGGAGAACAGCTTAATGCTGGTAACTGCTTTAAACCCGCATATCGGTTACGAGAATGCGGCTAAAATTGCAAAAACAGCACATAAAGAAAACAAAACCTTACGCGAAGCCGCAATCGGCTTAGGTTTATTGACCAACGAACAGTTTGACGAATGGGTTAAACCGGAAAACATGGTAGGTAACCTGTAATAAAATAATGGTACACCATTTCGGTGTGAGATAACGCGCGGCCTCCTGCCGCGCGTTTTTTGTTTCACTCCGCTACCAATCGCGCAAAACATCCGGAAACCCTTTAACACAGGTGATTTCCCTGTAGCCAGCCAATCATTTCAATCAAAATTGAAGGGTAAAGTAAATTTCAGTTGTCTTTATAATGAACACAATTAATAAAGCACGATATGAAAACCGGTAGAACAATTCCCGCCCTGATGATACATGTGTTTCTGTTCATCACCTGCTCTTCTTTTATTCCCACTCCCGGGGCCATGAGATATATGTACAGCATTATTTACAACGGAAAGAAAATAGGCCGTGTAAGCTTATTGCAGCAAAAAGACCAGCAGCACCAGTTTATCAGCATACACACCACTGCTTCGGTGAAAAAGATAGTCACCTTCGATGTCCTGTCGCGCGATGAAGCCATGTTCGACAACGGTGTGCTTATGTGGTCGAGCGTTTACAGGGAGGTGAACGGAAAAGAACATGAAAACAAAAAGACCAAACTCAACAACAGCAATTACGACCTGCATAATGGCGACAACAAAACAACATTAAGCGGCAAGATCACAGGCAACATGATCAACCTCTATGTGAATGAACCGGCAAATGAAAAACAGATCTATTCCGACAGCCACCAGCAGTTTGTTAACGTTAGCCAAACAGCTCCGCATGTTTATGCCATTGACCTGCCCGATGGAAGCCACAATACCTATCAATACACCAATAATGTGTGCAGTAAAGTAAGCATCAGCACCCGGTTCTATGACATCAGCTTTGAGCTGGAAAAATAATGATAAAAAAGCCCGCCTGTAATAAGGCGGGCTTAAACCGTTATATGAGCAGTTATTTTGCTGAAGCGGATACCTCACCTGTAAAGGTTAATGCAAACGACTCACTGTTTGTAACAACAGTGGCCGACTTACTAAACTTACCTGTTGCAGCCGCATTATAAGTAAGTGTCACAAACCCTTTTTTACCCGGAGCCACAGGCTCTTTGCTGTAACTTTGCGTGGTACAGCCGCAGGCGGGCTGAACAGATGTAACAATTAACGGCTCTTTACCGTTGTTCGTAAAACTGTAGGTACAACTTACCGGCTTACCCTGCTCAATCGTTCCGAATTCGTGCGTTGTAGATTGCCAGTTGCATACCGATTGCGGGGTGTTGTAAAGCACAATTTCAGATCCTGCCGATCCATGTTCCTGTTGTTGTGCAATGGCCAGTACAGTAAAGCCAATAAGGGTTAACCCCATAAAAAATAGTTTTTTCATATTGTTTTTGTTTTTAGTTCATTACAAAGGTTCTGCTTCCTTCGCACTAATTTTGTTAACGGTCCGCCATATCTTGTTAATGATTTGTTAAACCCTTTTTTCTGCTTTATCATTCCACCAAACAAAATAGCTTTGTGAGGCTTACCACCCAATATGCGTAGAAAAACCCTGCTCACTTTTGTTACACTCGCACTCATCTCTATTATGGGGGTGGTGGTTATGCAGGTGTATTGGTTCAGGCAGGCTTATAACAACAGCACCGAAGAGTTTAATAACAACACCCGCATAGCGTTAAAAGAAGTGGTAAAGGGCCTCTTAAAATACAACAACACCCCTACTATGCCTCCCGATCCGGTTAAGCAGGTAAAGCCCGGTTATTTTGTAGCGATGGTGAACGACCGCATAGACGCGCAGGTGCTTGAACATTACCTCCAGGCAGAGCTCAAAAGGTTCAACATCAAACAAGGATTCGAGTTCAGCATTTACGATTGCGCAAACCGGCAGATGATCTATGGTGAATATTCGGAAGGTGATGAAAAGAATAAATCAGTGATCATTACCCCCGAAGCAAAAAACAAAAGCGATAATTATTACTTCACGGTTTATTTCCCGAACCGCGCATTGGGTATAGCCAGCCAGATGACCTTATGGCTGTTCTCTTCGGCCATTGTTTTGCTTGTGGTTGTATTCTTTATTTACAGTCTTTTTGTGATCCTGAAACAAAAACGGTTCTCCGAGATCCAACGGGATTTTATCAATAACATGGCCCACGAGATCAGGACACCGCTTTCCAGCATCATTGTTTCGGCACAAACCATTAAAGATCCTGCGATCATTAATACGCCCCAACGCCTGCTTAATTATGCCACCATCATTATGAATGAGGCCGGTAAGCTTAAATCGCAAACAGAGCGTGTGCTCACAATAGCCGAAACGGAAAGCAAGCTGAACATTGAACGAAAAGTTGTAGACATTCACCACATTATCAGGCAAACCGTAACAACCTATACCGAACAATGCGTGCTTAAAAAGATCGAGCTTGACTTTAGCTTTAATGCAACGGATCACACCATAAAAGGCGATGAGCTGCACCTGGGCAACCTTTTTTTAAACCTGGTGGATAATGCAGTGAAGTATAGCGGGGACCCGCTCAATCTTAGGATCAGCACACAAAACAGGAATGCCCAAACCATAGAGATCAGGGTTGCAGATAATGGTGTCGGGATCAGCAGGCAAAACCTCAAAAAAATATTTGCTAAGTTTTACCGGGAACCCACCGGAAATGTACACAACGTAAAGGGGTTTGGCATAGGGTTAAGCTACGTTAGCCTGATAACTGAGCTTCATAAAGGAACCATAAGAGCAGAAAGTGAAGCAGGCAAAGGATCTGAATTTATATTAATATTTCCATTAACATGAGCGAGAAACAACCGATAAAAGTGCTGTTGGTGGAAGATGACGAAAGCCTTGGATTTGTGGTTAAAGATAACCTGGAACAACAAGGCATGTACGTACATTTAAGTGCCGATGGAGAAACTGCATTTGATGCGTTCAAAACACAGGCATTCGACATCTGCATCCTTGATGTGATGCTCCCGAAAGTAGATGGTTTTACATTGGCCTCAGCGATCCGCGAACAGGATAAAGACATCCCCCTGATCTTTTTAACGGCTAAAAGCATGAAAGAAGACCGCATAAAGGGCTTTAAACTTGGTGCTGACGATTATATTGTAAAACCCTTTAACATTGAAGAGCTCATCCTGCGCATCTATGTTTTTTTAAAGCGCACCGGGAAGCAGCAATCCACGCAATTTTACCGGATAGGAAATTATACATTTAACGCAGAAAGCTTCGAACTGGTGATCAACACAAGCACCAAAAGGCTTACCCGTAAGGAAGCCTTTTTATTAAAATTCCTGTGCGACCATCAGAATGAAACCATTCACAGGGAAACCCTGCTTAAAAAGGTATGGGGAACGGATGATTATTTTGCCGGCAGAAGCATGGATGTATTTATTTCAAAGCTTCGCAAATATTTTTCACAGGATGAAAGGATCGAGATCATTAATCACCATGGAGTAGGATTTAAACTGCTGATCAGGGAATAAGTGGTCTGTGAGGTTAAAAATCTAAAAGTTTATCCTGAATACTATCTTTCTTTCGCTCCTTTAATTCGTTAAAGTACTTTAATGCCACTTTCTCATCAATAGTGAAGAAGCCTGTCCCATTATAAAAAAATATGATCTCATTAGTAATACCAAAGTTTTTTGCGGAATTTAAAACGGACGTTTTCTCATCAGAAACAAGATATGCATTCTCTTCATCAAGATTTATTGTGCCGGATAATTTTATTATATTCTTCCCATAAAATTGGACAAAATTCTCTTTTTTATCATAAAGGAATTCCATTATGTGAGCTTGTACCTTTTTTTTAGTAGGTACTTTAATATAGTTAAGCTTTGCTTGATCAGGAGTTGGAGATATTATCAAAGACCAATGATCTGATTTTCCTGCTGTACATTTTCTGATCCTTGGCCAAATGTCTGTATGAAGTGTCGTTTGTTTAAAATCTTCTTTCAACAAAATAAACTCATAACCGTAAGAAATTAATTGCCTTTCTTTTTTATGTTTATTTCTAAATCCAGAATAGGCCTTTTTCAAATGGATAAAAAAATCTTCCAATAATTGATAAATAATTGTTTCGCTAA
>JAZKGM010000272.1:0-2883 GCA_040385895.1 Bacteroidota bacterium
GCAAGTGGCGGCTTGGCGGTAGCAGTAATTGGTGTTCCGGTAATCCCATCATTTGCTGTAAAATACAATACGCCATTTACATCAATGAAATAAGATTCATTAATAAAAAGACCTCCAATCGCCTTAACCAGAACTGTACCTGCTCCGGTACCATCCGTTTTCCATAGCTCGCTTTCATTGGTCGTAAAAAAAAGAGTGTCGTTGCATATGGTTAAATTGCGAACCGGAGCTCCATTACCAATATGCAGATCTTTGATCAGCAGGGTACCGGATTCAGTACCATCACTCTCCCACAGTTCATTCCCCTGAGCAAATGTAGTGGCTGAAAAAACAAGCTTATTCTTATATGCTGTTAACCATTCGGGAGCGGATGATCCGCTGGTACCGGATGCTACCAGATCTTTTACCAGATAAGGGCTTTGTGCCTGCGAAAAAAAAGAAGCAAGGATAAGTATAAAAACCAGTGGTTTTTTTTGCATGGTTTTATGGTTAATAATTAGCAAGAAATTGCGCGATAATAGACAGAAGAGCAGAGTTTTCCAACAGGTACATTTATTTATCTTTTCCCTGAAAAAAGAAACGGGCAACCATGGCAATCTATTCCTCCTCCAGCTTGCTCAGCACATGTTTATTATAATGGCGCCACTTGTCTACCACCGCTGCAAAATCGGCCGGGTAGTCGGCTTCAAAATACATGTTCTTGCCGGTGCGCGGGTGTACAAAGCCCAGCGAACGCGCATGCAGTCCCTGGCGCGGCATCAGCTGGAAGCAATTTTCAACAAACTGCTTGTACCTGGAAAATGACGGCCCTTTTAAAATGCGGTCGCCACCATACGTATCATCGCTGAACAGGTTATGGTTAATGTGCTTCATGTGCACGCGGATCTGGTGCGTACGGCCCGTTTCAAGCCGGCATTCGATCAATGTTACATATTGAAGGCGCTCCAGCACTTTATAATGCGTTACGCTCCAGCGGCCTTTTTCCGCATCGTCATACATCATAAACACCCTGCGGTCTTTCGCGCTGCGGCCTATATAACCGGTAACTGTTCCTTCCTCTTCATCAAAATTGTTCCACGCCAGTGCCACATATCTACGTTGAATGGTATGGTGAAAGAACTGCTTGGCCAGGTGGGTCATGGCCATATCATTTTTGGCGATCACCAGCAGGCCCGAAGTGTTTTTGTCAATACGGTGTACCAGGCCGGGGCGTACATTATTCTCTTTGCTGAAATCGTTATCTCTTAAATAATAAGCAAGCGCATTCACCAATGTTCCGCTCACATTATTATGACCCGGATGCACCACCATACCTGCAACTTTATTCACGATCATCACATCATCGTCTTCGTAAATAATATCGAGCGGAATATTTTCGGGAACGATCTCGGTATCCTTTGGTGGCTGAGGCAGCACAATGCTGATCACATCAAGCGGTTTTACTTTGTAGCTCGACTTAATGGGCTTATCATTCACCAGGATGCTTCCTGCTTCAGCGGCTGCCTGCAGCTTGGTGCGGCTGGCATTCTGCAAACGGATCATGAGGAACTTATCGATCCGCATCATGGTTTGCCCCTTATCCACCACCAGGCGATGGTGTTCCCAAAGCTCCTGCTCTTCCCCGCCTTCGGCATCGTTCAGCTCATCATCTTCATTGCGTGGAACGGGAAGGTCCGCTTCGTCTTTAAATTTATTATAATACATGTTCTAATTTATATAGTACCGGCTTGCTGGGGCTGGCATCTGTTTGTAAAGAGGCAACCTGCAGGTTCAACAGGTATAACCCGTCTTTAATTTCATTGTCAATAAAAGCCATCTCTGTGATGGTGGCATCCATTCTCGGGGAAGCAGGATAATTCCAGAAGGCATGGTGTGCAGATAAAGCTCCGCCATCTTCTTCCGGGTCAACCGAAGGTAGGTCTATCAGTAAGTGTTTCACTCCTGTTTCGCATAACCAACCGCATAATTCAGGTTGCAGGTATGCCGGGTTGTTTCCCGAATAAGTCTTTGCAAGCTTATCTGTTGAATTTGGTGCGGTGCGGATCACCAGTGCTTCGATATGCTCACCAAGCAACTTTTTCACCTCATCCAGCAGAATCATATTGTTCTTCAGCTCAACGGTGATCAGCTTTGCCACAAATACAAACTGCTTCAGCGTTTCATGGATGGTGATCCTTTCTTTACTGATATGTCCTACACATTCCGTATGGGTACCATTTCCATGGGCATTGATGAACAGGTTCTCACAGTTCACACTTCCTCCCAGTGCCACGCTTCCAATAAAGCCTCCGGCTCTGAACGGTTCAAACAATGGTGCCTGAATGCCGAATGCATTCGGATTTTGCGTCCCGCTTTGCATGGCAATACTGATATCAATGGGTTTACCCAGGTCGGTTGTATACGTATGGTGCCCCAGTTCAATGGTTGCCAGCATAGTTCATTTTAATTTTGTGCTGCAAAAATAGCTTATTCTGCGGTTCGGTAAAGGTTTTGTAAAGCAGATTAATTTGAATGACAATAGAATACTACGTACAGGTATTTTTACGTTATATGATAAGCAGAATTTAAATGATACAGTTATGACCATTAATGCTTTAACCGCTCCCTTTATAATTGATGCAGGTTTTTGTTGCACCCCGCAAAGTATCTTAATAGTATATTTACCCTGGCACAGCATGAAAGGAGCCGTGCATGGATAATTGCGTAACAGCTTCGGAAAACACCTGGCAACAAGTATTTTAAAGTCCTTAAACGGGGCTTTTTTTATGCCTTTTTGTGCCGTTGTGTCAGGCAAGTCGTGAAGGACTTTTTAAAAATCAAGCTCACGGGTTGAACAAAGCGTCTTCTCGAATTTTAAAAAGTATTTGATGGGTGTAAAAAGAG
>JAZKGM010000272.1:2893-5254 GCA_040385895.1 Bacteroidota bacterium
TTTTTTAAATTTCCTTATGAGAAACCATGTTTCCTTAAAAGACACCGCAATGCCGCCCACCTTTCATATCATCCAGGAATAAATTACGTTATACTTCATGCCAGGTTTGACCAGCCTTGCAGCCTTTTAGCAGGGCTTGTAAGTAAAAGGTCCGATCATTCTATATATTTGATAATTAACTATGCGGTTTTACGAACAGAAAATATGGTGGAAAAGGCTTTTATTTATAGGGGCTTTGTGTATCGGGGCAATAAGTGTTTGGTACACCAACAAGCTGGTGCAGAAACTGGCCAATGAAGAGGAAAAAAAGGTGCTGATCTGGGCCAATGCAACCAAGCAGCTGAGCAATGCCAATGAAAGCACCGACATTAACTTTTTGCTGGATATTGTGAAGGATAACGAAACCATCCCTGTGATCCTTGTTGATGATGAAGGGAATATCTCCACCTCGCGTAACCTCGACAGTGCCAAATCGGCCAACGCAGATTACCTGAAAAAGCAACTGGATGAAATGAAGGAGCTGCATGAACCGATCAAAGTACTGATCGATGAGGGCGCCCGTAAATACAATTACGTTTATTATAAAAACTCCATCATCCTTACCCAGCTTAAGCAATACCCGTATTACCAGCTCAGTGTAATTGCCCTGTTCATTTTATTGGCTTACCTCGCTTTTAATTACTCGCGCAAAAGCGAACAAAACCAGGTTTGGGTAGGCATGAGCAAAGAAACGGCACACCAGCTGGGCACCCCTATTTCATCACTGAACGGCTGGGTGAACCTGTTGCGTGAGGCGGATGAAAGCGGGCGTGAGGAGATCTTAAGCGAGTTTGAAAAAGATGTAAAACGCCTGGAGCTGATCGCGGAGCGTTTCAGCAAAATAGGCTCCACCCCTGTGCTTAAAGCAGAAAATATCCTGGAAGTGATGCAGCGTGCCATTGATTATTTAAAGGCCCGTTCGCCAAGCAAGGTGATCTTTACCGTTTCCACAACCGATGAGGATGCCCTGGCCATGGTTAATGTGCCCTTATACGACTGGGTGGTGGAGAACATCTGCAAAAATGCCATTGATGCCATGGCCGGAATAGGCAGCATTGATGTACTGATCAGCACCGATGCCGATAAAGTATACATTGATATTAAAGATTCCGGAAAAGGGATTTCCCCTTCAAAAATGAAAACGGTTTTTAAACCCGGCTACACCACCAAGAAACGCGGTTGGGGCTTAGGCTTATCATTAGCCAAGCGCATTATCAAAGATTACCACAACGGGAAGGTTTTTGTTAAAGAATCGGCAGTAGATAAAGGGACCACATTCCGCATTATTTTAAAGGGTGGTGGCGAAGTGGTGAGCATGCAATAAAATTATTCTCAATGTCTCTTCAACACCTTTCTCAAGCCGTTTGCTCATTTGCCCAGCTCAAACCTGAAGAGTTTGAACTTTCGCAAGGACTATGGCATGAACGCACCTTTAAAAAGGGTGACTTTTACAACGAGCAGGGAATGGTTTGTAAGTACCTTGGCTTTATCATCGATGGCGCATTCCGGTCGTATATTATTGATGGAAGAACGGGGGAGGAAAAGAACGTATTCCTATATGCAGGCAACCAGTTCGTGGTGGCATTTAAAAGTTTTATCGGCCAGGTTCCGTGCGAATATCATACACAGGCCATGACGAATGCGCAAATTTTATGCATCAACATTGTAGACCTGCTTGCCCTTTATAAAAGGTCCCATGCCTGGGAACGTTTCGGAAGGCTGCTTGCACAGGAGGCTTTTAATGTGGTGAATGAAAGGAACGAAAGCTTCCTCTTTAAATCGCCCGAAGAGCGTTACCTCGATCTCGTGAAACACTATCCTGATATCTTCAACACCATTCCCCTGTATCACATTTCTTCTTACCTGGGCATCCAGGGACCATCATTGAGCCGCATCCGGAAAAGAATTTCGGGCAGGTAATGCGATTTTAACCAAGGTTAAAATTATCACCGCTTTTTCGGCCAACCTTTGTGCCTGTTAAATCACAAAGCAAAATGAAAAACTCAAAAACGATCGTATTGATTCACGGGTTGTTTGTAAACAACACCAGCTGGGCCGAATGGAAAACTTACTTCGAAAAACAAGGTTACACCGTTCACACCCCGGCCAATCCCTATCATGAAGGCAACCCTGCCGATCTCAGAAGCACTATTCACCCCAAATTAAATGCGGTGAGCTTTGAAGATGTAGTAATGAATATTGTAAAACTGATCGATACACTTCCCGAAAAACCGATCGTCATCGGCCATTCGTTAGCCGGGCTGGTGGTTCAAAAGCTGATCGAGATGGATAAAGCTGTTGCAGGCATCAGTATTGACGGTG
>JAZKGM010000273.1:0-4873 GCA_040385895.1 Bacteroidota bacterium
AAGGAAAAGTTGCCTTACAACTCTTTAGCTTAATCTGTGTAATCTGCCGCTTAAGCGGAACAAGTAGTGGCACTTCCCCAATTCCTGCATGAAAGTGTCAATACTGTTTCACAACATCCTGCGGTTAAAATTGTGCCCTGGCCCTTCGGGATCACGTTTGCTATGGTTTTATTGCATGGAATGAACGGCCATTTTATTGCCTTCTGTATCTATAAACATTCCGAAATACCCCATTTCCGGACTTATCTGTGTTTTGGGCAAGATCACTTTTCCATTGTTAGATCCAACCTGGTCTAATATAAGCTGAAGGTCATCACGCCCGTTCAGGTAAGCAACTACGCCCTGTGCAGAAGGATGATAACCTTCTCCTTGTACGATAGCACCTGTCACATTTTTTCCATCGGAAGGGAAAAAGCCCATTTTAGTCCCGAATAATTCGGTTTCCCTGATCTCAATGCCAAGAATTGTTTTGTAAAACAAAACAGCCCGGTCGAAATTGCCTGCCGGTATTTCAAACCAGTTAATTAAATTTTCCATTTTTATTATTTTATACCTGTGCAAAATTGCACCACAAAATTATATGGTGGTACCAGGCATAAATTGTAAAAACGCGACACTTGGAAGATTATATGACTATGTGCAGGGGTGATGTGTTTATGTTGAATCGCATGAAACAGGATTGTCCTTACGGGTTAAGGATTGTTTTACCGCAGCCCTTACCATACGTGTGTCCTATGGCACCATGTTTTATACTGCCAACAAGTTCAGCGGAGTTTAACCAGCCAATTAATAGAACCTGTTCCTCCTTCGCGGATTCAACTTTCAAAACCAGGATAGGGCTACAACATTCCCTTAAATGACTATCGGGTTTATTAAAAATTTTTGTCAGGCTGAGCACGGCCGAAGCCATTGCCATTTTCAACTGCGCTCAAATTGACAAGGCTCATCATGCTCGCTTTTCACATCAAAATAAATTGTGTTTCCGATAAGCCAATAGTCATTTTCCCTTGTTTTAATTAAACTGCCCTCATTTTATTTCCCCTTGCATCATGAGTTACTTCGGCCAGGCCAAGCTTTTCCATAAGTGGTGGAATATACATTCCAAATCGCCCGCGAAGCCCTTTTTTCAAACCATACCATCCTCCAACGGGATTGTTTTCGGAGCGTCCCCAGGCTTCAACAGTCCCTTCTTTGGCCGGTTTCTGCTCATCAGCGCTTCCAAGCTCCACCCAATTGCCGTGCTTTTTCAGCATCGTGTGCAGGTCAGATAAACACCGGGCATCATACATCAGTGTTGTTTTGCCCACCACACAGGTAATAACTTCTTTATCATCTTTTATGTCTTTATACATTTCATAATCGGATGTCAGCGGGGGTGTTTTCAGTTTCCACGGGTTTTCCTTTGTTCCTTCTGTTGCCATATCGTTGTTAGTTTAAGCGTTTTAGTTTCAATCATTTTATTATTTATACCAAATTAACCGGGCAGGTTATTTATTCAACATCAATAATCCACACTTGTTATATTCCTGCTTTGCGTGGTGATGTATTTTGTGTTCACTGTTTTTAAAAAATGCCGCAGCGAAGTATTCCCTTCTTTATAATAACTGAGCAGGAGGGGGGCGCATTGTTTTTCGTAAATAGCCAGCAAAGGTTCTTCAAAACCGCTGTCCTGGTTTTGATAACATACAACATCAACACCCTCTTCGCGGGCTTCTGCCAATGCCAACATGTCGTTATAAGTAAAATACGGATAATCGCAGCCGATCACCAGTAAGGGCGTTTCTTTTAAGGCTTCAAAAGCTGTAAGCACACCTGTTAATGGCCCTGCATTTTTAAAAGTCGCACTGTCGGTTATCACATGATAACATTGATCAATGACTTCTTTTTGTTGTTCATTGCACGAAATAAAAACAGGCGCACACAGGTTTTTCATTAGTTCTGCTACATGTGCATACTGGGGTTTATTATGATAAGAGATCAAGGCCTTATCGTGGCCCATCCTGACACTTTTACCGCCACATAGAACCAGGCCCGTTAATGTTGCTTTTACTTCAAAAAACGACCTCGGCAATACAACAGCATCCTCTAATTGGTAATGTGCAATAACCTCATTCAATAAATAATCGCGGACAACAAGCAGGAGCTTTTTACCTGGGCGGGCATGCTGTTTAAATTCGCTGATCAGTTTTCCAACAGCAGGCTCAAGGCCTTCTTTCCTGTCCAGCTCCAGCCTGCCGATCTCATCCACAACGATCCACTCCGCTGTTGTATTCACACATTCATCCAGCAGCTGGCGGGCCTTTTCAAATATGGCTTCATCAAACACAAACCGCCCGATGGTTATTCCTTCATCACCTTCGTTTAACTGCAGGTGGGAATAGGTTTTGCCCTCCATATCATACAATTTTCGCTTCCCGTTAACATCGGGGGTTAAAATACCTGCCACATTCTTTTGCAGCTGCGCCCACTTAAAAAGCAGCGAGGTTTTGCCCGTTTGTATGGGCTGGCTTAACAGGTAAATGTTAGTTTTCATTGGCTGGCGCCTGGTATAAAGCCAGTATAATTAAATTAACCACGAATGCTTTATACACCAACAAACCTTTGGCATTTTGCCGGGCCAGTTGCATGGCAGGCAAGAGGTAATTGCGCAGTTCGGGCAACAGGTCGATAATGGAAGCAAGCTGTTGCTGGCGCCCGTTTTTATTTTTACCGGCCCAGCGTTTAATGAGCCATTTGATCAACGGGTTGACAATAAAGAACAAAGCCAATAAAACGGCAATCGTCCTTAACACCACGAACCAGGCTTTATGATCATCCCCCTTTAGTATAAAAATACCGGACACGAACAGCAGGATAAAAAACACACCCAGCAGTTTTTTACTGCGGCCTTTCTTTCTGCCCGGTGTAATGCCCGGGGTCTCGTTTTCCAATGTGCTGTACTGCAATAAAATGCTTTCCTTTTTGTGCATCATGGATAGCGGCAGGCCCGAGGCCCAGAAACCAAGCAGCATTCCCCATACCGTATAAACAAAGGTGTAAATAGTAATGAGCCAGAAGCTGAACGAAAAATCGGGAATGAAGGAAAGGTCTTTAAGGATGCCTTTAAAAAACAGGTCGAGCGCTTCCCACATCGATTTCCCAAAGATCAGTGTCATGACCAGGAATTTCTGGATTGCACTTTCAAACAAAGCGATCATACCAAACAATATGGCCGCGATCCGTTTTAAAGGAAGCTGAAGTATAAGTGCTCCAGCCAATCCCTGGAAACTCACTGCAATATATGCCATCGGTGGCGAGTGGGGGCTAACGGTGGCCTTTACCAACACAACCAGCAAGGTGGCTTGTATAATTGTTTTAAACCTGCCGGTGCTGTGATGAGCCATTAATATAATGATAACCACTGCAAACCCACCGAGAAAAAAGCCAGTAAAAGGGATCTTTAAGGCATGCATCAACCCGCCAAGCCCACTTTCGCTCAACGCCCATAAAGCAGTTAATCGCGTAATCAGTATGTTGTTGTTTTGTTCAAACGACATTTCATCCTATTTTAATGTATTATTATTCCGTATAAGTGCGGTAAGTTTACAGCATATTCTTTAATTTGTTGCAATAATCAGGTCGTGCACCTGTATCCTTTTATATGAAAAAAATCTCCTTCCAGCAGCAGGTCCTCCTGGGCTTTGCGTTTTCAATCCTTGTTGTGTTGGCCATTAACTATTTTGCATTCAGCAGCATCAGGAAACTGAATGCGAACGCGGGAACGGTAAATCATACCCAGGAAGTATTGAACAAAGGCAACGACCTGTATGTGTTGCTGCTGAACAGCGAAACCGGCCAACGCGGATACGTGATAACAGGGCAGGACAGTTACCTTGATGTTTACCGCAGATCGGTAAACTCGGTTGACGATGCACTAAAAAGCCTGAGCGCATTAATTTCAGATAATCCAAAACAGGTTGCAACCGTTGATTCTATCCGTACCTACTCCATTGATAAAATGGAAGAAATGCAGCTGGTGATCGACCTGCGCAGGAACAAAGGTTTTGAAGAGGCCCGTAAGCGGGTGCTTACCGATAAAGGCAAAATACTGATGGCGGCTTTAAGGGTGCACATAAACGCGCTTTTCCAGGAGGAATTGCGCTTATTAAAGTTCCGTGAAGCGGAAACCGAAAGCAGTACGCAGCAATCTTACATTGTTATTGTAGTGGGATTTGTCCTGGTAATGGGCATTCTGCTGTTGATGTTCTTTAATATCACCCGTACGTTCCGTTTGCAACGCGAAGCCGAAGAGCAGATCAAAAAGAAAAACATTGAGCTGGGCATTATCACCGATGAGAATATCCGTAAGAACTGGCTGCTCACCGGCAGCACCCTCCTCAACGAAAAAATAAGGGGCGAACATACGGTCAACGACCTTTCCGATCATATTATGAAAAGCGTGGCAGGTTACCTGGATGCCCGCATGGCTGCTTTATACCTGTACGACCGGGTAAGCAATGAGCTGGTGCTTTCGGGCACGTATTCGTATGGCATCCACCAAAGCAATGCCCGCACCATAAAACCCGGTGAAGGCCTTTTGGGGCAGGCAGCGCTCGATAAAAATATTATCATATACAATAACATTCCTGCCGATTATGTAAAGATCCAATCGGGGTTGGGAAGCACCATTCCTAAAAGTGTATTGATAGCCCCGGTGTATTCGGGCAGTAAAATGCAGGCCGTGATTGAGCTGGGTTTTAGCGAAGACATTGATCAGACATACCTCGATTACCTGGAGTTTACCAGCGAAAACATAGCCATTGCCATTCAATCGGCTAAAGCGCGTGAGGTGATGCAGCAACAATCGGAAGAGTTGCAGGCGCAGCAGGAAGAG
>JAZKGM010000273.1:4883-13502 GCA_040385895.1 Bacteroidota bacterium
GAATTGCAGCAAACCAATGAAGAGCTGATCAGCCAGACCAATTTATTACAGGCATCGGAAGAGGAATTGCGCGTGCAACAGGAAGAACTGCAGCAAACCAACGTGGAGCTGGAAGAAAAAGCCGCACAGCTGGAAGAAAAGAACCAGGCCGTAGAAGAGGCACGCACAGCCATTACACAAAAAGCACAGGAACTGGAGCAAACCAACAAATACAAATCTGAATTCCTGGCCAACATGAGCCATGAGCTCCGCACACCGCTCAACAGCATCCTGATCCTGGCCAAATTATTAAGCGAAAACAAAGCGAACAACCTGAGCGAAGGCGATGTGAAATACGCTTCTGTGATCTATAATTCGGGCAACGACCTGCTCACCCTGATCAACGATATTCTTGACCTGTCGAAAATTGAATCGGGTAAACTGGATATGAACTTTGAGGACGCCACCATTACCGAGATCAATGAAGACATGGATAACATGTTCAGGCATGTGGCCGATAACAAGAAGATCAATTTTAATATTGATGTGGCACTGGATGTGAAGCCGATACTGAACACCGATAAACAAAGGCTTGAACAGGTGCTTCGCAACCTGCTTTCGAATGCATTTAAATTTACTTCGCAGGGCGGAAACATCAGCCTGGCGTTTGCCCATAACAATGATAAGCTGGCCATTCATGTTAAAGACAGCGGGATCGGGATCCCTATCGAAAAACAACGCCTCATCTTTGAAGCGTTCCAGCAAGCCGATGGAACCACCAGCCGCAAATACGGTGGAACAGGTCTTGGCCTTTCCATAAGCCGCGAACTGGCAAGCCTGCTTGGCGGAGAGATCACCTTGTACAGCAAACAAGGCGAAGGCAGTACATTTACCCTCACCATTCCTTATGAATACACCGGATCGGCCAATAATAACAATATGACCGGTTCGGCCGAGCCTCAACCGTGGCCTGATGCGATAAGGGACGTGACGGCCGGTATGGACAGTGTGTTCAATACGCCATCCGGTTCAAACCGCATTTTAATTGTAGAGGACGATACCAACTTTGCCTCCATACTTAAAGATTATGCCAACGCCAAAGGATACGAAACATTAGTGGCACACGATGGGGAAGAAGGCCTGCGCCTGGCAATGGAATATAAACCGCGTGCCATCCTGCTTGATATCATGCTGCCCGTAATGAATGGCTGGGATGTGCTGAAAGCGATAAAAAATGATGATGGGCTGAGGCATATTCCTGTGCATATGATGTCGGCCAACGAACAATATGGTGCGCAGGCACAAACCAACGGGGCATTGAGCTTTGTTGAAAAACCGGTAAGCACCAATACCCTCGAACAATTGTTTTTATCCATCGGTTCATTGTTCGATCACCCGTCAGAAACATCGGTATACAAAAAGGTATTGATCATTGAAGACAATGAGCTGGAAAGCGCACAGCTGAAAGATATTTTAGCGCAGCATACCATGACGGCCACCCAGGCTTTTAACGGCAGGCAGGGGCTTGACCTGCTGGAAACCCATAAGTTTGATTGCGTGATCCTCGACCTTAAATTACCCGATATGGACGGGCTTGATGTGTTGCGTGAAATAAAATCTAAAAATGAGCTGCGTGCTTTGCCTGTTATCATCAATACGGCAATGGATATCCCGCTTCACATCCAGTCTGAGATCATTAAATTCAGCAATGCATTTATTATAAAGAACAAACGCAGCAACGAAAGGCTGATGGACGAGATCCGTTTGTTCATGAACAAAATAGTGAAGGAGGAAGTCCAGTATCAATCTGGATCTGTTTCTGCCACAAAAACAACAACAGCTGCCAGTAAGGTCAATATCGAGAAGGCGCTTAAAGGCAAAAAGGTGTTGGTTGCCGATGACGATATGCGGAATGTGTTTGCATTAACCAGCATTTTGCAGCAATACGACCTTGTGGTGGAAATTGCCAACAACGGGGTAGAGGCATTGGATAAGCTTAAAGCCAACCCGGATACCGATATTGTGCTGATGGATATTATGATGCCGGAAATGGACGGGTATGAGGCCATGAGACGCATCCGCACGATGCCGCAGTTTAAAGAACTGCCAATGATCGCCCTTACTGCAAAAGCCATGAAGAACGACAGGGAGAAATGTTTAGAGGCCGGGGCAAACGATTACCTTCCAAAGCCGGTTGATACCGACAAATTATTATCATTAATGCGGGTATGGTTAAGCAGATAAACGAAGAACCCGGAAGATCGGACATTACGCTTGCAGATCTTGAGGAGCTGATGACCATTATTTACCACGTGCACGGGTTTGATTTCAGCAGCTATTCGCGTGCTTCGCTGAAACGCAGGGTAATGCGTATCCTCACCCGTTATAACTTTACCGTGTTCACCCTCAAATCGGAGCTGGTGAACAACCACATTTTTTTCCAGGAGTTCCTTAATGAGATCACGGTGAACGTAACGGAAATGTTTCGCGATTCCCTGTTTTATAAGGCAGTGGCTCAAAAAGTGCTGCCGTATCTGTCGTCATATCCCAACCTGCGCATCTGGAATGCCGGATGCTCTACCGGGCAGGAAACCTATTCCTTTGCTATATTTTTAGAAGAACATCAGCTCTTATCGCGTTCATTTTTATACGGCACAGACATCAATACAAAAGTGATCGAAACGGCCAAGGAGGGCATATACCCGGCCGTTAACCTGAAAACATATTCCCATAACTACCTGCACGCAGGCGGTAAACACTCGTTATCCGATTACTATTATGCAGCCTACGACCATGTGATTATCAATAAAGAGCTGAAAAGCAAAACGCTTTTTTCGGTTCATAACCTGGTTAGCGACAATGTGTTCAATGAATTTCAACTCGTGGTTTGCCGCAATGTGCTTATTTATTTTGATCCCGGTTTACAGGATCATGTCATCAACCTGCTTTACAACAGCCTTTGCCCGCTGGGTTTTTTATGCCTGGGCAGCAAGGAAACAATACGAAGTGAGATACTTACAGCCAAATTCAGGGTAATAGACGCCCGCCATAAAATATACCAGAAAATTGCCTGATCAATACCCGTAAAACCTGTTTGAATAAAATAACGTATCTAATAAGTTTGAACCTATTTGCTATGAATGATAAAATAAACCTGCTTTTGATTGACGATAAGGAAGAGAACCTGATCGCACTTGAAGCATTGATTGAACGCAACGACATTAATATCTTTAAAACCACCAGTCCTAACCATGCCCTTAAACTGGCCTGGGAAAATGATATTGCTATTGCCCTGGTTGATGTGCAGATGCCCGAAATGGACGGTTTTGAATTGGTGGAGCTTTTAAAGTCCAACCCCAAAACAAAGGATATATTCGTTATTTTTGTAACAGCCATCAGCAAAGAAAGCAAGTATGCCGTGCGCGGCTTAAGTGCCGGTGCGGTCGACTATTTATATAAACCACTTGATCCGTACATCACTTCGGCAAAGGTGGATTCTTTTGTTCAGCTTGCCAAAAGCCAGCGCGAGCTGGTGAAGAAGAACCGCGAACTGGAAAATTATGCCGTACAGGTAGAAAACTCTGCAGACATCATCAGCATGATCGACCCGCTTACCTACCGCATCATTACTGTGAATTCATCCATAGAGCGCGTATTGGGCTATAAACCCCACGAAGCCATAGGCAAAAGCATTATTGATTTTAGTGTAGACAAGCATGAATCGGTGATCAAAAACATGCTGGCCGGAATTGTGGGGGATGAGAACGTGGTGACAAAATTTGAAGACCGCTTTTTAAACTTCAGGCAGGATGTGCAGTGGCTTGAATGCCGCCTCAGTAAAAGGAACGACCTGCTGATGCTGAACATGAGCGATGTAACCATTCAGAAAAACTACACCAACGAGCTGATCCGTTCGCGCGATATGGCGGATCATGCACGCAAAATGAAAGAGAGCTTCCTGGCCAATATGAGCCACGAGATCCGTACACCCATCAATGGAATTATCGGCATGGTGAATATCCTGGAAGATACCGAACTAACCGAACAGCAGCGTAAAGTGCTCGACCTCATTGATGTTTCATCGCAATCGTTGCTGGGTGTGATCAACGATATTCTTGACCTTTCGAAAATTGAAGCCGGTAAGTTTTCCATTGTGCGGGGCGAAACCGATGTGCGTGTATTAACCCGCAATGTGTGCGATATCCTCAAATTTAAAGCCGATGAAAAAGGCATTTCATTAATTACCGAAGTAGACGACCTCATCCCGAAATACATTGTTGCCGACTCGCTGCGCCTAAACCAGATCCTGACCAACCTGATGAGCAATGCGATCAAGTTCACGCAAAAAGGCTTTGTGAAGCTGGCTGTGAACATGTTCGATAAACGGGGCAACCAGGCCAGGATCTCCTTTTCCGTTGAAGACAGCGGTATCGGTATTCCGCATGATAAGCTGGAGTATATCTTTGATTCGTTCAGCCAGGCCGAAGACGATACGGCAACCAAATTTGGCGGTACAGGGCTTGGGCTCACCATTACCAAAAAACTGGCCCAGCTTAAAGGCGGTGACCTTACCGTGAAAAGCACGGCAGGGAAGGGAAGCGTATTTGCCTTTACCAATACATTTACCATCGTAGAAGACCGGAAAGCAAAAGCAAACGATAAACAGATTGAAATTATTCCGTTCACGAACCCGGTTAAAGTATTGCTGGCCGAAGATAATTTCATCAACCAGTTTGCAGCCACCACACTCTTAAAGAAGTGGAACGTGGAAGTGGATGTGGCGGATAACGGGGAAATTGCATTGAACAAGCTGGCCGAAAAAGATTATGATGTGATCCTGATGGATACCTATATGCCCATCATGAATGGCTACGAGGCAACCCGGAAGATCCGCTCCGAGTTTGAAGGCGCCAAACAAAGTGTTCCCATCATTTCGCTCTCTGCTGCCGTGCTAGAAGACGAAGTGCGACAAGCAAAAGAGGCAGGCATGAATGCACAGGTAAGCAAGCCTTTTAACCCTAAAATCTTATATAAAACGATTAAAGAGTTGGTGCAAAAAAAGGTTAACACCTGACCGCATTTTAATTCCATCTTATTAAAATGATCTACCGGATTTCTAATCAGCGCTTACAAAGTGAGATCGACTTTTTGTTGAGTGATCTTGCTACATGGCAGTCGAATGCCCATGATGCAGCAGGTATTAGAATGTACCAGGTCATTTTACTGAGCAGCGGGAACGGGGAATTGGTTTACGGTGTTAACAGGCACCGGTTCTCGGCTTCCTGCGTATTGTTCGTGCCTGCCTACCAGCCCTTTAAGATCAATGCCACGGAAACGCTTACGGGCAGCGTTATTCAATTTGCCACCGATTTTTTTTGTATAGATCATAACCACAGCGAAGTAGGTTGCCAGGGCTTGTTGTTCAATAACGTTTACGATAGCCCCTATATCAGGCTTAATGCAGGTATTGAAAAGGAACTGAATGAATTGCTGGGAAAAATAACAACGGAGTTTAACTCCCAGTCTAAACCAGATCCCGAACTGATCTCCACTTACATAAAACTCCTGCTGAAGATCTCCGTGCGTGAAAAAAAAATACAGCTTAATGTAGATGAAACATCACGATCGGGCACCGGTAAACCCCTGTTGCTCCAGCTGAAATTATTAATCGAACAACATTTTAAAACCATCAAAAGCCCTTCAGCCTATGCATCAATGCTGAACATAAGTGTGAAGGCATTGGGTAAACTGGTTAAGGAGCATTATGGCCGTACGCTTACCGAAATGATCCAGGAAAAAGTGATTTATGAAGCTAAGCACCAATTATTTACTTCCCAAAAGTCAATTAAAGAGATCGCAGTTTATTTGGGATATGACGATCCGCTTTATTTCAGCCGGATTTTTAAGAACGGAACATCCGTTTCTCCCGAAAAGTACAGGCAGACCATCTATTATTAGCCTGAGCAAAACATCCATGTAATGGCGTATATCATCCATTAATTTATTACCGGTAAGTTCAGAGGTTTGCACTGTAAAGTTCAATGCTCATGCAAATCCTTCTTAAAACAGGCATTCTTACTGTGTTTTTAGCCCTTGCGATCACCTGCTTTTCGCAGGACGGTTACCAGCTGCGCATAAAACAATTTAACATCGACCAATATGCCGTTGCGTTGCAGGGATATGATGTGATGAGTTATTTTGAGGGCAGGCCGCAAAAAGGAAACCCCACCATATTTCATTTTTATAAAGGCATCCGTTACGAGTTTTCAACACAGGCCCACCTGCAATCTTTTAAAGCCAACCCTGGTTCTTACGAGCCTGCATATGGCGGATGGTGCGCGTATGCCATGGGTAAAACAGGCGAAAAAGTGGAAGTTGACCCGCTTAAATACAAACTGGCGGACGGCAAGCTGTATTTGTTCTATTACAGCATTATTAATAACACCCTCGATAAATGGAATAAGGATGAAAGCCGTTTAAAAACGGAAGCAGATAAGAACTGGAATAAAACACTTAATCATAAATAACAATGAACACGTTAAAAAAATATACGACCAGTACATTTGCCGGCATATTGTTAATTCCTGCTGTTTTGCAGGCACAGGTTGCCAAAAAAGTGGTTGCCGAGCACTGTACCAATACCAAATGCAGTGTTTGCGCATCCAGGAATCCAGGATTTTACAGTAACCTCAGCGCCCGGCAAGATATCTTTCATATCGCTATCCACCCGAGTTCGCCTTACAGCGCTTGTTTGTTAAACCAGCATAATAAAACCGAAAATGATGCGCGCACCAATTATTATGGGATTTATGGCGCAACTCCGCGTATCGTGATCCAGGGAGAAGTTGTGAGTACCATTTCAGACTATGATGCACCTGCTATTTTTCAACCCTATCTTGACCAGACCTCTCCGTTAAGCATCAGGGTAAACCTCATCAATTATTCAGCCGACTCTGTAAAGGCAGAAGTATTTATAAAAACAATGGCTGCACATGCGCTTGGAGATCTTCAGTTGTTTGTTTCCCTGGTCGAGAAAGAACTGAACTATTCTGCTCCCAATGGCGAACAGGTTCATCATGATGTATTCCGTAAAAGCTTTTTCCCGGCAAACGGGCTTACCTTTAAAGCTGCTGTTCCCATTGGTGATTCAGTTACTTTTACTGCAGTTATTGCAAAAAACAGTGTCTGGAGATCGGCCGAAGTTTATGCACTGGCCATTGTTAATCATTCGTCAGATAAAAAAGTTGTTCAATCCGAAAGGTCGGCCAGCCTTCAGGGCACAACCGGTATCAGTGAGCCGAATATGCTCAAACTGAATGTTTATCCTTCACCGGCCAAAGAGATTATTACCATTGAAACAGACGAGGTGATAGCGGCAGATGTTTGCATATACGATCTGCGGGGGGTAAAAGTAAAACAACAATCGATCAGCAGTGGCAGCTCATTAAATGTGGGTGACCTGCCAAATGGCATTTACCAGCTGCGGATCACAGGAAGCAAAGGTTTTGCCCGGCAAAAAATAGTGATCCTGAAATGAAAATGCTTGTGGTGCTCATACCCATATTATGCTGTGCTGTTTTGCAAGCACAGGTAAAACCCTTCAGTTTAAACAGCGGCCGGGCAACTTGGGCTGATCACTTTTTTAACAACCTTTATTTTGGCAACAATACCGATATGATCGTATACAGGAATAAACTGGTGATGCCAAAAGAACCGGTGGCTTATGGTTATGTAAGGCTTAAAATGACTTTGAGCAGGCAAACCTGCCTGTTGTTTCATACCGAATACATGCACACGAATGGTTTTTCTGCAACAACGCGGATCGGGATGCGAAAATTATTTTAACCGGTATGATCAAACAACGTAATCAATGGCTATCGTTTACAGCACGCTTAATTGTGGCGGTGATCCTCTTACAAACCCTTTATTTTAAATTTACGGCTGCGCCCGAGTCTGTTTATATCTTTACCAAAGTTGGCATTGAGCCGTGGGGAAGGACTGCTTCAGGAATAGCAGAGCTGATCGCAGCAGTATTGATTTTAGTTCCTTCAACCGTTTGGCTGGGTTCGCTAATTGCACTCGCGGTTATTACAGGAGCATTGTTTACCCACTTAACCATATTAGGGATCGTGGTGCTGGATGATGGAGGTACATTATTTACCCTGGCCCTGGTGGTATTTATACTGAGTGCCTGGCTATTGATCATTAACAGGGCTAAAATCCCTGTAATCAGGAACTATGTTAATTAAAACACGATTTACAACGGTAACAATGTTATTTTTTTTAACAAACCTTGCATACACGCAGGTTGTAAAAGATTTTACCACGACAAAAACAGATATAACGGAACTTAAAAAAGAATACGGAATGAACAAAGAATTACCTGCAGGCTTCGAAGATCAGGCATTGCAGGCGTTAACCTTTTTTCCCGAACTCAAAAAGGTCCATATCCGTTTTTTCCTTAAAAAAACAAAAACACCCCTGGCTTCGCGGCCAACCTTGTTAAGCATGTTCCGTAAACCGGAGAACAGGCATTATGTGATCACGATCAGCACCAGAAGCAAAGGCATATTAGACAGCATTTTACTCCATAACCTGTCGTATAACGCAAGGGTGGGTGTGCTTTCACATGAGCTAAGC
>JAZKGM010000274.1:0-4480 GCA_040385895.1 Bacteroidota bacterium
CCCAGCTGGCCGGGGTAATGGGACACGAAATTGCCCATGCCGACAGAAGGCATAGCGCCAACCAGATGCTGAAATCTTATGGCGTACAGGTTTTGATCGATATATTAACGGATGGAAGCGCTCAGCAGCTCGCAGAACTTGGCGCACAGCTACTTGCATTAAAATTCAGCAGGAGCGATGAAACCGAAGCGGATGATTACAGCGTTCGTTACCTGTTGGGTACAGAATACGATGCGCAAGGCGCTAAATATTTTTTCCAGAAAATAAGCAGCTCTTCGGGCGGAACACCTGAATTTTTAAGCACGCACCCCAACCCCGATAACCGGGTGGCCAATATTGAAGCAACCTGGAAATGCCTTGGCAGTGGCGGTAATAGCGGAACCTTTGATACCAGGTATGCGGAGTTTAAAAGCAGCTTACCTTAAAAACAACGCCCCTCAAAACAAACATCGTTCTGCCGGGGACGGTGTTATTTTATTTGTATTCCGCGCAACCAAAATAAAAAACACGTAGTCTTATAGTAAAATCGCCAAATTGAAACACCTGAAGGAGTTAGCAGAACCTGAGCTTATTCAACAGTGTTTGAGTAACAATGCACTCGCCCAAAACGAGCTTTACCGGAGGTTTGCCGGTAAAATGACGGGGGTGTGTATGCGTTATGCCAAGAACAGGGATGATGCGAAGGATATACTTCAGGATGGTTTTGTAAGGGTTTATTTAAATCTTAAATCATTTAAAGCAGAAGGATCATTTGAAGGGTGGATTAAGAGAATAATGATTAATACAGCGATTAAGCACTATCATAAAAATTTAAAGTTAGCTAATAATGTTGATATAGAAGCCGCTTATGATGTGGGCTTTGACGACAACGTGATCAGCAGAATGTCGGTTGGCGAACTGATGGGTAAAGTACAGGTAATGCCTGACGGATACCGCACCATTTTCAATTTATACGTGGTTGAAGGTTATCAGCACAATGAAATTGGCGAAATGCTGGGCATTTCGGAAGGTACATCAAAATCGCAATTGGCCAGGGCAAGAAATTATTTGATTAAATTAATACAAGGGAATTCATCAGCAAGAATATGAGCACGGATAATTATAACCGCTTTGATGAGTTGATTCGGGAAAAACTGGATAGCTACGAAGCAGAACCTGATATGGATCTGCTGGTAAACATCCATGCCCGTAAAAACAGGTTTTTAAAGAGCCGGAACCTGTTAACCATCATCGCATTGCTTGCCATTTTAATGGCAGGCATTATAGGAGGCTACTACCTGAGCGGTACGGGTAATGAAAGATCGCAACAAACCAATGAGGAAGAAGGCCTTAGCCTGGATGGCAAGGCGGACAACCCGCTTGGAGGAAATGGCGGAGCTCCGTCAAACCTGCAACCCTCTGCAAAACAGGCTTTTTTACTATCGGCAAACCAAGGCTCTGCGTTCACCGGTAAGCAATCAGGCAATACAAGTACAACTCCTTCTTTGTCAAGCACAAAACAAGCATCTGCTAAAAACACAGGCAATATGCTGCGCACAGGCCGCAATAAAGAAAGATCTGGCAACCGTACCCTTTCTGATGTGGTGATCACCGCAGATAAGATAAAAGGAAATGAAGTGCAGAACCCTGCTGCTGATGCTGATAACGATAAAGCAAAAAATAAAAACGATAAAACAACAGACGAGTGTACCGCAGCTTTTGATTATTATTCAAGCTATGATCATTCGTTTCATTTTATGCCACACATCAACGCCTCGGCTAACGTATCTGTTAACTGGCAATTTGGTGATGGGGAATCAAGCAAAGAGCTTAACCCTAAACACATCTATACCAAAGCCGGCCAATATGCCGTTACATTAACTGCTGTAAATACCAAAACCAACTGTAAGGCCGAAGTATATAAGCTGATCAGCGTGGCTAAAGGAATTGAGCTTACTTCGACAACAATAAAAGGAACCGTGTTTGCAGATGCTGAATATGCAGGAAAAATACTGGTTCAATTGGTTGAGCCGAATGGTAACATTATTCAAAGAACCATTACCAATACCAAAGGATATTATGAATTCAATGAAGTGGGTGCCGGTAATTACCTCGTTAAAACTTCAGGCTACAAACACTACAGCAGTACTTATTATGGCAATGCTGTTCAGACCGAATATGCCACTAACATTGCTGTATTTAAAGACGATTATGAAGTGCTTTCCGGTTACGACATACAGATGATCGCAAACATGAACCACGGTGAAAACAGCACAGCGCAATCCGACTCCGGTTCCAAACTGATGATCATCATGGATGAAAATAACAACCCGGTAACAACAGTGGTAATGAATGCCAATGGTAAGATCATTTCATCGAACAAGCTTCCTGCCGGCAACTATACGATGCTGGATGCCCAATCGGGTAAACCATCCGGAGGGCTAAGTGTTGGAAATGACGGTTCATCAAGTGTTCAGCCAAAAGACAATTTGATCTCGGAGAACCAAAGTGCAGTTACCTTATCACCCAATCCTGCGGGTCATTATGTAAACGTTGGATTGACAAATGCAGGTAATTCACCCATAGATGTTACCATTATTAACTATGGTGGTGCCATTGTTAAGCAATTTACACTGCCTAGCGGAAGCACTTCCAGCAGTGTTGATATCAATTCATTAAGCGGGGGATCTTACCATGTTATTGTTAAACAAAACGGGATCACCGTAACAAGCACACTGGTTAAAGGTTCGGACAATACGAAATAGGTTAGTTTTATAGTTGAACAAGAACGCAGCATCAGAAATGATCGCTGCGTTTTTTAATTTACGTATTTCATGCGATAGGGCGGCATATTGTTTTTTCCAACTTGCCTCTATGAAAAAAACACTAACCACGGTTGCGCTGTTGTTCGCAGCAGTTGCCATCACACATGCCCAGCAATATATTTACCTTTCCCGGTCAGGCATCAGGGATTTTATGCGGTTTAATATCGGGCCTACACAGTTTAGCCTCACGCCCAAAGACAGTGCCGCGCGAACGGCCTACGGACTTCATGTATCGAATGAGGTAAAATTAGTTTCCGGTTTCTGGAACAAAGAGCGCGCTTTTACTTTTCATGATGCTTTTTACATGGACATGAGCTTTGGAAGAATGAACAATACGCCCAGGAAAACAAAAGCAGGCACATCGGAAGAGGATGTGGAAACGCGTTTCAGCTATACATTAAATATGGGGTACCTGCTGCTGGCCGGTTACCGCAACCCTAAATGGGGTGTGCTTGCGGGCATCGACTTCCGGTTCAGGGGCACGCGCATTGGCGATATGGTTACCCCGGATATTAATGGCAACCTCTTTAATTACAGCAGGCCCGTAGTTTTACGTGGCGAATATTGTATCTCTAAAGATGTAGCCGAAAAACGGGCCATTGCCATGCTCTGGTATGATAACGGATCGGCAACAAGGGATTCTTATTTTAGTGTGCGGGCCGAATATCCCACGGGGAAAAGCGGTCGCTTCTGGTTGTACTTTCAATACACACAACAACGTTCTCTTGGCGAGGATGCATTTCTGTTCACTCCCGCCACACCAATGTCTTTTAAACAGCTTACACTTGGGCTGAGGATCCAGAATGCATTGTTATAAAAAGAAATGGCGCGGTGAGCTTTGCTCACCGCGCCATTATATCGTCCGACAATAAGCATTTTACAACGAGGCCATGCTTCCTTTCAACACTTCTATTTTAGCTGCTGCATCGGCCTTTTTCTGCCGCTCTTTTTCAACCAGCTCAGGCTTGGCATTGGCTACAAACTTCTCATTGCCCAGCTTCGCATCCACCGAATTCATGAAACCCTGCAGGTATTCTATTTCTTTGCTGATCTTCTCTTTCTCTGCTGCTGCATCGATCTGAAGATTCAAAAATGCATAAACCTCATCGGTATCAACCGGGAGTAAAATTCCTTTCTCGGGCTTTTCCTGTACAAACGAAACAGCGCTTACATTGGCCAGTTTCCTGATGAGGTATTGGTATGCTTCATAGTTGCTTTTATCCGATGTTTTTATGGCAATATCGAATGCCTCTTTAGGACTGATGCCCTTGCTGTTCCTCAGGTTTCTTACCTGCTGGATCAGTTCAACTGCATGTTGCAGGTCGATCTTTGCCTGATTATCTGGTGATATTTTCACCGGATAAACGCTCACGCAAATGCTTTCCCCTTCTTTTCTCTCGGTAATGTTCTGCCAAACTTCTTCGGTAATAAATGGCATAAACGGGTGCAGCATGCGCATCAGTTCATCAAAAAATGAGATCGTTTCTTTGTAGGTCGATTCATTAATGGGCTTGCCATATTCCGGTTTGATCATCTCCAGGTACCAGGCACAGAAATCATCCCAGATCAGCTTATACATGCTCATTAGCACTTCGCTCAGCTTATAATCGGCATACTTATCACTGATCTCTTTGTATGCATCGTTCAAGCGGTTCCTGAACCAGCCGGCACTTACT